>NZ_CP013438.1:1002675-1336900 GCF_001718795.1 Burkholderia latens | reverse complement strand
GCGCGTCGAGGCCGGACGGCGCCTTGCCGAACAGCACCTGCGACAACGCGCCGAGCCCAACCGTCTCGCCGCGGAACGGCACGAGGTTCAGATACGCCTCGAGAATCTGATCCTTGCGCCAGCCGCGTTCGAGCAGCAGCGCGTTCATCGCCTGCGTCGCCTTTTGCGGCAACGAGCGCTGGCCGGAGCGTCGCGGCGAATCGCTGAGCAGCCCGGCGAGCTGCATCGTCACGGTCGACGCGCCGCGCGTGCGCTCGTTCCACAGGTTGCCCCACGCCGCGCCTGCAATGCCGCGCCAGTCGACGCCGCTGTGCTCGTAGAAGCGCTTGTCCTCCGACACGACGATCGCTTCGCGGAACGCGGGCGACACGTCGGCGAGCGACACCCAGTCGCCGCGCCGCTCGGTGAGGTCAACGCGCATGCGCTGCAGCGGCGTGCCGTCGCGCGCGAGCAGCACCCAGTCCGAGCTGCGCCAGCTGCGGCGCACGTCGTCGTAGCCGGGCAGCGCATGCGCGACGAGCGGCGCGGCGAGCACGGCGGCGACGAAGATGCGGCCGGCGTAGCGCGCCGGCCGCCGCAATACACGATCGATCATCACATACCCGTTACTTGCCCGCGTCGGCCGGTTTCACGGTCATCGGCGGGTTCGGCCAAAGCCCGTACACGGACGGCGCATACAACGCCTCGACGCGCGTCGGTGGCAGCCCGAACGTGCCGACGTTGTTCAGCCGCACCGTGTACTCGACCGAGAATTTGCCCTTCGGCAGATAGTCGTAATACGCGCGGTAGCCGTCGAAATCGCGCTCGATGAACGCCGGCCATGCACCGTCCGGCGATTTCTCGCCCTGCGTCGCGGCCTCGGAGTCGCGGCCGAGGCCCGAGCCGAGGATCGTCGCGCCGGACGGAATCGGATCGTTGACGACGACCCACGTCATGTCGCTCTGCGCATCGATGTCGAGACGCACGCGCACGACGTCGCCGCGCGTCAACACACCGCCGACCGCAGGCGACACGGGCGTGACGGTTTTCGCGATCCGGTAGCCGGCCGCGAACGGCGCGCGCAGCGGCACGGCGGCGAGGCTTTCGACGGTCGCCCACGGGCGGCCCGTGCCGTCCTGCGTGACGGACAGCGTCGCCGCCGCTTGCGCAGCGCGCGGCCACGGCATCAGCACACTGCGCGCGGCGGAGGTGCGGGTCGCGGCGGTGGCCGACGCGGGCGTGTCGGCGGCCGCAGCAGGGGCTTGCGACCACGAGATCGCGCGCTCGTTGCTGCCGAGCGCGACCTTCGTCGTGCCGGCGACGGGCGTGCTCTCGTAAGTGCGCGAGAATCGCTCGATCGCGAGCTGGCCGAGTGCATTCGACGTCGTCGTCTGCCATGCGCCCTGGCGTTGCAGCGCGAGCAGACCGGTCGCGACGCGCGGCATCTCGTCCTTCCACGCCGGGTCGCCGGCGAACTCCAGCGCGAGACGCGCGGCGTTGGTTTCGTTGCTCGTCATCAACCACCACAGGTCGTCGTCGCGCGCGGTCGAGAACACCAGTTGCGTGCCCTGGTATGTGAGGCGCGCACGCAGGATCTGCTCGACCTGCGCGCGCTTCTCGTCGCGCTGCGGGATGTCCTTCACGCGCGTGAGAATCGCGTGATAGTCGATGACCGCCGACGTCGGCCACTGGTTCGGCGCGATCTCGATCGAGCCGAGCATCCGGCCTTGCGCGGCGCCGTAACGCGACAGCGCCTCGATCGCGGCGAGCTTGCGCAGATCGCGGTCCTGGCGCGGCGCCCATGCGTTGCGCTCGATGCGGCCGTCGATGAAGCGCGCGAGCCCCGCTTCGAGCCGCGTGCGCACGTCTTCCGGCAGCGCGAAACGCGGGTCGAGCCGGCTCGCTTCGTCCGATACGACGAGCAGATACGACGACAGTGTCGGGCTGCCGTAGTGCGCATCATCGGACGACGGCGGGAAGTAGTTCGCGAGGCCGTCGCTGTCGAGATACACGGGCATGCGGGCGACCAGCGCCTGCCATTGCGCGGCATCGTGCAGGCCGATCGCGCGCGACGTCTGCTGTTCGAGGCAGCGGTACGGATAGCGCTCGAACCAGCGCCGCACGCCGGGCAGCCCCTCCGCGAGCTTCGACTGCAGCGACACGGCAATCCCGCCGCGCGGCATCCCCTGCGCGTTGTTGACGGCGCCGGCCGGCGCGGCGACGGGCACCGTAAGCGTGCCGTCGACCTGGGCGAGCGTCGCCTGCTGCACGGTCACCGGCAGCGCGGGCACGACCTTTTGCGTGACGGCCAGTGCGTCGGACGCGCGCTTGCCGCCTTGCTCCGCCGCGTCGATGCGCCAGTTCAGCGCGCCGCCGGCGTCGAGCGCCTGCTCGGGCACGGTGATCGTCCATGCGACCTCGGCCGCCGCATTGGCTGCGAGCGACACGGATTGCGGCGCGACGTCGACGCCCGTTACGTGTGGCGTCACGACGACCTGCATCGCACGCTCGGTCGTGTTGCGCAGGGTGACCTGCGCGCGGAACGCGTCGCCTTCGCGCACGAGCGGCGGCAAGCCGGAGATCAGCTGCAGATCCTGCGTGCTGCGGATCGACGTGCTGCCCGTGCCGAAGCGGTCGGCGCCCACCGCCGCGATCGCGACAATCCGGAAGCGCGTGAGCGCGTCGTTCAGCGGCACCTCGACGGTCGCACTGCCGTTCGCGTCGAGCGTCACGCGCGGGTTCCACAGCAGCAGCGTGTCAAACAGCTCGCGCGTCGGCGCGCTGCCGCCGCCGCCGCCCGCCGGCACGGCCTTGCGGCCGAAGTGACGGCGGCCCACGATTTCCATCTGCGCGGTGGCCGTCTCGACGCCGTACGCGCGCCGCTGCAGCATGGCGTCGAGCAGGTCCCAGCTGTTGTTCGGCATGAGTTCGAGCAGCGCCTCGTCGACGGCCGCGACCGCGATCTGCGTGCCAGCGGGGGCGGGCTGCCCGTTCGGCAGCGTGACCTTGACGTGCGCCTGCGCCTTGCTGCGCACCGTGTAGCGCGTCGCGTCGGTCGTTACGGTCACGCCGAGACGGTGCACGCCGGTGCCGACCTTGATCTCGCCCAGTCCGTAGCGGAACGCGGGCTTGGACAGGTCGACGAACGCGGTCGGCGCTTCGTAGTGGCGGCCTTCGCGCCAGAACGCGCGCGCCCATTCGACCGGCGCCTTCCATCCCCACGTGAAGAACGAATACCACGGCACTTCGCGAATACGGCCGCGCAGCGCGAGCACCGACACGTATACGTTCGGCCCCCACGATTCGCCGACTTTCAGGTCGACGGTCGGGTTCTTGCCGTTCAGTTGCACCACGTGCGTTTCCATCACGCCGCCGCGCTCGACCGCGACGAGCGCGGTCGCGTAGCGGAACGGCATGCGCACCTGGAAGCGGGCCGTCTCGCCCGGTTCGTAGGACGTCTTCTCCGGAATCACGTCGATCCGGTCGGTGTTGTCGCCGCCGAACCAGAGTTCGTCCTCGCGCGTGACCCATACCGACGTCGACGCGTTCGACGTGCGGCCGTCGCCGTCCTTCGCGACCGCGATCAGCTGTACGTTGCCGGCCTGTTCGAGCGTCGCGTCGCACGCCATGCGGCCCTTGTCGTCGGTCTTGCCCGAGCACAGCACGCCGAGGTCGCGCGTGTCGCTCTTGTTGTCGTACGCGTAGAAGCCGCCGACCATCCGCTTGCGCGACGACGTCGTGATGTGCGCGACGCCCTTGATCTCGATCGCGACCGATGCGCGCGGCTTGCCCTGCAGGTCGAGCGCGAGCGCCTGCACCGGCACGCGCTGGCCGACCGAGACCCAGCGGCCTGCCTTGATGCCCGCGACCACCGCGGCCGGCCACAGGATCGTGTCGCCGCGAATCGTCTGTACTTCGCCGTTCGGGTCGGCGAACGTCGCCTCGAGCGCGATGCGTTTCGGCGCGTCGACGTCGGGCAGGCCCTTGAGCGTGACCGAACCCGCGCCGTTGCGGTCGAGCGTCAGCGGCAGCTTGTCAGCGATCAACTTCGTCGCGTCCGGATCGTTGTTCGCGGCCGACGCGTTGTCGCCGTCCTGCGCATCGTCGTCGGCGTTTCCGTCGCTGCGCTCGGGACGATACGGCGTGAAGCTGAAGTCCTCGAAGCGATCCGCGAACGGCGGCGACGCCCACTTCATCAGCGCCGATACCTGCACCGGCAGATTCGACGCGCCGCCGCCCGACACGTAGTCGATCTGCACCGCGAGCGGCGCTTCCTTGACCGCGACAAGCGGGCTCTTCTGCGCGTCGCGCGCGCTGATCGTCCCCTTGAGCACCGGCAGGCGGAACGCTTCGACGCGGAAGCTGCCGCTGTAGTAACTCGCGGTCGGCGCATCGTCCGGGCCGCCTTCGAGCGTGACGCTGTATTCGCCGAGCCTGGCCGCCGGCGGCAGCGTGAACTGCGTATCCGCGCTGTGGTCGGCGGACCACGCAAGCGGCAGCTTGTACGTCTGGTCGGAGCCGAGATGACGGATCGTCACGCGCGCCGGAAATTGCGCGGGGAACGCGAGGCTCTGCAGCGTCTCGGTGCGCAGGAAGTGCTTCATCGAAACGGTTTCGCCGGCGCGCAGCAGCGTGCGGTCGAATACGGTGTGTGCCCGCACGGTCGGTGCGCTGTCGGTGTCGGTCGGCACGTTGAAGCGCCACGACTCGATCCCGCGGTTCCAGTTCGAACTGACGAACGCCATGTCCGGGCCCGTCTTCGGATCGTCCACGCGCGCCGACACGAAATAGTCGTCGAAGCGCTCCGTCTGGCTGCATTCGTGCTTCGGCTCGAAGGCCCCGTCGATGGTGAGCAGCCCCTGCGCGTCGGTCTTGCCGGACGCAATTTCATCGCCGTTGCAATCGGACACGCGGATCTGCGCATTCGGCACCGGCTTGCCCTTGTCGAGCGTCGTGACCCACACGAGGTTGTTCTCGCGCCCCTGCTTCAGGTGCACGCCGAGGTTCGTGACGAGCACGGCGGTGCGCACGTACATGTTCGACGGTTTCGCGAGCAGCGAGCGGCCGAGCGCGGGCGACGCGAGTTCGAGCACGTAGAAGCCGGGCTTGTCGATCGGCACACCGACGACCTCGAATGGGCGCAGGCCCTTCGGATCGGCTTTCGGTAGCGTCAGCGCCTGCACACCGGGTTCGCCGGTCAGCAGCGACAGCGAGCGCACGTCGATGCGGCGGTTCTGCGGCGCCGGCATCTTCTCGCCGGCTTCGAGCGGCACGTAGACCGGATGCTGGCCTTTGCGTTGCAGCAGGCCCGGAATGCGCTCATCGATCGTGCCGGCCGTCATCGACCAGTTGTCGAAACGCTCGACGGTTCGCATCCATTGACGGATCGCAGTGTCGTTCTCGACCTTCAGGTTCGAAAATTGCGCGCCGCCCGCGTTCAGGCCTGCAATGTGCAGATCGGCTTCGACGTTGCGCAACGTGACCGGCACGAGCGCCGGTGTATCGGGTTCGGCGAAGCGCTCGACGATCCCGAACGTGCCGGACGAGAACTTTGCAAGCGGCGGCATCGGCGCGGTGCGCGTCGCGAGCGGGAACAGGTCGGCGTTCGACAGCGAGCGGTCGGTCACGTCGCGCAGGCCCGACGGCAGCTCGATCGTCAGATTCGCCTGTGCGGGCAGCGGCGCATCGAACTTGACGGTCGTCACTTCGTCGCTGTGGTCGTCGGCCGCGAATGCCGGCGAAAGCGAACCGTCGGGGCCGCGCAGCTTGATCGCTTCGGCGTTCTTGCGCGAGATCGGCGCATTGAACGACAGCGTCAGCGGGCGCAGCGGCGTGCACGGCGCCTTCGCGTTCTCGCGCTCGCACGAGAAACTCGCGGCGAACGGCGCGCGCACGGTGAAGTCGAAGCGGCGCTCGGTGTCGTTCGCGATGCCGCTCGGGCTCGCGACGCCCTTGCCGTACACGAGCTGCATCTTCGCGCTTGCAGGAAGAGCCTGCGCGCACGACAGCGTCAGCACGCGCGCGGAGTCCTTCTTCAGCCCGAAGTGATCGAGCAGCGCGTTGCGCGTCGCGTCGTCGGCGGCGGTGACCGGGATGCGGTTGCCAATCCCGGCCGCCTCGCACCAGATGTTCGCGAGCGCCGAACGCGGCTCGGCCGGGCCGTTCAGCTTCAGCACGAAAACCTGGCGTTCCTCGATCTCGCGCGAGCCGGGACGCACCGTGACCGGGAACGGGCCGCCAGTCTGAAACGTGAAGCGGCGCGGGCCGCTGACCGCATTGCCGGCGACCGAGCGCAGCGTGTCGTTGAGCGCGACCGAGCAACGCACGCCCGGCGGCAGGTCGTTCTCGAAGTCGTACACCCACGTCTTGTCGTCGAGCCAGCGCCCCTGGCCGCGTGCGGCAGCGGAATCGTTGCAGGTCAGACGCGCCGGGTTCGGCGCGGATGCCGACCCGAATGCGACCATTGCCTCGTCGAATTTGACGACGCTCTGCCGGACTTCGGTGACGGTGCCTTGCGGCGACACGCTCACGGTGCGCGCCGCGCCCGCGTGCAGCGACAGCGCGGTGGCGGCCCCGAGCGCGGCCACCGCGCCGATGCGCAAGAGCAGCCGTGTGGTGTGGTGGATTGAACGCGTGTTGTTGTGTTTGTCGTGCTGCTTCATCGCTCGATGCCCTCGGAGGGAAGCTTTCTGTTTGATTGCACGCGATTCTAACCGACGCGCATGCGAGCGAATGGCCGAAGGTTGCGTGTCGTCGGGTTGCGACACACCGGCATCCCGTTGCAGAATTGTCGCGTCGACGACACAAAGATGAAGCGAAATGTCGATTGTCTCGGATTGCGGAACATTTAATGGACTATAAAAGCATTGTCCGATCCGGTTTGTGCGCGTACATTGCAGGGCCGCGCGATAGTTTGAGAAATATCAAGCGTGGTTTTCCCGAATCCGGTGTTCGAGAGAAGGAAACATGCACAACGACAACACCCCCCACTCGCGTCGCGATAGCGACGCAGCCGCAACAGGCATCACGCGGCGTCAATGGCTGCAGGGCGCACTGGCGCTGACGGCGGCGAGTCTCACCGGCTCGCTGGCGTTGCGGGCCCTGGCCGACAGCCCCGGCACCGCGCCGATCGACGCGTTCATGACGCTCTCCGAAGCACTGACAGGCAAGAAAGGGCTGAGCCGCGTGCTCGGCGAACGCTACCTGCAAGCGTTGCAGAAGGGCTCGTTCAAAACCGCCGACGCGCTGTCGCAACTTGCGGGCGCGCTTGCGTCCGGCTCGTTGACGCCCGATCAGGAAGCCGCCGCGCTGTCGACACTCGGCGCGTGGTATCTCGGCATCGTCGACAACGTCGTGATTGCCTACGAAGAAGCATTAATGTTCAGCGTCGTGTCCGATACGCTCGTGATTCCGTCGTATTGCCCGAACAAACCCGGCTTCTGGGCCGAAAAACCGATCGAGAGGCAAGCCTGATGGCCGATACCGATACGCAAAAAGCCGACGTCGTGGTCGTCGGGTCCGGTGTCGCAGGCGCGATCGTTGCGCACCAGCTGGCGATGGCCGGCAAGTCGGTGATCCTGCTGGAGGCCGGCCCGCGCATGCGGCGCGGCGAAATTGTCGAGCGCTTTCGCAATCAGCCCGACAAGACGGACTTCATGGCGCCGTACCCGTCGAGCCCGTGGGCGCCGCATCCGGAATACGGCCCGCCGAACGACTACCTGATCCTGAAGGGCGAGCACAAGTTCAACTCGCAGTACATCCGCGCGGTGGGCGGCACGACGTGGCACTGGGCCGCGTCTGCGTGGCGCTTCATCCCGAACGACTTCAAGATGAAGACCGTGTACGGCGTCGGCCGCGACTGGCCGATCCAGTACGACGACCTCGAGCATTACTACCAGCGCGCCGAGGAAGAGCTCGGCGTGTGGGGGCCGGGTCCCGAAGAGGATCTGTACTCGCCGCGCAAGCAGCCTTACCCGATGCCGCCGCTGCCGCTGTCGTTCAACGAGCAGACGATCAAGAGCGCGCTCAACGGCTATGACCCGAAGTTCCACGTGGTGACCGAACCGGTCGCGCGCAACAGCCGTCCGTATGACGGGCGGCCGACCTGTTGCGGGAACAACAATTGCATGCCGATCTGCCCGATCGGCGCGATGTACAACGGCATCGTGCACGTGCAGAAGGCCGAGCAGGCGGGCGCGAAACTGATCGACAGCGCGGTCGTCTACAAGCTCGAGACAGGGCCGGACAAGCGGATCGTCGCCGCGATCTACAAGGACAAGACGGGCGCAGACCACCGGGTCGAAGGCAAGTATTTCGTGGTGGCGGCGAACGGCATCGAGACGCCGAAGATCCTGCTGATGTCCGCGAATCGCGATTTCCCGAACGGCGTCGCGAACAGCTCCGACATGGTCGGGCGCAACCTGATGGATCACCCGGGCACGGGCGTGTCGTTCTACGCGAGCGAGAAGCTGTGGCCGGGCCGCGGCCCGCAGGAAATGACGTCGCTGATCGGCTTTCGCGACGGGCCGTTCCGCGCGACCGAAGCGGCGAAGAAAATCCACCTGTCGAACATGTCGCGCATCAACCAGGAGACGCAGAAGATCTTCAAGGCCGGCAAGCTGATGAAGCCGGAGGAGCTCGACGCACAGATCCGCGACCGCTCCGCGCGCTACGTGCAGTTCGACTGCTTCCACGAGATCCTGCCGCAACCCGAAAACCGCATCGTGCCGAGCAAGACGGCCACCGACGCGATCGGCATTCCGCGCCCGGAAATCACGTATGCGATCGACGACTACGTCAAACGCGGCGCGGTGCATACGCGCGAGGTCTACGCGACCGCCGCGAAGGTGCTGGGCGGCACTGACGTGGTGTTCAACGACGAGTTCGCGCCGAACAACCACATCACGGGCTCGACGATCATGGGCGCGGATGCGCGCGACTCCGTCGTCGACAAGGACTGCCGCACGTTCGACCATCCAAACCTGTTCATCTCGAGCAGCTCGACGATGCCGACCGTCGGTACGGTAAACGTGACGCTGACGATCGCGGCGCTCGCGCTGCGGATGTCAGACACGCTGAAGAAGGAAGTCTGACCGTGCGGAAATCTACTCTCACCTTCCTCCTCGCGGGCTGTGTCGCGCTGCCGGGCCTCGTGCGCGCGGCCGATTCCGCGGATCCCGCGCAGATCAAGCGCGGCGAATATCTCGCGGTCGCCGGCGACTGCATGGCTTGCCACACCGCGAAGGGCGGCAAACCGTTCGCGGGCGGTCTCGCGATGCCGGTGCCGAAACTCGGCAAGATCTATACGAGCAACATCACGCCGGATCCGGATACCGGTATCGGCAAGTGGACGTTCGAGGACTTCGAACGCGCCGTGCGTCACGGGGTGTCGAAGAACGGCGACAACCTGTATCCGGCGATGCCGTACGTGTCGTACGCGAAGATCAACGACGACGACGTGCAGGCGTTGTACGCGTACTTCATGCATGGCGTCGAGCCGGTGAAGCAGGCGCCGCCGAAGAACGAGATTCCGGCGCTGCTGAGCATGCGCTGGCCGCTGAAGATCTGGAACTGGCTGTTCCTGAAAGACGGCGCGTACCAGCCGAAACCGTCGCAGAGCGCCGAGTGGAATCGTGGCGCGTACCTGGTGCAGGGCCTCGCGCACTGCAGCACGTGCCACACGCCGCGCGGTATCGCGATGCAGGAGAAGTCGCTCGACGAGACGGGCGGCAGCTTCCTGTCCGGCTCGGTGCTGGCGGGCTGGGACGGCTACAACATCACGTCGGACCCGAACGCGGGGATCGGCGGCTGGACGCAGCAGCAGCTCGTCCAGTACCTGCGTACCGGCAGCGTGCCGGGCGTCGCGCAGGCGGCCGGCCCGATGGCCGAAGCGGTCGAGCACAGCTTCTCGAAGATGACCGACGCCGATATCGGCGCGATCGCGACGTACATCCGGACGGTGCCAGCCGTCGCCAACGGCGATGCAAAGCAGTCGCGTTCGTCTTGGGGCAAGCCCGCGGAAGACGGGCTGAAGCTGCGCGGCGTGCCGCTCGCGTCGTCGGGCATCGACCCGGCCCGGCTGTACCTCGGCAACTGCGCGACGTGCCACCAGATGCAAGGCAAGGGCACGCCGGACGGCTACTATCCGTCGCTATTCCACAATTCGACGGTCGGTGCGCCGAATCCGACGAACCTCGTGCAGGTGATCCTGAACGGGGTCGAGCGTAAAGCCGGCAGCGAAGACGTCGGGATGCCCGCGTTCCGCAACGAGCTGACGGATGCGCAGATCGCCGCGCTGGCGAACTACGTGACGGGGCAGTTCGGCAATCCGGCCGCGAAGGTGACCGAGCAGGACGTCGCGAAGGCGCGTTGACGCGTGCGCAGTCGCCGCAGCACTGACAGGAGGAGCACAGCACATCGGTTGGCCCCGATGCCGGTTGTTGCAGAGCGCGGCGGGCGGCCCAGACGGCCGCCCGTCCTGGTTCATTGGCAATCCGGTGCGTGCGGTTGCTTGCGCGCATCGCTTTCGTTGATCACACCATGACACCGAATCAACCGTTTCTCGCGTCCCAGCGCGATGTGCTGCTGCTGTTGTCCCGAATCCTGCTCGTGATCCTGTTCGTGATGTTCGGCTGGAAGAAGATCGTCGACTTCTCCGGTACGATCGCGTTCATGGGAAGCGAGGGTGCGCCGGCGCCGATCGTTTCGGCGGCGATCTCCGTCGTGATGGAGTTGTTCGTCGGCATCGCGCTGCTCGTCGGCTTTCAGACGCGGCCGCTCGCGCTGCTGCTTGCGCTGTACACGATCGGCACCGCGGTCATCGGCCACCACTACTGGACGATGGCCGGCGGCGAGCAGATCAACAACATGATTCATTTCTACAAGAACATCGCGATCTCGGGCGGCTTGCTCGCGCTGTGCGCGGCGGGCCCCGGACGTTTTTCGGTCGATCGCGGGTGAACGGACTGCCGGCCCGTGCACAGCGCGCGGGTCGGACGGTCGAGACTCCGAGGGGGCATCATTTTGCGACTCAAATACTTCGCATGGCTGATTGCGGCCGCCACGCCGGCGGCTGCGTTTGCACAAACGAGCGTCACACTGTACGGCCGGATCGACGGCGGCATCGAATACCTGAACCACATCGCGACCCCGAACGGCAGTTCGACGCGCTGGAGCGCGGAAGGCGGCGACTGGGGCACGAGCATGTTCGGGCTGAAGGGTTTCGAGGATCTCGGCGGCGGGATGTCGACGGTCTTCAACCTGGAAACCGCGTTCCAGGTGATGAACGGCACGACGGGCGGCGGACGCATGTGGTCGCGCCGCGCGTATGTCGGGTTGAAGAGCGATACGTGGGGGCAGCTGCAGGCCGGCCGCAATCTGTTCATCGATAGTGACGGCGTGTGGGAATTCGACCCGTTCGTGCAACAGGCGTTTTCGTCCGCGTCGCTCGTGCGCGGCCGTAACTGGCAGCAGAGCAGCAACAACATCGAATATCACAGCCCGGTGATCGGCGGCTTCGACGTGCAGGCGCAATATGCGTTCGGCAATCAGTCGCGCGGTTTCAACTACGGCGCGGCCGACGACTTCGGCCGCTCGGACGGGATCATGATCTCGTACCATTCGCCGGTGCTCGACGTGCGCGGCATCTACGACGAGCTGCGCGACAACAACGGCAAGTTCAGCAACATTTTCACGGCTTCGCGAGAGTATTTCGTCGGCGCGAACGTGAAGGTGTCGAAGTTCAAGATCCAGGGCGCGTATACGCACTACCAGACGCCGGACAGTCCTGCCGGCGTGGCCGATCGCGCGGATCATTACTGGCTCGGTGCGACTTATACGGCTACGCCGCAGTGGGCCGTGACGGGCGGCGGGTATTACGTGAAGGTCGGCGACGGCGGCGGCGATGCGTCGCACGATCCGTCGGGGCACGCGATCATGTACGTGCTCGGGACGACGTACAACCTGTCGAAGCGCACGTTCCTGTATGGGACCGTCGCGTACGTGCGCAACGGCGGGAATTCGAACTTCTCGCTGCTCGCGTCGCCGCGGGATGCGACGTCGGGCACGAGCCCGATGACGGGCGAGTCGCAGACGGGTGCGTATGTCGGGATGATGCATACGTTCTGAGCGCGGGCTTGGTGCAGGCAACGCACGGTGAGGGCGGCCCGTGCCTTTCCCGCTTGCGGGGTTTGCGGATCGTCGCGGTATCGACGCGGCTCGGCGAATCCCTGTCAGCAGACACAATGCCTTCGATGACGATCGTTTCAGTCCGCGGCGCATCGTCAAGCATCGAAGCAATGCACGCGGCCGATCTTTGCTGACGAAGCGATCGCAACGTGCGCCCTCATGTATCGTGGTCCGGCCAGCGTCGTGCATCAGAACCCGCACGCGTCGGTCGTCGTCAACGTCGCAAAGGGTCCGCCAAGCGTCGCATTGTGATGCGCGATGATCCGCCCGGCCGGAAGGTCGGGCGTATCCATGCAGGTGTGCGCATCGGCGACGAGCACCGCGCGAAAGCCGAGATCGGCGGCCGCACGGCAGGTCGTGTCGATGCAGTACTGCGTCTTCATTCCCGTAATCGCGATTTCGCCGATCCCGGCCGCGTGCAGCCATTCCGCAAGCCGCGTGCCGGCGAAGCAGCTCGGCCGAGTCTTGTTGAACACGATATCGCGTGCCGTATCGATCGCGAGGTCCGGCAGCAACGCGGCCAGCGGCGCATCGGGCGCGCTCGGTGAGCCGTCCGGGCCGGTGTGACGCACGGCAAACACCGGAGCACCGGCGTCATGCGCGCGGCGAATCAGCCGGTTGATCCTGGCCAGCACGCGTTCGCCGTCATGTGGACGATCGGGGCCGTCGAACAGACCGACCTGCATGTCGATGACGAGCAGCGCACGTTTCGGGGAAGGGGCTTCGGACATTGCGTTTCTCCTGAAGGACTGGCACGGACGGAGAAACGACGAGACCCCGTCCGGAACCGGCGGGGCCTGTGGGAATCGGGACGCTACGACCTTGCGCGCGATCGCGACACCGGCCCGCCGAAGGCGGTCGTGCGCGTGGTCGTCGGAAGAGGCGTCGTTGCGTTGTGCATGGGACGATCATGCCCGATGCGCGTTTGGCGCGTCAACGACTGCCGCACAGCGCATCGCGCGCCAGTCAATCGAGCGCCTTCCCGGCCTTCTCGTCCATGCACCGAATCGCGAGCAGCGTCAGCGCGCCACAGCCGATCGCATACCACGCAGGCGCATTCGGATTGCCTGTCGCCGCGATCAGCCAGGTGACGAAGAACTGCGCGAAGCCGCCGAAGATCGCGACGCCCACGCTATACACCAGCGCACCGCCCGTCGCCCGCACAGCACGCGGAAACAGCTCTCCGAGCATCGCGCCCGTCGCCCCGATGTTGATTGCATGCACGATCGACAGCGCGGCGATGATCGAGAGCAGCGATGCAGCACCCGGCCACCGGTTCAGCGCGATGAACGACGGATAGATCGCGACCATCAGCACGATGCGCGTCCACCATACGATCCGGTTGCGGCCGAACACATCGGACAGATGCCCGCCGATCGGCGTCACGAGCATCAAAATCGCACCGGCGACGCAGCCGGCCGTCATTGACAGCCAGGTCGGCAGATGCAGCACCTGCACGCCGTAGATCGCCATGTAGAACACGATGATGTAGTGGATCGACGTGCCGCCGATCGTCACGCCGTGGCCCGCAAACACGGCCTTGCCGTGATGGCGCAGCACGTCGGCGAGCGGCAGCGATGCGACCTTCTCGCCGGATGCGTGTGCGGCGGCGGGTGTCGCGGCGGGCACCTCCTCGACGGTGCGGCGCAGCCAGTAACCGAGCGGCACGAACAGCGTGCCGATGACGAACGGCACGCGCCAGCCCCAGCTTTCGAGCTGGGCGGCATTGAGCGTCGACGTCAGCGCGACGCCGGTAAGCGCCCCCGCGAGCGCCGCGAGCCCCTGGCTCGAGAACTGGAACGATGCATAGAAACCGCGGCGATGCTGCGGCGCCTGTTCGAGCAGCAGCGTCGTCGACGCGCCCACTTCGCCGCCCGATGCGAACCCTTGCACCAGGCGTGCAAGCACGAGCAGCAGCGGCGCGGCGATGCCGATCTGCGCGAAGGTCGGCGCGACCGCGATCGTCGCGGTGCCGAGCGCCATCAGCAGCAGCGTGAGAATCATCGCTTTCTTGCGGCCCGCACGATCCGCGTACATGCCGATCACGAGGCCGCCGAGCGGGCGCGTGACGAAGCCGACGCCGAAGCTCGCGACCGCCAGCATCAACTGACCGAACGACGAATGCACCGGAAAGAACAGCTTGCCGATCAGGATCGCGAAGAAGCTGTAGACCGTGAAGTCGTAGAACTCGAGCGCGTTGCCGACGGCGGCCGCCGCGATCAGGCGGCGTTTCTTCGCGGCGGCGCGGGCATCGGCCGGCGAGCCGGACAACGGAAGGGCGGACGTTTCCATGAGGTTCCCCTGCTGAGGCGCGGAACTGCGTGATGAAGGGCCGTCAGGCCGCGAGCCAGGCTTCGGCGACGCGGACCCAGTAGCTCGCGCCGATCGCGAGAATGTCGTCGTTGAAGTCGTAGCCAGGGTTGTGCACC
Organism: Burkholderia latens; assembly: GCF_001718795.1. NCBI lineage: Bacteria > Pseudomonadati > Pseudomonadota > Betaproteobacteria > Burkholderiales > Burkholderiaceae > Burkholderia > Burkholderia latens. The sequence goes on along the minus strand of NZ_CP013438.1, from coordinate 1,322,306 downwards.
ATGCAGCCGCCCTTGCTGCCGATCCCGTTGCCGATGAACGCATAGCAGCCGGGGCGCGCTTCGAGCATGAACGCAAAGTCCTCGCTGCCCATCAGCGGCGCGGCGTCGGTCTCGACGCGCTCGGCGCCGAGCATCTGGCGCGCGATGTCGGCGGCGAACGCGGTCGGCTCGGGATGGTTCACGAGGACCGGGTAGCCGTAGTCGTAATCCACTTCGGCCGTGACGCCGAAGCTCTCCGCCTGGCCTTTCGCAAGCGCTTCGATGCGGCGTGCGAGCAGCGTGCGCACGTCGGCATTCAGCGCGCGCACCGACAGCTTCATCACGACGGATTCGGGAATGATGTTGAAGGTTTCGCCGGCCTGCACGCTGCCGACCGTAATCACGGCCGCATGCTGCGCGTCGACCTCGCGCGCGACGATCGTCTGCAGTGCGACCATGATGCTGCCCGCGGCCGACATCGGATCGCGCGCGAAGTGCGGCATCGCGCCGTGACCACCGACGCCGCGCAGCGTGATCGTCACGCGGTCGGCCGACGCCATTGCGGCGCCGCTGCGGAACGCCATGTCGCCGGCGGCGCGGCCCGGCATGTTGTGGATCGCGAAAATCGCGTCGCACGGAAAGCGGTCGAACAGGCCGTCGTCCATCATCGACTTCGCACCGCCGAAATTTTCCTCGGCCGGCTGGAAGATCAGGTTCAGCGTGCCCGAGAACTGGCGCGTCGCCGCGAGATGGCGCGCCGCGCACAGCAGCATTGCCGTGTGACCGTCGTGGCCGCACGCGTGCATCTTGTTCGCGTGGCGGCTCGCGTAAGGCAGGCCGGTGGTTTCGGCGAGCGGCAGCGCGTCCATGTCGGCGCGCAGCCCGACGGTGCGTGCGCTCTGGCCTTCGCGCAGCACGCCGACGACGCCGGTCTTGCCGATGCCGCGATGCACTTCGTAGCCCCAGCCGGCGAGCAGCTCGGCGACGAGATTGCTCGTCAGCGTTTCCTCGAACGCGAGTTCGGGATGCGCGTGGATGCGGCGGCGCACTTCGATCAGGTCGGGGGCGATCGCGGCGATGCCGGGGATCACGGGGTTCACGGCTTGCAGCATGGTGTCTCCAGTGGGGCGGGTGTGGCTGGATGGACGTTTGACGCGGATATGACGGCCAAGCATATAAATTTCTGTCGGGTACCAGAAGCTGCTAAATTGCTTTGGTGCTCACCACCGGTTGCCGCTCGGGAATACCCTGAGCCGCCGCGTCTGGCCGGGCGTCGCGTTTCCACGATTCCAGGCATGCGGTCATGAAATACCATCAGCTGAAAGCGTTTGTCACCGTCGCGGAAGAAGGGAGCATCCGCGCGGCCGCGCGTCGCCTGAACGTGTCGCCGGCGGCGCTGACGAAAGCCGTCAAGGAACTGGAGATCGCGCTCGGCGTGTCGCTCGTGGTGCGCACCGCGCGCGGCGTGCAGCTTACGGCGTTCGGCCAGCAACTGCAGGTGCGGGCGCGGTTGATCGTCGCGGAAATGCAGCGCGCGCGTGACGACATCGAACAGGCGCAGGGCGCGATGACGGGCTCGGTCGCCGCGGCCATCACGCCGGCCGCTGCGGTGACGATCCTGCCCGACGCATTCCGCGCGTTCCGGCGGCGCTTTCCGGTCGCGCGCGTCAATCTGATCGAAGGGTTCCCCGGCGTCGCGCTGCCGCGGCTGCACGACGGCTCGCTCGATTTCGCGGTGGCCGTCGTGGTGCCCGAGCTGCTCGCGGCCGAGTTCGATCATGCAGAACTCTATGCGAGCCGGTCGCTGATCGTCGCGCGCAAAGGGCATCCGCTCGCATCGGCCACGTCGCTGGCCGATCTCGTCGAAGCCGACTGGCTGATGAATCCGTCGCCGGAAAGCTCGACGCAGGTGCTGTTCAATTCGTTCGTTGCGTATGGGTTGCCGGTGCCGCAACGGGTCGTCGAATGTCCGAGCTTCGGGCTCGCGCATAGTCTGATGACGGGCGCCGACCTGATCGCATCGATGCCCGAGCAACTGCTGCAAGGCGAGTGGGCGCGCGACAAGCTCGCCGTGCTGCCGATCCGCGAGCGGCTGCCGGCCGTATCGGTGCAGGTGATTACGCGCCGCGACAGTCCGCTCACGCCGGCCGCTGCGATGCTGCTCGACTGCCTGCGCGATTCCGCGCGCCGCAAGGGGCTGGGATGAGCCGGAGCAGGTGTGCCCCGCTGGTGGATCGAATCGCAATCCTGATTATCTGGCGAGCGCCTTCCGCGGGGATTGCGCGCGGCAAGCAATTGCGGCGCGCTCGCCGCGAGCCGGTATCATAACGGCCGGCCTGCCGCCCTGGCCGGCCGCCGACAACACGCCATCCGGCATCCCGCATCCAGCAATCAGAGGTATCACATGACCAGTGCAACCCAATTCGACAACGTATCGGTCGTCAAGCGCGCGAACGTCTATTTCGACGGCAAGTGCGTGTCGCATACCGTGCTCTTCCCGGACGGCACGCGCAAGACGCTCGGCGTGATCCTGCCGTGCGCGCTCAACTTCGGCACGGACGCACCCGAATTGATGGAAGTGCAGGCCGGCAAGTGCCGCGTGAAGCTCGACGGCAGCAGCGAATGGCAGACTTACGGCGCCGGCGAATCGTTCTCGGTGCCGGGCAAGAGCCGGTTCGACATCGAAGTGATCGAGACGCTCGACTACGTCTGCAGCTATCTGTAAGCGCGGCGCGTCGACCAGTAAAAAGCCCCGCCGAAGCGGGGCTCGTCGCATGCGGACGGCGCAATGCCGTCCGGCGCAGGCTTACAGGCAGGCGTTGATGTCGCCGGCTGCAGCCGCGTCACCGCGCATGCCGACCCACGTCTTCGCGTCCGGCTTCCACGACGGGCGAACCATCGCGGCCGCGCCATTCGGCGGTTGCTGGCCCGGTGCGTACACGTCGGTCGCGAGGCCGTTGGCGAGCACGTTTTGCGAAATCACCTGTTGCTGCGACTTGTCGGCCCAGGTCTTCGCGATGCAGGCCGAGACGTCCTGAGCGGATTTCTGGCTTTGTCCCACGTTCTGCACGGCCGGATCGGCAGCATGCGCAGAAATTGCCACGGTCAATGCGATGAGCGGTAAGTATTTCACGTTCACGTTTTATCTCCCTCGAGTCGTGATTGATTGAGTGGGATGCGCAGCAGAAAGCTGCGTGTCTGTGAGATCGCATCCGCCAAATGCGGTTCCGGCAATTCCGAAACAAGTTGTTAACGCGCTTGCCAAACGCCGATGCGGATGCATGCCGTTCTGCTGCATGGCAGCATGATCGAGTGGCGCGACCGCACGAGGTCGTTCGCCGAGTGGCCGACGCACTTGTCCGTGGGTGTGGTGGATTGCCGGCCGCGGCGTACTGCATGTGTCTGCATGTCGCGCCGCGACGCTCGTTGTTGGTTGTCGCGCTGGAATGGCTGAATGGTGGCCCCGTCGCATGAGAACCATGATGACAAACTTTCGTCCGGTCGACTGTCAACCAAGTTTAAACGCCGGATGCGGCGGAATGCGCAACGGCGCGCAGCGCGCGCACCGCTTCGCGACGTGACGGGTGCGACGCGAGATGGTGCGTGCGCTGCGCGCCGCGCACGCGGTAACGGTCAGCCGGCCTTGCGGTTGGCGGCGGCGCGAAGATTCACCGGCACGATCGGGCGGAAGCGCTCGCGCTTCTGTTCGTCGTCGAAGTGCTGGAGCGCGGGCTTGATCAGGTCGCTGCGCGACACGATGCCGATGAGGCGCAGCGATTGCGGATCGTCGACGACGGGCAGGCGCTCGAGGCCGAGCATCGCGAGCCGCGATGCGACCACGCGGCACGTTTCGTGAGCCTGTGCGACGGCCGGCGCGCGATCGGCGAATGCGCTCGCGAACGTCGCGCCGGAGCCGGCCTGAGCGCGATGCGCGTCGAGCGTCGCACGATCGACGAGACCGAGCAGGCGGCCGTCGTGCACGACCGGATACGCACGGTGCGTCTGCTTTGCGCCGAAGTATTGCGACTCGACCGCATCGAGCGTCATGGCGCCGTCGATCGCGACGAGCGCGTCGGCCGCCGTCATCACTTCGGCAACGTCATGCCGCTCTAGCGGATCGACGCCGTATTCGCGGTAGATGTGATAACCACGACGCGCGATCTTTTCGGTCATGATCGAGCGCTTCATCGCGATCGTCGCGAACCCGTGCGCGACGAGCGTCGCGGCAAGCAGCGGCAGCAGCGCGTTCGCGTCATGCGTGAGGCCGAACGCGAACACGATCGCGGTCAGCGGCGCACCGAGCGTCGCGCCGAGCGTGGCGGCCATGCAGACGAGCGGCCACAGTGCCGGGTCGCCGCCGGGCAGTACCGGCGACAGCACGGTGCCGAGGCCCGCGCCGAGCATTAGCAGCGGGGCGAGCACGCCGCCCGACGTGCCGGAGCCGAGCGCGATCACCCACATCACGGCCTTCACGATCAGCAGCGCGAGCGCGATTTTCAGCGCGATATGCTGATGCAGCAAGTCGCCGATCACGTCATAGCCGACACCGAGCGCACGCGGTTCGACCCAGCCGCCGACGCCGATCACGATCGCGCCGAGCGCCGGCCACCACATCCAGTGCACCGGCAGCTTCGCGAAGCCGTCCTCGATGCGATACAGCGCTGCCGACAGGCCGCATGCGAGCCCACCGGACAGCAGGCCCGCGACGATGCACGACAGCAGCGCGACCGGTGTCGGCGACGCGGTGGTGAGCGGGAACAGCGGCTCGACGCCGAAGAACACCGCACGCGCGAACCCGGCCACCGCGCATGCGAGTGCGACCGGCAGGAAACTGCGCGGGCGCCATTCGAACAACAGCAGTTCGACCGCGAGCAGCACCGCGGCGACCGGCGTGCCGAACACGGCGGTCATGCCGGCGGCCGCGCCTGCGACGAGCAGCGTCTTGCGCTCGGCGGCGGTCACGTGCACGCACTGCGCGATCAGCGAGCCGAGCGCGCCGCCGGTCATGATGATCGGGCCTTCGGCGCCGAACGGGCCGCCGCTGCCGATCACGACACCGGACGACAGCGGCTTGAGCACCGCGACCTTCGGCGACATCCGGCTCTTGCCGAACAGGATCGCCTCGATCGCTTCCGGAATGCCGTGGCCGCGGATCTTCTCCGAGCCGAAGCGCGCCATCAGCCCGACGATCAAGCCACCGATCACCGGCACGACGATGACCCACGCGCCTAGCGTGTTGTCGGCGGGCGAGCGGTCGACGAACGAGAACTGCTGGAAGAAGAACAGGTTCGTGAACAGGTGAATCAGGCTCAACAGCACGAACGCCGCCAGCGTGCCGAGCAGCCCAATGACGGCAGCCAGCAACGCGATCCTGGGCAGGCGTTCGTTGGTCGAGAAATCGCGTTTATGTGGAGCGTTCATCGGTGTGAGGGAAAGGTTGAAAAAGCGAGGGTCAGTAATCGATCTGCGGAACCTGGAACGTGCCTTTCAACGATTTCAGTTCCGCGCGATGCATGGCCGCAAGGCGCGCGAGCAGCGTTTCGCCGGCCTCTTCGAGATGCACTTCGACCTGGCGGCGATCCGCTTCGCTCGTCTTGCGCTTCACGAGCCCGAGCGCCTCGCAGCGCGTCACCAGCGCGACCACACCGTGGTGCTGTGCCTGCAGGCGTTCCGCCAGTTCGCCGATCGTGGCCCACTCGCGGTGCGGGTAGCCCTTGATGTGCAGCAGCAGCAGGTATTGCAGCGGCGTCACGCCTTCGCTTTGCGCAGCGCGTTCGGAGAAGCGCTCGAAGCGGCGCATCTGGTAGCGGAACTCGGACAGTTGCTGGAAATCGCTTTTGTTGAGCGCGCGGCGGGTATCGGTCATTGCGGTCGGTCGGATAGTCGGTTTCGGTAGCGAAAAAATATATCGCAACATGATATAAAAGAGCGATTTTACGAGAAAAATCTGCATTTCGCTATCCGTTACACGGCATGCGCCCGCGTTATGCGGCCTGGAGCATCTGCGTTTGCCGATACAGGCCCGTGACGAGATCCGTCTGCGTGATGATGCCGACCAGACGGTGCGACGCATCGACGACCGGAATGTGGTGATGGCCCGAATGCGTAAACAGCGGCACGAGCGCGGTGATCGGCATCGTTTGCTGCACGCATGCGACGTCGCGCGTCATCACGGTGGCGACGCTGGCGGGCTGGCCACCGAGCGACTGCGGCAGCCGCGCGGACAGCCGCTGCCACAGCGGAGTCGGCCGGCGCAGCTGGCGCGTGAGGTCCGCGCGGGTGACGATGCCGATCAGGCGATCGTCGCCGTCGACGACGGGCAGCGCCTTCACGCGATGGCGGTCGAGCAGCGTCAATGCGCCCGTCACCGGCGTCGACGGCGCGACCTCGATCGCATTCTTCGTCATCAGGTCCGCGCACGTGAGCTGGCCGAACGTGCGCGTATACGCCTGCATTTCGGTTTCGCGCAGCAGCATCTCGAGGTCATCCGGATCGACGTCGAGCCATTCGCCGCGACGCTTCAGCACCGCGTCGAGATCGGCGCGCGTGAAGCCGCCGCGCGCGGGCGCTGCGCTGCCGCCTTGCGGCTTTGCGTCCGGGCGCACGCCGCCGTGCGGATAGCGGTGGCCGGTCAGTGCATGGTATGCGAGCGCGACCGAGAGCAGGATCGCCGATTGCAGCGCAATCGGCTCGACCACGAAACCGAAGCCGAGCGCATGGATCGCCGGCCCGCCGAGCACCGCCGTCAGCGCGACGGCACCCGACGGCGGGTGAACGCAGCGCAGCGCGAACATGCCGCCGATCGCAAGTGCGACGGCGACCGCGGCGGCCGTGATCGGATCGGCGATCCATTGCGCACATGCGACGCCAACGGTCGCCGCCACCAGGTTGCCGCCGATGATCGACCACGGCTGCGCGAGCGGACTCGCCGGCACCGCGAACAGCAGCACGGCCGATGCGCCCATCGGCGCGACGAGCAGCGGCACGAGACCCGGTACGCCGGGCATCAGCCGCATCGTCACGCCGACCGTCGCGATGCCGACGAGGGCCCCCATGCACGAGCGCATGCGCTCGCGCCAGCCTAGCGTCATCGGATGGGGAACGAAGCTGTGCAGCCATTGCCGGAAGGTGCGGCGCGACGGGGAGGAGCCTGACGACATGAAGGTAAGCGCAAAAAATGGCAACGCGGACGAGGCCGCGCAAGAAAGCCGGAATTATATCGTGTTGTGATACAAATTGTCGCGCTGCATCAACGTGTTGCACGCGCGCGATGCACTTGTCTTGCAAGAACCTTTCGTCGGATGAAAGCCTGGGAGCCCTGCAGCGCGCATATTTGTCTGCGGCGGCGTACAATTCGGCCACCCAATTCCCCCGACATGCCACGACCACGCACGCGATGCCCGCTCTCCCGCCTGTTCCCCGGCAAGGTTATCGCCCGCGTGTGGCTCGCGCGCCCGCCCCGGTTCCCGTCTGAAGCGAGCGCCGCCGACGTTTCCCCATACTCCCGAAGCCAATCCAATGGACATGCTCGAAAACATGCGCCTGTTCGTGCGCGTTGTCGAAGCCGGCAGTTTTACCGCGGTCGCGAAAGAAATCGACGCGACCACCGCGCAGGTGTCGCGCGCGGTATCGAATCTCGAAGCGCACGTACAGACGCGGCTGCTGCATCGCACGACGCGCCACCTCGGTCTCACCGAAAGCGGCGAACGCTATTTCGAGCGCGCGAAATCGATTCTTGCCGAGATCGACTACGCGAACGCCGAAGCGCGCAACGCGCTGCTGCGGCCTAGCGGCAAGATGCGCATCCACGCGATGACGGGGCTCGGGCAGAGTCATGTCGTATCGTCGATCGTGCGCTATCAGGAAGACAATCCGGACGTGTCGGTCGAACTGACGCTCGCGCAGCGCATGCCGAACCTCGTCGAAGAAGGTTATGACGTGTCGATCGTGACCGCGTCGCAGCTGCCCGATTCCGGATACGTCGCGCAGACCTGCGGCACGAGCTGCAGCGTGCTGGTCGCGTCGCGCGAGTACCTGGCGCGCCACGGCACGCCGAAGACGCCGGACGACCTGCCGAACCACGTGTGCCTGCGCCTCGACACGCCGGCGTCGCCGGCAAGCGAATGGCGGCTCGAGCGCGGCGACGGCGAGGAGACGGTCTACGAGCTGCAGCCGGCGCCGTTCCAGGTCAACGTGCCGGATGCGCTGTGCGTGGCGGTGCGCGCCGGGCGCGGGATCGCGTGCGTCGCGCTGTACACGGTGCTCGACGACATCCGCGAAGGGCGGCTGATCCGCGTGCTGCCCGAGTACCGGCTGCAGACTGTCAGCGTGTATGCGGTCTATGCGACGCGACGCTATCTCGACGCGAAGATCCGCACGTTTCTCGACCATTTGCGTACGACGCTCACGCCCGCGCTGGAGAACGACCTGCGCGAACTCGACCGGCTCGCGGTCGAGCAGCCGCCGGCGAGTCGCCAGCGCGCGTGATGAGGGCCGACGCTCGCGCGTCCGGCGAGCACCCCGCGCGTTACGCGCGCCGCGTGACGCGAATCCGCTCGAAGCGGCCGGCCAGCCACGCGTAGGCGGCGATGCCGATCAGCCCGTGCGCGGCCACGAACCACAGCGCACCGGCGAACGAACCGGTGTGCGCGACGAAGTAGCCGATTGCGAGCGGCGTGACGATCCCCGCGATATTGCCGAGCCCGTTGAACACGCCGCCGCTCAGGCCGACCATCCCTTCCGGCGCGGTGTCGGCGAGTACGGCCCAGCCGACCGCCGCGAGCCCCTTGCCGAAGAACGCGATGGTCATCAGCGCGATCACGACCGCGTTCGACGACGCGCCGTTGGCGAGCACGAGCAGCGTCGCCATCGCCATCCCGACAATGAAAGGCGTCTTGCGTGCGCGCGACGGATGCACGCCGCGCCGGATCAGCCAGTCCGACAGCACGCCGCCGATCACGCCGCCCGTGAAGCCGCAGAGCGCCGGCAGCGCGGCGACCCAGCCGGCTTCCATGATCGTCATCCCGCGCCCCTTGATCAGGTAGATCGGGAACCACGTGATGAAGAAGTAGGTGAGCGCGGTGATGCAGTACTGGCCGATATAGATCGCCCACAGGTTGCGGTGGCGGAACAGGTGTGACGCGTCGTGCCACGACACGCGCGAGCGCTGCCCGATCCGGTTCGCCTCGAGATCGACGAGCGCACCGTGCGCGCGCAGATGGTCGCGTTCGGCGTCGGTCACGCGCGGATGGCCATGCGGCTCGCGATACCACGCGAACCAGAACACCGACAGCGCGATGCCGAGCATCCCCATCCACAGGAACACGTGTTCCCAGCCGAGCGCATGCGTGAGCCACGCCATCGCCGGCGTGAACAGCACGACGGCCATGTACTGCGCCGAATTGAACAGCGCCGACGCGGTGCCGCGCTCGGCAGTCGGGAACCAGCACGCGACGATTCGCGAATTGGCCGGGAACGCCGGCGATTCGACGAGGCCAAGCATGAAGCGCATCGCGAACAGCGTGAGCGTCGCGGTCGCACCGGACGCGGCGAACCAGCCCACCGTGCCTTGCAGCATCGTGAACACCGACCACAGCAGCAGGCTCAGCCCGTACACGCGGCGCGCGCCGAAGCGGTCGAGCAGCCAGCCGCCCGGGATCTGGCCGATCGCATAGGCCCACGCGAACGCGGAAAAGACGATGCCGAGCTGTACGGGCGTGAGCCCCAGATCATGCGCGACGCCGGTGCCGGCAATCGACATCGTCGCGCGATCTGCATAGTTGACGACGGTGACGGCGAAGATCAGCGCCAGTACCGAAAAACGGACGCGGCCGAGCGTGCGAGACGCGGTGGAGGAACCGGACGCGGTGGGCGCGGTGGCGACGGCGGCGCTGCCGCTGGATCGATGGGGCATGTTTGTCTCCTGGCCTCCGTCGTGCGGAGGCTTGTCGTTTGATGTCGTAAAGAGGCGGCGGCCGCGGCGCTCAGCCGGTGACCGTGGTCGGCGGGCGTTGGCCGGCGAAGCATGCGGCGAGGTTCGCGAGCACGATCCGTCCCATGGCTTCGCGTGTCTCGTGCGTGGCGCTCGCGCGGTGCGGCTGCACCACCACGCGGTCGAGCTCGAACAGTTCGCGCGGCACGTGCGGCTCGTCGACGAACACGTCGAGTCCGGCGCCGGCGATCGTGCCGTCCGCGAGCGCGCGAACGAGTGCGGTTTCGTCGACAAGTTTGCCGCGCGCGACGTTGATCAGGAATCCTTTGCTGCCGAGCGCCGCGAGCACGTCGGCGGTCACGAGAACGTTGCCGTGGTCGGCCGATGCCGCGAGCACGAGCACGTCGCTGTCGCGTGCGAGCGCGACGAGGTCGCTGACGTAGCGATAGCCGCTGTCGCGGTGCTCGCGGGGGCCGAAATAGCTGACGGGCATCCGGAACGCCTGCGCGCGCTGCGCGATCGCGCGACCGACACGGCCGAGCCCGACGATCCCGAGCCGCTTGCCCGTCACCTGCGTCGCGAGCGGCTGCGCGGTCTTCCCCCAGCGTCCGGCGCGTACGATACGTTCGCCGGCGCCGAGGTCGCGCAGCGTCATCAGGATCAGGCCCATCGCCATGTCGGCGACGTCGTCGGTCAGCACGTCGGGCGTCGTCGTCACGTGGATGCCGCGCGCACGCGCGCGCTCGAGATCGACGGCGTCGGTGCCGATGCCGCTGATCGCGATGATTTCGAGCGCACTCAACCGGTCCATCAACGCGGTCGGCAGCCCGGTCGCGCCGCCGGTGACGACGCCGCGGATGCGTGGCGCCACGCGCTCGAGCAGCGCATCGGGGTGGTCGGCCGCATACAGGCGATGCACCGCGTAGCGGTCGGTCAGTTCGGCGTCGATGGTGTCCGGAAGCGGCTGGGTGAGGAGGATGTCGATGGGCATGAAGGTCTCGGTCGTTGCGTGCGGCGCGGGCCGCGCATCAGGTGAAACCGAGTATAGGAATCGGATCGATATGCGTCTAACATCAAAAGACTATTGATTGATCCAAAAATTGAATGATTGAATTGAACCAGCTGCGCTGCTTCGTCGCGGTGGCCGAGGAATTGCATTTCGGTCGCGCGGCGAAGCGCCTCTTCATGACACAACCGCCGCTGAGCAGGCAGATCCAGTTGCTCGAACATGCGCTCGGCATTGCACTGCTCGAGCGCAGCAGCCGGCAAGTGCGGCTGACCGCGGCTGGCGAGCGCTTCCTGCGCGATGCACGGCACATTCTCGAGTTTTCCGCACGAGCGGAGCAGGCCGCGCAACGTGTCGCGCACGGCGGGGCGGGGCGCATCACGCTCGGCTTCACGGCCGTCAGTGCATACCGGATGATTCCGGTGCTGCTTGCGCATGCGGCGCATGCGCTGCCTGACGTCGATGTCGAGCTGCGCGAAATGGTGTCGACCGTGCAGATCGATGCGCTTGCGTCGCGCATGCTCGACGCGGGCTTCGTGCGCCAGCGCGCCGCGCGGCATCCGCTCGAGTACCGGCTCGTGCAGCGCGAGCCGATGCTCGTCGCGGTCGCACAGGGCGCACCGCTTGCCGCGTACGAACGGATCGGACCGGACGAGCTCGACCGGCAGCCGTTCATCGCGTATTCGCCGAACGAGGGGAAGTACTTCCACGACATGATCTCGGGCATGTTCGCGAGCGCCGGGCGGCTGCCGAACTACCTGCATTACGTCGGGCAGACGCACACGATTCTCGGCCTCGTGCGCGCGGGGCTCGGTGCGGCGCTGGTGCCCGCGTCGGCCCGCGAGCTGCATGTGGACGGCGTCGTGTTTCGGCCGCTCGCCGGTGTCGACGTGGCCGCCGAGTTGTACCTCGCATGGCGCGCGGACAACGACAACCCGGCGTTGCCGGTGTTCAACGCGATGGTCGAACGGTTTTTGACGGAAGGGGCGGACGGCGCGGTTGTTTAAGGCGCGGCGCGCACCGGCCGTAGTCGCCGGTGGGCGCGCCTGTGCGCATGCCGTTCCGAACGATTGTGGCGCGTGCGCGCTTTCTCCGGCGCGGGGCGTCGCGCAGCGGAGCCGCCATGCCCGCGCCCGTGCGCATCAATGCGTGACAGACAGGAACAGATAAGCCGCGAACAGCGCGAGATGCACGACGCCATGCAGCACCGTCGTGCGCCCCTGGCTGAGCGTCAGCGTGCTGACGAGCAGCGTCAGCGCGAGGAGTACGGTTTCCATCGGGCCGATGCCGAGCGTGAGCGGCTGGCCGATCCAGATGAACACCGCCGCGACGGTCGGGATCGTGAGCCCGATGCTCGCGAGCGCCGAGCCGAGCGCGAGGTTCATGCTGGTCTGCAGGCGATTCGCGCGCGCCGCGGTGACGGCGGCAAGCCCTTCGGGCAGCAGCACCAGCGCGGCGATCACGATGCCGACGGCGGCCTCGGGCGCGCCGAGCTTCATCACCGCGTGCTCGACGGCCGGTGACAGCAGCTTCGCGAGCAGCACGACCGATACGAGGCTCGCGAACAGCAGGATCATGCTGATGGCCGCGGTGCGGTTGCTCGGCGCCGCCGCGTGGACCGTTTCGTTCGCGCTGTCGTGCTCGGCGAGGAAGTAATCGCGATGGCGCACCGTCTGCACGAACACGAATGCGCCGTACAGCACGAGCGAGGCGACGCCGGCGAACGCGAGCTGCGATTTCGAAAAGAACGGGCCGGGTGCTGCGCTCAGGTAGTTCGGCATCACGAGCGACAGCACCGACAGCGACGCGAGCACCGCGAGCGCCTTGCTTGCGCCGCGTCCCTGGAAGTCCTGCTCGCCGTGCTTCCACGCACCGACGAGCAGGCACAGGCCAACGATCCCGTTGCAGATGATCATCACGGCCGCGAATACGGTGTCGCGCGCGAGGCCCGATTTTTCGGGACCGGCGCCGAGCATGACCGACACGATCAACGCGACCTCGATAACGGTCACGGCGACTGCGAGCACGAGCGTGCCGAATGGTTCGCCGACGCGGTGCGCGACGACTTCGGCATGGTGGACGGCGGCGAACACGGCGCCGGCGAGGGCGGCGGCGAACAGCGCGATGACGACGCCTTCGGCCGGCACGACGCGCGACAGCGCGAGTACCAGCCACGCGGCAAGCGGGGCCCAGAGGGTCCAGCGCGGGAGCTGGTTGGACGAGATCGGCATGGACGGTTTCCTATGCGAGTGGCGGCGCGCAGCGCGCCGTCACGGGTTGACGAAGCCCGGCCGGATATTCCGAACGAGGACGATGATACTGACGGGCGGCAGCGGGAAACCGTGCTGCCCGGGGGCGCCGCCGCGAGACGACGGCGGGCGCGGGCGGACCGATGCCTGCCGCGCGATGAAACGGTTCGATGTGACGGGGTGCGGAAAAAAGCACGTTGCCGCATGGCGATGGCCAGCCCGGGCGATTCCAGACGGCCCCGACAGCGTTGCGGACGGTGCGCGGCAGCGGCGCGGCACGCGGTTCCCCTTGAAATCCGGCAATTTGTCGAATTTTATCAGGCGATCCGGGGTCACTATCTCATATTCAAACCCTTTCATGGACCTTTCGGTTTACAAAAAGTGCCCCGATCTTTCGATTTTTGTTCTTTGCAGTTCTCGTAACGGTCTCTTGCACGACAAATTCGGGCTCGCCCTGACATAAATCTACCGACCGGTCGGTTTATAATCGCTTGCACCTCCACTTTCATGACGGATCGCAAGCGATGGCTGTTTCTTCTGCACATTCGGTGAACTCGGGCGCATTGGCGCCGTCGGCGGTCGTCGGCGTGATCGGCGCAGGCGCGATGGGCGCCGGTATCGCGCAGGTCGCGGCGGCGGCCGGCCATACGGTGCTGCTTCACGACCTGAACGAAGCCGCGTGCGACAAGGCGCTGGCGGGTATCCGTGCGCAGTTCGCGCGGCTCGCGGAGAAAGGCCGGATGGACCCGGTTCACGCGGACGCCGCGGGCAGCCGGATTCGCGCGGTGCGCGCGCTGGCCGATTTCGCAGGCGCTGCGTTGATCGTCGAAGCGGCTGCCGAGCGGCTCGACGTGAAGCGCGAAATCTTCGCGACGCTCGAACGCCATGTCGACGATAGCTGCGTGCTGGCGACCAACACGTCGTCGATCTCGATCACGTCGATCGCGGCCGGGCTGCGCGCGCCGCAACGCGTCGCCGGCCTGCATTTCTTCAATCCGGCGCCGCTGATGGCGCTCGTCGAGGTGGTCAGCGGGCTTGCGACCGCCCCGGAAGTCGCGCAGACGCTGTACGACACGGCCGCCGCGTGGGGCAAGCGCCCGGTGATGGCGAAATCGACGCCGGGGTTCATCGTGAACCGCGTCGCGCGGCCATATTACGCGGAGGCGCTGCGCGTGCTGAACGAGCAGGCCGGCACGCCCGCGTCGATCGACGCGGTGATGCGCGACGCCGGCGGCTTCCGGATGGGGCCGTTCGAGCTGATGGATCTGATCGGTCACGACGTGAATTTCGCGGTGACCGAATCGGTGTTCCGTGCGTACTTCAACGACCCGCGCTACACGCCGTCGCTGATCCAGCAGGAACTCGTGAACGCGGGCTTCCTCGGGCGCAAGTCCGGGCGCGGCTTCTATTCGTATGCGGACGGTGCGGCACCGCCCGCGCCGGAACTCGAGGCGCCGTGCGGCGCGCCGGCCGACGTCGCACTGTTCGCGCACGACGGCCCGGCCGCCGCGCTGCATGCGCGCTTCGTCGAACGCATCGCGAACGCGCGGCAGAACGGCGCGCATGCGGACGGACTGATCGCCGTGGCCGGGCGCGCGTCGATCGCGCTGACCGACGGCCGCACCGCGACGGTACGTGCCGCCCAAACCGGCGTGGCCGACCTCGTACTCGTCGACCTCGCGCGCGATTACGCGCAGGCCGGGCTGGTCGCGCTGACGCGCGCACTCCAGTGCAGCGACGCCGCGTATGCGGACGCGGTTGGCCTGTTCCAGCAAGCGGGTTTGCGCGTCGTCGGCATCGCCGACGTGCCGGGCATGATCGCGATGCGCACCGTCGCGATGCTCGCGAACGAGGCAGCCGACACCGTGAACCAGGGCGTGTGCTCGGCCGCCGATCTCGATCTCGCGATGGAGAAGGGCGTGAATTACCCGTGCGGCCCGCTCGCGTGGGCGGATGCGATCGGCATCGGCTACGTGCATCGCGTGCTGTCGAACCTCGCGGCGAGCTACGGCGAGGACCGCTATCGCGTGTCGCCGCGCATCGCCGCGCTGCACGCGGCCGGCCGCACGTTTCATTCGTAGCCGCCGCCGCATTACTTCGAATACGACAACGACATCACTCCACTGGAGGAGCACCCCGATGACTCACCCGACGCATCCTGCTGCCGCCCTCGACCCGATCGAGACCGCCAGCCGCGACGAACTGCAGGCGCTGCAGCTCGAGCGCCTCAAGTGGTCGCTGCGCCACGCGTACGACAACGTGCCGCACTATCGCCGCACGTTCGACTCGGCGGGCGTGCATCCGGACGACCTGAAGTCGCTCGCCGATCTCGCGAAATTCCCGTTCTCGACCAAGAACGACTTGCGCGACAACTACCCGTTCGGCCTCTTCGCCGTACCGCGCGAGCAGGTCGTGCGCGTGCACGCGTCGAGCGGCACGACCGGCAAGCCGACGGTGGTCGGCTACACGGCACGCGACATCGACACGTGGGCGAACGTGACCGCGCGCTCGATCCGCGCGGCCGGCGGCCGCCCGGGCGACACGCTGCACAACGCGTTCGGCTACGGACTCTTCACCGGCGGGCTCGGGATTCATTACGGCGCGGAGCGGCTCGGCTGCATGGTGGTGCCGATGTCGGGCGGGCAGACGGAAAAGCAGGTGCAGCTGATTCGCGATTTCGAACCGAAGATCATCCTCGTCACGCCGTCGTACATGCTGAACCTGATCGACGAGATGGTGCGGCAGGGGATGGACCCGGCGGAGTCGTCGCTGAAGATCGGCATTTTCGGCGCGGAGCCGTGGACGCAGGCATTGCGCGAGGAAGTCGAGATGCGCGTTGGAATCGACGCGCTCGACATCTACGGGCTGTCGGAGGTGATGGGCCCGGGCGTCGCGTGCGAATGCGTCGAGACGAAGGACGGCCCGGTGATCTGGGAAGACCATTTCTATCCGGAGATCATCGATCCGGTGACCGGCGAAGTGCTGCCGGACGGCAGCGAGGGCGAACTCGTGTTCACGTCGCTGACGAAGGAGGCGATGCCGGTGATCCGCTACCGCACGCGCGACCTCACCGCGCTGCTGCCGCCGACCGCGCGCGCGATGCGCCGGCTCGCGAAGATCACCGGCCGCTCGGACGACATGCTGATCGTGCGCGGCGTCAACGTATTCCCGAGCCAGATCGAGGAAATCGTCGTCGCGCAGACGAAGCTGTCGGGCCTGTTCCAGATCACGCTCTCCCGCGACGGCCACATGGACCGGCTCGACCTCGCGGTCGAGCTGCGCTCCGAAGCCGCGGCGGGGATCACCGACGGCGATCGCGCGGCGATCGCGCGCGAGCTGCAACACCGGATCAAGACGATGGTCGGCGTGTCGGCCGGCGTGACCGTGCTGCCCGCGGGCGGCATTCCGGCGAGCGCGACCGGCAAGGCCCGGCGCGTGATCGATCGCCGGCAGGCGGCCTGAGCGGCGCCGTTGCCGTTCTACTTTTCGAGGAAACCTTTTCGATGGATGAATTGAAGACCCTGGCCGTCGCCGTCGACGCGCGCGGCATCGCGACTGTCGCGCTGCAGCGCGGCGACGTGCTCAACGCGTTCGACGAGACGATGATCGCCGAGCTGACCGACGCATTCACGACGCTTGGACGGCGCGATGACGTGCGCGCGATCGTGTTGCGCTCGGACGGCCGCGCGTTCTGCGCGGGCGCGGACCTGCAGTGGATGCAGCGCGCGAGCGCGAACGACGCGGCCGCGAACCTGCGCGACGCCGAGCGGTTCGCCGCGATGATGCGCGCGATCCGGCAGTGCCCGAAGCCGACGGTCGCGCGCGTGCAGGGCCACGCGTTCGGCGGCGGCGTCGGCCTGTGCGCGGCATGCGACATCGTGATCGCGAGCGATCATGCGCGTTTTGCGGTCAGCGAAGCGCGGTTCGGGATTCTGCCGGCGGTGATCGGCCCGTATCTGGTCGAAGCGGTGGGCCAGCGCCAGGCGCGCCGGCTCGCGCTGACCGCGACGCAGCTCGCGGCCGCCGAAGCCGTCGCGATCGGGCTGATCCACCAGGCCGTGCCGCTCGATGCGCTCGATGCCGCACTCGACAAGACGCTCGCCGAGCTGAGCCGCAACGGCCCGAATGCGCTGATGGAGATCAAGCGCTTCTTCGACGCGATCGGCGAGTATCCGCCGTCGGACGAACGCGCGGCGTTCACCGCACAGACGATCTCGCGCGTGCGCGCGACGCCCGAAGCGAAGGAGGGCTTCGCGGCGTTCTTCGCGAAGCGGCCGCCGGCATGGGAGCCGGCCGCCGAATAAGGCGGTGGCGCGGCCCGCCGGGCGCGGGCCGCGATTTGCGTCGCGGGCGACGGCGCTTGCTCTACAATGCGTGACCCCCGGCCCGACCCCGAGCGTGGCCGGCCCAGCTCCGACCGTCTCTTCGCCCCGATGATCGTCAACCGTCTAATCTCCGAGATCCTGTTCGGCTTCACCGGCCTGATCGGCATCATCAACCCGATCGGCATCGCGTTCCTGTTCCTCGAACGCACGGAGGCGCTGACCGAGCACGAGCGCGACCTGCTCGCGAAGAAGGTCGCGTTCAACGCGTTCGTCGTGTTGCTTGTCGCGTTCTTCGCCGGCACGCCGGTGCTGCATTTCTTCGGGATCTCGATGGAAGCGTTGCGGATCGGCGGCGGTTTCGCAGTGGCCGTCGCGGGCTGGCAGATGCTCAACGAGCCGGACGGGCCGGCGGCCGGCGGCGATACGCCGATCAAGCCAATCGATGCGAACGCGATCATGACCCGCGCATTCTTCCCGCTGACCGTGCCGCTGACGGTCGGCCCCGGGTCGATCGCGACCGCGATCGCGCTGAACGCGAACCGCACGCACAAGCTGTCGGAGTTCATGCTGTCGAGCATCGTGTCGATTTCGGTATCGGCACTCGTTGCGGTCGTGATCTGGCTGACCTACAGCCGTGCCGCACTGCTGTCGCGCTATCTTGGCACCGAAGGCACGAAGGTCGCGAAGCGCGTGTCCGCGTTCCTGCTGCTGTGCATCGGCGTGCAGATCATGTTGACCGGCTTCTCCGAATTCCTGCAGCCGCTTGCCGACGGGATCAAGTAAGCCATTGCGCGTTCAGCGCGCGGCCGCGAGCATCGGGTACGTGAACAGTCCGAAGTGCACGAGGTTCAGTCCCGCGTGCGCGAGCGCGGCCGCGAGCAGCCCGCCGCGCCGCCACGCAAGCCCGTAACCGATGCCGGCCGCCGTCCCGAGCACGATCCACTGCCAGCCGCCGGATGCGTGCGCGGCGCCGAACAGTACCGCGCCGATCGCGAGCGCGGCCCACGGCCCCCAGCCGAACCGGCCGAGCACGCGCGTGAGCCCGCCCTGCACGTAGCCGCGGAACAGCGCTTCCTCGGCGAGCGTCACGAGCAGTACGTTGTTGACGAGCCAGATCCACCCCGACGCCGGCCATTTCGGCGCCCAGCCGACCATCCCGAACGCGAGCGCGCCGGCCAGGCACGCGGCGGCCGTCGCGGCCGCCGCCACGGCGCCGGTGCGCAGCGCCCGCGCCAGCGGGACGTCGGGCGCGACCCACGGCAACGCCCACAGCAGCCACAGGCCAACCAGCGGCTTGTCGAAATTCAGATACATCGTGAACGGCACGGCGTCCGGCGTGAAACGCGTCGGCTCGATCACGCGCGGATTATGGAAACCGGGAAGCAGATGCAGGCTGAGCGCGATCGCCAGCGCCGCGAATACGACATGCGACGCAATCCGCACCACGAGCGGGCGGCCGGGCGCGACGCCCCAGGCGGCAGCCGCTAGCAGCGCGAGCGGAGCGAGCGCGATCGGTTCGAGCTTGCCGAACGCGAGCGCGCCGGCATAGCCGAGCGTGGCGGCGGCGATGCTCAGGCCGTGCAGCGGGCGCTGCCATGCGAATGCGGCGGCCGCGAACAGCGCGAGCCAGATCGTGGCGCACGGAAGAAGCGAAAGAGACATGGACGATGCATCGGACAAACGAAACGCCGCGCATCATACCGCAGCGGCCGCGACACGGTGCCGACGCCGGCGGTGCAGGATGGACGTGCCGACCGGTCAGCGGCCGGCGGTTTCGGTGACGCCGTCGCGGGTCGGGATGTCGACGCTGTTGCGCTCGCGCATGCGACGCCGGTACCAGAACGTCCAGACCATCAGCGTGCCGAATACGGTGTAGCCCATGATCGGCGACACGACGAGCACGCGCTCGACGGGCCACGTGACGACCATCCACAGGCGCACGAGCATCTCGAGCGTCATGCACGCGCCCCACACGAACGTCATCAGCCGCAGCATCTGGCGCAGCCCCGGCTGCTCGGCCCACACTGTCTCGAAACGCGCGGCGCCGCCCGTCATTTCGCGGGCGACCGTCGCTCGGGCGAGATAGAAGATCAGCGGACGATCGAGGAACAGCGACAGCAGGAACAACACGCCGATCGTGCCGGACGCGAGCGATTCGCGCATCAGCAGTGTGCGTGTGCTGCCGCCGAGCGCCATGCCGGCGATCGACAGCGCGATGCCGAGCAGCACGACGGCGGCGACGGCATCGACGCGGCGCGAGCGGATGAATTCGACGACCGACCAGACGATCGGCGGCACCGCGGACGCGTACAGCGCGCCGGTTTCGCCGAAATACGGGTGCGCGACCCGATACGCGACCCAGGGCAGCAGCAGGTTGACGACGAGTTCGAGGATCAGGCCGGCTCGTGGTTTCACGGAAGCGGGCGCGCGGGCGGCGCGCGGCGGTAATGTCGCTACGAGTATATCCAAGTCCGAACCCGCGCGTCGCGGGCTGCGTCGTTGTACGCGCATCGAAAACGGCCGGCACGCGTGCCGGCTTTTGGGGGCCGCGTGCCGGGGCGCGCCGGCCCGCGCGGCCGGCCCCCGAGCTGCGCGTTACCTGGCCGTGGTCACGCGGCTGCCGGCTGGACGATGATCTTCACGTTCCGGTCCTTGTGGTTGACCAGCTCCTCGAACCCGTGCGTGACGATGTCGCCGAGCGCAATGCGTCCGGTGATCAGCGGCTGCACGTCGATGCGGCCGTCCGCGATGAAACGGATCACGTCCGCGAATTCGCCGTTGTATGCGAGCGAGCCGATCACTTCCTTCTCGGTCGACACGATGTCGAAGAAATTGAACGACGTCGGCTCCTCGAAGATGCCGACCATCACCGACTTGCCCGCCTTGCGGATGACGTCGATCGCGAGTTGCGCGGTGGCCGTGTGCCCGATGCATTCGAACGACACGTCGGCACCGTAGCTGCCCGTCAGCGCCTTGACTTCCGCGATCGCGTCGGACGCCTTCGGGTCGATCACGGCCGTCGCGCCGACCTCCAGCGCCTTCTGTTTGCGCGCGGCCGACATTTCCAGCGCGATCACGCGGCCGGCGCCCGCGGCCTTCGCGCACATGATGGTGCACAGGCCGATCGTGCCGGCGCCGACCACGACGACGGTCTGCCCGACGATGTTGCCGGCCTTCTTCACCGCATGCAGCCCGACCGCGAGCGGCTCGATCAGCGCGCCGGCCTCGGTCGGGAAGTCGTCGGGCAGCTTGTACAGCAGCTCGGCAGGCACGTTCACGTATTCGGCGAATGCGCCGTTGTTCATCAGCCCGGTGAACGCGAGGTTCTCGCAGATGTTGTACAGCCCGTGCCGGCAGTACCAGCAGGTGCCGCAATGCTGGCACGCGTCGGCCGTCACGCGATCGCCGAGCGCGAAGCCCGTCACGCCGGCGCCGAGCGCCGCGATTTCGCCGCTGAACTCGTGGCCGAGGATGCACTGGCCTTTCAGGCCCGTCAACGGATGCGGCGCGTCGACCGGGATGAACACGGGGCCGGCGACGTATTCGTGCAGGTCCGAGCCGCAAATGCCGCACCAGTGCACGCGAATCTGGACCCAGCCTGCCGGCGGTTGCGCCGGAACGGGAACCTGTTCGACGCGGATGTCGTTGCGGCCGTGCCAGACGGCGGCCTTCATGCTCAGAGCGGTGTTCGGTGCCGGTGTACTCACGTTGCTGTCTCCGTCAGGTTGTCGTCGGGCGCACGGCAGGAGCCGTCGAGCCCGTCGCGCGAATGCGCGACCGACCGATATGCAGGAACGGGGCCAGCCCGGATGCGCGATCGGGCAGCGACGAAGACGCGCACGCGGCGTGCGGTGCAGCAGGCCGCGTGGCATTGGAGGCGGAGGAGAGGGGCGCATGCGGCGCGCCGAAATTGCTGCGATTGCGCCAATCGATCGGGATGAGACGCCGGGACATTCGTCTCACGGTATTGAGACGGAAAGCGAGACGCATCGCGACGGCGCGGGGTTCGGTCCCCTGCGCCGTCGCGCGTCGGCCGCGCGCGCGGGCCATCGCGGCGATCGGCGTCGCTCGCCCGACCGGGTCGCCGCGTTACTTGAGATCCTTCCGGTACTGGATGAACCCCGCGTTGTTCGCGAGCTTGTCGTACAGCGCGCGTGCGGTCGTATTGGTTTCGTGCGTGAGCCAGTACACGCGGCTCGCGCCGGCTTCGCGGGCCCGCTCGTACACGGCCTCGATCAGCGCGCCGCCCGCGCCCTGGCCGCGCGCGTCGGCCGCCGTGAACAGGTCCTGCAGATAGCAGTAAGGCCCTTCGGTCCAGCATGAGCGGTGATAGATCGCGTGCACGATGCCAACCAGCGTACCCGACGCGTCGAACGCGCCGAGCGCGAACATCGGTTCGTCGGGATCCGTCAGCCGCGCCCATGTCGTCGCGAACACCGCGTCGCTCAGCGCGGTCTCGTAGAACTTCTGATAGTCCCGCCACAGCGGGCGCCATGCTGCTTCGTCTGCTGGCGTGAGCGCGCGGACCGCGACGCGCGTCGCGTCGTTCGCGGGGCTGGCCGCGCGGCGCACTTGCGACTGCGCATTGCGAATCGCGACGAGCGATTCGCGCTGCGCGCCATTCGCGTCGAAGTTCTCCGGCGCGAGCCATGCTTCGAACGCCGCACGCACGTCCGGCCATTCGCCGTCGACGATCGAGAACCATGCGGTGTCGCGGTTGCGGCCCTTGTAGACGATCGCCTGCCGGAACGTGCCTTCGTAACGGAAGCCGAGCCGCGCGGCCGCCTTGCGCGACGGTCCGTTCAGATCGTCGCACTTCCATTCGTAGCGCCGGTAGCCGAGCGTGTCGAACGCATATTTCATCAGCAGGTACTGCGCTTCCGTCGAGACCGGCGTGCGCTTGAGCAGCGGCGAGAACGTGACCGAACCGACCTCGATCACGCCGTTGGCCGGATCGATGCGCATCAGCGCGAGCGTGCCGACGGCGCGGTTTGTCGCGCGGTCGATCACCGTGTAGTGCAGCGGATCGGCGCTCGCCGCCGCAGCGCGTGCGTAGTCGCGGTAACTCGACTCGTCGGCATAAGGGCCGTGCGCGAGATAGGTCCAGTCGCTGCCGTCGGGCGCAAGCGCGTACGCGGCGTACAGATCGGCCGCGTGGCGGTCGGCGTCGAGCGGTTCGAGGCGGCAGTAGCGGCCTTCGAGCACGATGCGCTCGGGGCGCGGGCGTGCGGACCAGTCTGGAACGGGGCGGCCGATCGGCTGCCGGAAGTCGTTGGTGAGCGTGGACAAGGTCGATCTCGCTTCGGTTGGCGGCCGGCGACATGCCGGCATGCAGACGATCGTAGTCCCGGCGAGGTACCATGAGAAGTGCCAGAGTACTGAATATTCATGGTGCCACGCGCGTGCTGCGCCGGGGCGCCCCCGTGTCCAGATTCCATGCCGTGACGACCCGATGACGACTGCCATTTCCCCCGGCGCTGCGCCGCCGCTGCCGCTCGATGCGCCGCTCGCACGCTCGGCCGGTGCGCCATCGCTGCAGCGGCAGCTGCTGCGCCGCGTGCGCGATGCGATTCTGGGCGGCGCGATGCCGGCCGGCACACGGTTGCCCGGCACGCGCGCGCTGGCCGAGACGCTGGGCGTGTCGCGCAACACGACGGCAGCCGTCTACGAACAGCTCGTCGCCGAGGGCTTCCTGCAATCGGATCGTCGCGGCACGCGGGTAGTCGGGCTGTCGCGGCCGGCCGCGCCGCGCCGGCGGGCCGCGCCGCCGGCCGTCGCGCAGCGGCTCGGCCGGATTCGTCCGAGCCTGATCGGCACCGGCGAATCGGAAGGTTTCCGGCCGGGCGTGCCCGCGCTGTCGCATTTTCCGGTGGATGCGTGGCGGCACGCGATCGACCGTGCGCTGCGCCGCGCGGGCCGCGACCTGCTCGGGTACGGCGATCCGCTCGGCGAACGTGCGCTGCGCGAGTCGATCGCCCGCCATCTGGCCGTGACGCGTGGTGTGCGGTGCGAGCCCGAACAGATCGTGATCACCGAAGGCGCGCAGGGCGCGATCGCGCTGTGCGCGCAGTTGCTGACGAACCCGGGCGATACGGTATGGGTCGAGGAGCCCGGCTATCGTGGCGCCCGCAGCGCGATGCAGGCGGCCGATCTCGACGTCGTGCCGATGCCGGTCGATGCGGAGGGGCTGCGCGCGCACGAGGCGGACTGGCGCGAACGCACGCCGCGGCTCGTCTATACGACGCCGTCGAACCAGTTTCCGACCGGCGCGGTGCTGTCGATCTCGCGCCGGCTCGCGCTGCTCGATGCCGCACGCCGGCATCGCGCGTGGATCATCGAGGACGACTACGACAGCGAATTCCGTCACACCGGCGAGCCGATCGGCGCGCTGCACGGGCTCGCCGCCGATTCGCCGGTCGTCTATCTCGGCTCGTTCAGCAAGACGATGTTTCCGGCGCTGCGAATCGGGTTTCTGGTGCTGCCGGACGCGTTGCTGGCCGCGGTGCGGCCGGCGTTGCCGGAAATGCTGCGCGGCGGCACGCGCCACGTGCAGCTTGCGCTGGCCGATTTCATCGAGACCGGGGAGTACGGACGGCATCTCGGACGGATGCGCCGGCTGTATCGCGACCGGCGGCGATTGCTGCTCGCGGCGCTCGACGACGCGTTCACCGTGCCGCACCGGGTCGAGGGCGGCCCGTGCGGATTGCATCTGGCGTTGCGGCTGCCGGCGCGCTATCGCGACCGCGCGATCGTCGAAGCGGCGCGCGAGCACGGTATCGGACCGTTTCCGCTGTCGGGGTTTTCGATCCATCCGGCGTCCCCGACGAACGGGCTCGTGCTCGGGTTCGGCAATACGTCGGCCGACGCGTTCGCGCCGATGCTGCGGACGTTGTCGGCGATCGCGCGGCGTGTCGCCGGCGATTGAATCGTGTCGCGCCCGCCCGATATGCAGGCCGGCACGCGGCGAACCGCTGCAGCGATCAGTGCAGCGCGGCAGCGGCGCGGATGGCTGCTTGCGCGCCGATGCGATGCATCGTGACCGGCTTTACTGCACGCGTTCCGCGCGCATGATCGTACGCGCCGCCGCGAGACAGAGCGCGAGCAATACCGCCACGTATGCGACCACCGCGCCCCACGCGCCGTGCTGCCAGAACGTGCCGCCGACCGAGCCGAGCACGCTCGATCCGACGTAATACGCGAGCAGATAGAGCGACGCCGCATGCCCCTTCGCGGAACCGGCGAGTTGTCCGACCCAGCCGCTCGCGACTGCATGGGCGATGAAGAAGCCGATCGTGATCAGCACGATTCCGACGATGATCGCGACGAGCGAATGCGACAGCGTCAGCGCGAGGCCGGCCGCGAACACGAGAATGCCGCTGACGAGCACGGGCGCGCGCCCGAGCCGATCCGCCAGCGCGCCCGCGCTGGAAGACGACACCATCCCGAACAGGTACGCGCCGAAGATCAGTCCGCACGCGGTCGCGCTCAGATTGAACGGCGCGGCGGTCAGGCGGAAGCCGGCGTAGTTGTAGACGGTCACGAACGCGCCCATCACGAGGAAGCCGATCGCGAACACGAACGGCAGCCGAGCGTGCCGCAGTTGCGCATTCCACAGCCGCAGGTGGTGGCGCAGCGTCAGGTCGGTCCGCTTCACGAAGCGTCGCGACGGCGGCAGCAGCATCACGAACGCGATTGCCGCGACGAGGTCGACGACGCCGATCGTCAACATCGCGGTGCGCCACGAGAAATACTCTTCGAGCGCGCTCATCCCGATCCGCCCGATCATCCCGCCGAACGCGGTGCCACCGACGTAGAGCCCCATCGACAGCCCGAGTCCGTCGGCGGCGATCTCCTCGGCCAGATAGGCCATCGCAACCGCCGGGACGCCGCCGAGCGCGAAGCCTTCGAGTGCGCGCCACACCAGAAGCCCGTTCCAGTTCGGCGAAATCGCGGCCAGCAGGTTGAACAGCGCGGCCAGCGTCATGGACGCGAACATGAGTCCGCGTCGGCCGACGCGTTCGGACAGCGCGCCGGCGCACAGGATCGACACCGCGAGCATTCCGGTCGACAGCGACAGCGACAGCGAACTCGACGCCGCGCCCATACCGAATTCGCGCGCGAACGCAGGCAGCAGCGGCTGCACGCAGTACAGCAGCGAAAAGGTGGCAAAACCGGCGAGGAACAGCGCGAGCGCGATGCGCTTGTACGCAGCCGAGCGCGGCGACACGCCGGCGGGCAGCGCATCGGCGGCGCCGCCGCCGGTGCGGGTCTCGGCGGATGACATCGCAGGAGAAGACATGGCATGCACCCGTTGGGCAGGAGAATGTCCAAATTCTTGCGCACGCTCAAACATATGTCCAATATATGAAAAGAACCGTGGCGATATGTTTTGCCACTGGCCTGCGGCGGGCGCCGCAGCCATCCATCCCGCATCAAAGAGAGATCCCTGTCGCGCATGGAACTCCGGCATCTCCGATACTTTCTGGCCGTTGCCGCCACATCGAACTTCACGAAAGCCGCGGAAACGCTCGGCATCGGGCAGCCGCCATTGAGCCAGCAGATCAAGGCGCTGGAGAACGAACTCGGCGTGGAACTGTTCAAGCGAACCGCACGCGGCGCCGAGCTGACGGTGGCGGGCCAGGTGTTCGCTGACGAGGCGCGACGCGTGCTCGACGACGCGCAACGTGCGGCGCGAGCCGCGATGCGGGCCGCGCGCGGCGAAATCGGCCAGCTCCGCGTCGGCTTTACGGGCACGGCGGCTTTCAATTCGAAGGTCGCCGATCTGATCCGCCGGTTTCGCGAAGCGTTTCCCGATACGGAACTGACGTTGCAGGAGGCGACTTCCGGTGTGCTGCTCGAGGCGCTGGAGTCCGGGCGTCTCGATGTCGCGATCGTGCGCCCGGAGCGCCGGATCGCCGATACGCTCGTGGCGGCCGACTGGGACGAAGAGCCGATGTTCGTCGCGGTGCCTATCGCACATCCGCTCGCGCAGCGACGGCGGATCGACCTCGCCGCGCTCGCCGACGAGGCGTTCGTGCAGGTGCCGCGCGAAGCGGGCAGCGCGCTGTTCGACGATATCGTCGCGGCGTGCAATGCCGCCGGCTTCGAGCCGCGGATGGCGCAGCCCGCGCCGCAGATCGCGTCGGCGGTGATGCTGGTCGCAGCCGGGCTCGGCGTGTCGATCGTGCCGAAGGCGATCACGCAGGTGCAGGTCGCGGGCGTCGCGTATCGGCCGGTTGCCGGCGACGGACTGCGCGCGAAGCTCGCGATCGCGTCGCGGCGCGACGATCCGTCGGCGGTGGTGCGCAATTTCCTGTTGTTGGCGTAGTCCTGCGCATGCGGTGTCCGCGGAAGTCGCGCGGGTCGTGGTCGCATTGCGTTGCCGATGACGGCGTCACGGTTGCCGGCGGCAAACGCGACTTGCTCGACATACCGGCCGATGCAAGCAAGTCGAAAAGTACGCGGCAACGTTCGATTTACCGACAGGACCTCCAAAAGTGCGCGCTTATAAGTGAATTACGCCCGCCGTACCCGCGCATACTGAGTTCATTACTCAATGATCGGAGACGCACGATGGGCTCTTTGAGCATGTGCAGGGTCGTCGGCACGCGAACGGTCCAGATATTTTTGCCGGGAGGCGCGGATACGGCCAAGATCTACATCGTCGACGACGAATGCGGGTCCCGCCAGCCCCGGTCGGTGAACGTGCGCGCATATCTGGATTCCGGGATGACGGAAGAAGAAGTCGTGCGGCACGTGCTGAACGTCGTCTCGGCGTCGCTCGAGCAGGTCGTGCAACTGAATGCACATTGATTTGAACAAGCGTGCGGTGTGCGCGCAGCGGGCATGAATATCGGCACCTGAATCCGCCGTGCAGTGGATGTTCGGATTGACGAACCGCGTACTTTGTCCGAAAGGCGCATGGTCGCGGTTCGGCCGCCGCGTGGTTGTGCCGCGTCCGGGTTTCGGTTCGTATTTTCCCAACGCGGCGTGGTCTATAAATGGAGAGGTGTACCAGTGCTTGTCGGGCGTCCGCGCGTGTTGCGCCGGTTGACGCGTCGACTGCCCAGGGAGGTGCGCCGTGGTTCGCCAGACGCTTGCTCGCGCCGTGCTTCGCAGCGCGCTGATCGGGGGCGTGTTTGCGGTCTTGTGGTCGGCGCCGCCGCCTGCCGTTGCCGCGACCGCCGCAACCGCCGCGCCATCCGCCGCATCGCCGGTCGCCAAGGAGCGGCCGGTCGCGCCACGTTACTCGATGCCGGTCGACTTCCCGGCGATCGTCGAGCGCTACGGCCCGGCGGTCGTGACCATCATGACCGCCGCGCCCGATCAGCAGGCCGGCGGCCCGTCCTTCGCAATTCTCGATCCCGACGATCCGCTCGCCGCATTCTTCCGGCGCGGCGCGCCGCTGCCGACGATGCAGAGCTCGCCGGCGCCGGCGCCCGATACGTCGCCGCGCGCGATCGCGGGCAGCGGCTCAGGCTTCATCGTCAGCGCGGACGGGCTGATCCTCACATCCGCGCACGTCGTCGCCGATGCAACCGACGTGACCGTGCGGCTGGCCGATCGTCGTGATTTGAAGGCGACCGTGCTGGCCGTCGATCCGCAGAGCGACGTCGCCGTGCTGCACGTCGATGCGACGAGGCTGCCGGTCGTGCGCATCGGCGATTCGTCGCGCGTGCGCGCCGGCGAACCGGTGATGACGCTCGGCGCGCCGGACGGGTCGGGCAACACGGTCACGGCCGGTATCGTCAGCGCGACCGCCCATGCGTTGCCGGACGGCAGCGCGTTTCCGTTCTTCCAGACCGACATCGCGGTCAATCCCGACAACTCCGGCGGCCCGGTGTTCAATCGCGCGGGCGACGTGATCGGCATCGCGATGCAGGTCTACACCGGCGCCGAACGCTACGCGAGCACGACGTTCGCGATTCCGATCGCGCTCGCGATGAAGGTGCGTGCGCAGGCGCAGGCGCAGATGCGGGCCAATGCGCAGGCGCAGCGCGCGTCGTCAGGCAACGTATTGGGCGTCGACGTGCAGGATGTCGGCGCGGGGCTGGCCGCAGCGTTCGGCCTGCGGCGCCCGGCCGGCGCGCTCGTCAACGGCGTCGACCCCGGCTCGCCCGCCGCCGCGGCCGGCGTGAAAGCCGGCGACGTGATCGTGAAGTTCGGCGACAGGCCGATCGGCCGGTCGGCCGAGCTGAATGATCTGGCCGCCGCGCTGCCGGCCGGCGCGAAGGCGCCGCTGCGGCTGATCCGCAATCGCACGCCGATGGTGCTGACCGTCACCGGGGCCGGAACGGGCGATGCAACCGGCGACGCAATCGACAACGCAGCCGTCGCGGGCGCTGCGGGCGGCATCGGTAGCGTCGACGGCGTTGGCGCCGCCGGCGCGGTCGGCACCGCTGCTGCCGCCGGCGTCGCGATGGCCGCCACACGACCGGTCGACACCGGCGACCGGCTCGGGCTGACGATGCACGCGCTGAGCGACACCGAACGACGCTCGACGGGCCTGGCGGTCGGGATGATGGTCGATGCGGTGCACGGGCCGGCCGCGAGGGCAGGTATCCGGCCGGGCGACGTCGTTCTCGAGCTCAACGACACGCTGCTCGAAACGCCGGACGACGTGCCGATGCTCGAAGCGAAAGGCGGTGTGATCGCGGTGCTGATCCAGCGCGACAACGCGCGCAAGTTCGTGTCGGTGCGGGCGCGGTAGTGCGTCGACGGGGCGCTGCCGATTGTTCGCGCAATCGGCTCGTGCGCGGCAAGCCGTGATGATGTTGCCGGCGCTCGTCCGGTGGGCGGCCACGTGCGGGCGAGGTTTGATGCGCGCGAGCATGACGCTTGATCGACCGGCTCGGAAGCACAGCCGCGATACACGCGCGCAGCGTTCGGCGTGGCAACCGGCGGGGGGCAGCTGCAACCGGCGCCAATCGACACCACGCGACGGCCGCCGAATGAACGTCCCGCCGCGCGTGCGTGCACAACCGCCTTACGGCTTGGCCCCCACCACGAACTCGAACGCGGCCACGCCATCGACGCCGCCCGTCACGCGATCGCCCGGTTGCAGCGCGCCGACACCGGCCGGCGTGCCGGTGAAGATCAGGTCGCCTGCCTTCAGCCCGACCGAGCGCGACACATACGCGATCACGTCGGGCACCGGCCAGATCATGTCGGCGAGATCGCCTTGCTGGCGCGTGTCGCCGTTGACGGCCAGCCAGATCCGGCCGCTCGCCGGATGACCGGTCGCGCTGGCGGCGCGCAGCGCGGTCACGGGGCCCGACGCGTCGAAACCTTTCGCCCAGTCCCACGGGCGGCTCAGCTTCTTTGCTTCCGCCTGCAAGTCGCGGCGCGTGAGATCGACGCCGACGCCGTAACCCCACACGTGCGTCAGCGCGTCGGCCGGATCGACCGACCGGCCGTCCTTGCCGATCGCGACGACGAGCTCGATTTCATGATGGAGATCGCCGGTCAGCGGCGGGTACGGGACGGTGCCGGCGGCCGGCACGATCGCATCGGCCGGCTTCATGAAGAAGAACGGCGGTTCGCGGTCGGGATCGGCGCCCATTTCGCGCGCGTGGTCGGCGTAGTTGCGGCCGACGCAGAATACGCGGCGCACCGGAAAGCGCGCGGACGACTGCTCGACTTCAATGGAAGGACGCTCGGCGGCGTCGATCACGTATGCGGACATCGGATGGCCTCGTTCGACAAGTGGACGGATGCCGGCGCCCGCGCAACGCGCCGCGGGCCGGCATGGATGGAACGATATCCGACGCGCGTGCGCAGGAATGCGACGAAACTGCGTTTTAACGGGACAAAACTACGCGTCGTCGACGGCCGGCGTTTCCGGCGGCGCCGGCAGCGCGGCGTTGGCGTCCCGGTACGCCTTCGGCGACACGCCGACCCGCGCGCGGAAGCGTCGCGCGAAATACCCTTCGTCGCGAAAGCCGACGGAGCGCGCGATGTCCGCGATGCGCCGGCTCGTATGCGCGAGCAGCGACTGCGCGAGCGCGATGCGGCGCTCGGTCACGAGATCGGTGAAGGTGCTGCCGGTTTCCTTGCGCACCAGGTGCGCAAGGTAGTTCGGCGACAGGAACGCGGCCTCCGCGGTTGCCGCGAGCGTCAGATCCTCGCGGGTCAGGTTCGCACGCACGTGGCGCAGCACGCGCGCGAGCGCGTCGCGCCTGCCCGCGCGCTGGGCGCCGCGCTGCGCGAGCTTGTCGAGCGCACCGGCGTATTGCGTGCAGACGAGCCCGATCAACTGCAACAGGTAGCCGCGCAGCAGCGTGGTAGAGCCGAACGTGCGCACGCGGTCGGCGTCGAGCATGCACAGCGCGAGGCGGCGCGCCTCGTCGAACGCATCGCCGGTCAGGATGAAGTCGAGATGCTCCTGGAAGCGGAACGGCGTCAGCTCGGGAAAGCGGTGAGCGGGCACATCCTCGAGATCGAGCGGATCGACGTCGAGATCGGCGCGCAGGAACGCCTGGCTGAAGTTGATCACGATGAAGTGTGCGCCCGCAGGATGCGGAATCAGATGCTCGCGATGCGGCAGCACGAACGCGAGCGCGCCGCGCGGAAACGGCCGCGTGACGCCGCCGATGCGCTGCTCGGTGTCGCCGCCGAGGTTGAACTGGATCTGGAAATACGCGTGCCGGTGCGGCTCGGTGATCGCCTGGCGCGACGCCTGGTCGCGAATGTAGAAGTCGAGCCGGTCGCTGCGTTCGGGCATCCCGTACAGGCGCGGCGGGGCGGTGGAGGGCATGAAGGATTCTGCTGGTCGTGACGCGGTTGAGCCGCGATGGTACAGCGAACCGCGCGTGGCCGGAATCCGCCCCGCAATGCGCGGATGCCGGCCGCGGCGGCCAGCGATCCGCGCCGTCAGTGCGCGCAGGGCGGCCGACCGGGCAATCAGGCGGCCGGATGGAAACCCAGATAGCGGCCGCGCGCGCCGGCTTCGTCGGACGCGAGCCGGCTTGCCGCGCCGACCGATCGCAGCGTGTCGGCGGTCACGGTGCGATTCGTCAGCAGCGTCCACCCTGTCGGCGCGGGCTCGGGCTCGGCGGCCGCCGCCGCGTCACTGCCCGCGCCAAGCGCGTGCAGCGCGGCCAGCAGCGCGTCGGCCGGCGGCGCGTGAATCGCGAAGCCTTCGTTCGCAACAGCCGCCGTATCGATTCCGAGCGCCGCGGCAAGTCGCGCGCGCAATGGCGTTTCGGCCTCGCTCGCGGCTCTTGCGCGCGCGACGTTCTCGCGTGTAAGCGCATCGACGATCGTGCCGCCTCGCATCAGCGGCGCATGCTGCCACGCGTCGGACGGGCACGCCTTGCCGTCCGGCGTCAACGGCACGAACGGATTGACTTCGGCCGGATAGATCCGGCACACCAGCGGCCGTTCGTCGTAGATCCCGCAGCGCAGGTCGCCGAGCAGGTTCGGGCATGGCCCCGCATGCGACGCGGTGATGACGACGGTGACGCGTATCGGCAGCGTGCCGCTGAGCGCAGGCGACGAACGCGCGCGCTTGTACGCGGCGAATGCATCGTCCGGCGCGGGCTCGACAGGCCATGGCATCGCGTCGCACAGCAGTTCGACGCGGCCGCCGCCGCGCTGCACCCATGCCGTGGCCTCGGCCACCGTCAGCGGAATACGCAGGTCATGGCAGCATCGGCCGCAGCCGGTGCAGGCGAAATCGATGTCGTTTCGGGTCATTCGCGTGGGGAGTGTGCGCGATCGCGCTCGTCAGCGTGCGACCAGCGGCGCGACGCGCCGGCGCAGTTCGGGCACGACCTCGGCATCGAACCACGGATGATGTTTGAACCATGCCTGGTTGCGCGGAGACGGATGCGGCAGCGGCAGCACGCCGGGGCCGTAGTCGCGCCACGCGCCGACCGTGTCGGTCAGCGTGGCCTTGCGCGAGTCGCGCAGGAAGTACCGTTGCGCGTACTGGCCGATCAGTAGCGTGAGCCGGAGCGACGGCAGTTCGCCGAGCAGCCGCGCGTTCCACCGCGGTGCGCATTCGGGGCGCGGCGGGTTGTCGCCGCCCGCGCCGCGGCCCGGGTAGCAAAACCCCATCGGCACGATCGCGAAGCGCGTGTCGTCGTAGAACGTGTCGGCGTCGACGCCGAGCCAGTCGCGCAGCCGCTTGCCGCTCGCATCGTCCCACGGGATGCCGCTCGCGTGGACGCGGGCGCCGGGCGCTTGGCCGACGATCAGGATGCGTGCGTCGCGATGCGCGCGCACGACAGGGCGCGGGCCGAGCGGCAGGTCGGCTTCGCATGCGCGGCAAGCGCGGATTTCGGTGAGCAGCACGTCGAGTGGCGTGCGCGGTGGTTTCGGCATCGAATCTGATCGGGAACGGAGTGGCCGCACGACACGCAATGGCGTCGATGCGGCGCGGCGCGCCGGTGCGGGCCGCGGCGTGTCGGTGCCGCCCGCCGCGCCGGACGGGTGCTGCGTTGCGGGACCGGCCCGAGGGGCGGGATCACATGGCCGCAGCGCCGCCTTCGGCGACCGCAGCATCATACAACGCCGTTTGCGCGATTGCCGCGGCGATCGCCGCGTCGTCATGCGCGGCGTCGAGCATGCCCCAACGCCGGTATTGCGACAGGAACCACATGCCGTCGCGCGGATCGGGCCGGTTCACGGCGCCGCCATCGTGGAACCGGATCGGCAGCGGCGGCTGCACGAACGGCCCCGCGCCGTAGTCGCCGAGCAGGCGCGGCGCGATCAGCCGCGCCGGTACGCCGAGCGCATCCGGCGACGCGAGCCAGCCGGCGGCTTCACGGCGATGGGCGTCGTCGTCGAGCCATGCGCATGCATCGACGAGCGTGCGGATCAATGCGCGCGCGGTGGCCGGATAGAGCGCGACGAATTCGCGTCGCGCGGCCAGCACCTTCTCCGGATGATCGGGCCAGATCTCGCTCGTGACGGCGACGGTCCGGCCAGCGCCGCACGCGTCGGCGACCGCGTGCCACGGCTCGCCCGCACAGAAGCCGTCGAGTTCGCCGCTCGCGAGCGCCGCAACCATCTCCGGCGGCGGGATCACGACGCTGCGCACGTCGCGCAGCGGATCGATGCCGTGCGATGCGAGCCAGTAGTTGAGCCACATTGCATGCGTGCCGGTCGGAAAGGTCTGCGCGAGCAGCGGTTTGCGGCCGAGCGTCGCGAACGCCGCGCGTGCGTCGCCGCTCGCGCGATAGGCGTCGGCTAGCCCGCGCGCGAACGTGATCGCCTGGCCGTTGCGGTTGAGGACCATCAGCGCGGCCATGTCGGTCTGCGGGCCGCCGATGCCGAGCTGCAATCCGCATACGAGCCCGTACAGCGCGTGCGCGGCGTCGAGCTCGCCCGTCAGCAGCTTGTCGCGCACGGCGGCCCAGGACGGCTGGCGGCTCAACGCGAGCGTCAGGCCGTGGCGCGCGCCGAGGTTCAGCCGCTGCGCGACGATCAGCGGGGCCGCGTCGCTCAGCGCGACGAACCCGAGGCGAAGATGCGCGCGTTCCGGCGCGGCGGGAAATGGAGTATTCATGGCGGTCAATGAGGTGACGCGTCGACCAGTTGCCGCGCGACGTCGACGATGCGCAGCCCCTGGTCCATTGCGCGCTTGCGCAGCAGCGCATACGCATCGTGTTCGGACAGCCTGCGCCGATCCATCAGCAGGCGCTTCGCGCGATCGATCAGCTTGCGTTCGGCGAGTTCGCGCTCGACGTCGGCGAGGCGGCGGCGCAATGCATCGTCGTGCGAGAAGCGCGCGAGCGCGACTTCGAGGATGGGCGCGAGACGCTCGGCCGACAGCCCTTCGACGAGATACGCGCTCACGCCCGCGCCGACGGCCGCATGAATCAGCGCCTGGTCCGCATCGTGGCTGAACATCAGCACGGGGCGCGGCGCGGTCGCGTGCATCACGGCCAGTTGCTCGAGCGTGTCGCGCGACGGCGAATCGGTATCGATGATCACGACGTCGGGGCGCTGCTCCTCGACGGCGGCGGGCAGGCGCGCGGGCGTCGCGACGTCGTTCAGCATTTCGTAGCCGAGGCGCGCGAGCGCATCGCCGAGCTCGCCGATCGGCTTGTCTGTATCCGTGACGAGCAGCACGCGCAGGCGTGCGGACGGGGCGGACGAACTCATGACGCGAACGCGGACGGACGGGCTTCGGGGCAGCGGGTGAGCGACGCGAGCACGGCGCGGCCGGATGTCGGCGCACGCCGGGGAGCGCGTCCGGCTTGCTCGTAGCCCGAGCGAGCGCCGCTGCGGCCAATGGTGCGGGCGTGCGGCGGGTACGGCACGGCGTCGCGCATGACGTGCTGCATCGCGTTCGGCATGACCTTCGGCATGACGTTCTGCATGACGTTTGGCATTACGCGGCCCGCGACAGCATCGCGAGCGCGGCAGCATCGGTCTGCTGCACGGACGCTTCGCCGATCGCCGCGCCGACGAGCATCACGGCCGGGCTGCCGAGTCCGGCCGCGGCGACACCGTGCGCGAGACCGCCGAGCGTGCCGGTCCAGCGGCGCTCGCGCGGCGTGCCGGCCCATTGCACGGCGGCGGCGGGTGTCGCGGCGGGCAGCGCGGCGAGCAGGCCGGCCGCGATGTTGTCGACGCGGCTCATGCCCATGTAGATCGCGAGCGTGGTGCCGGTGGCGGCAAGCGCCGCCCAGTCCGGCTCGCCGTGATCCTGGCGGTGCGCGGTGACGAACGTCACGCCCTGACAGTGCTCGCGGTGCGTGAGCGAGATGCCGAGGCTCGCGGCAGCCGCGAAGCCCGACGAGATGCCGTTGACGATGTCGACCGGAATCGCGGCGGCGCGCAGCGTCGCAAGTTCTTCGCCGGCGCGGCCGAACAGCAGTGCGTCGCCGCCTTTCACGCGCACGACGTGCGCGCCGCGCAGCGCGTAGCGGCGCATCAGCTTCTCGATGAACGCCTGGGGCGTGGAGCGGCAGCCGCCGCGCTTGCCGACGCGGATCACGCGCGCGTGCGGTGCGAGTTCGACGATGCCGGGCGCGACGAGATCGTCGAGCAGCAACACGTCGGCTGCTGCCAGCGCCTTCGCGGCCTTCAGCGTCAGGAGATCGGGGTCGCCGGGCCCGGCGCCCAGCAGCGTGACTTTGCCTGTCGTCATGTCGTGTTCCAGTGCCGCCTGCATGGGGCGGTCGATTGCGTGTCGCTGCGCGGCGGCGGGCGGTCGCGGGGACCACGGCATCCGGCCGTGCATGCACGGGAGGACGTCGTTGTCCTGATTGCGGATTGGCTGCGCCCACCTGCGACGGCGGGCCTGCATCTGCGGGGACTGCCCACCGGCGCCGTTGCCGGTGTGTGCAGCGAATTCAGCAATATCCGGGCCAACTCGGCCGACCGGGGAGCGCGCGGCCTGCGGCGTGACGCGCCGGCGCGGCGGCGTCGGCCGTCGACATGCATGCAGCGGTGGCGCCGCTGCGCACGCAATGCCGCATCGCTGTGCATCGCGTCCCGTGAGCGCGCACCGCGAAGTCGCACGCCGGTAGTGCTGCAGCGCACCACATCTGTGCCTCGATGCATCGCGACGGATAGCGCGCGACGCAGCACTGCGGCGCGCCCGATGCGCGGTGCGCCTTGTACGGCGCGGCTCGCGGCGCGATGGACGCCGACATGGCACGTCGCTTGCGTTAGGTCGTTCGGGCGGGTCAATGGCGATCCGTCCGCAGTACCGAATACCGACGCGCCCGGCAACGGGCTTCATGGGCAACGGCGTCCTACGCATCGGGTCTCTCGACGAGACCGGGTGCGCAGGACGCCGTTTTTCGTTTGGCGGATGACATGACCGACAAAGCAACCCGTATCGATCTCTTCAGCTTCCGCACCGCGCCGATGCGCGCGTTCCACATGACGTGGATGGCATTCTTCGTGTGCTTCTTCGCGTGGTTCGCGTGCGCGCCGCTGATGCCGCTGATTTCACGCGAATTCCATCTCACCGCCGCGCAGGTCGCGAACATCAACATCGCCGCGGTGGCCGCGACGATCGCGGTGCGGCTGCTGGTCGGCCCGATGTGCGACCGCTTCGGCCCGCGCCGCGTGTATGCGGGCCTGCTCCTGATGGGCGCGATCCCCGTGTTCGCGGTGTCGTTCACGCACGACTACCTGTCGTTCCTGATCTGCCGCCTCGGCATCGGCGCGATCGGCGCGGGCTTCGTGATCACGCAGTACCACACGTCGGTGATGTTCGCGCCGAACGTGGTCGGCACCGCGAATGCGACGACGGCCGGCTGGGGCAATGCGGGCGCGGGCGCGACGCAGGCGATGATGCCGCTGCTCGTTGCCGCCGGCGTGATGCTCGGCTTCGGCGACGACGCGTCGTGGCGTGTCGCGCTGATCGTGCCGGGAATCGCGATGCTGGCGATGGCCTGGGCGTACTGGCGCTTCACGCAGGATTGCCCGCAAGGCGATTTCGTCGCGCTGCGCAAGCAGGGCGTGACGGTCGACAGCGGCAAGAAGGGCGGCTGGGGGAGCTTCTTCACCGCATGCGGCAACTATCGCGTGTGGATGCTGTTCGTCACATACGGCGCATGCTTCGGCGTCGAAGTGTTCATCCACAACATCGCCGCGCTGTACTACGTCGATCACTTCAAGCTGTCGCTGAAGGACGCCGGTTTCGCGGTCGGGCTGTTCGGCCTGCTCGCGCTGTTCGCGCGCGCGCTCGGCGGCTGGCTGTCCGACCGCATCGCCGCGCGCCGCAGCCTCGACGTGCGCGCGATGCTGCTGTGCGCGCTGATCGTCGGCGAAGGGCTCGGACTCATCTGGTTCTCGCATGCACAGGGGATCGGCATGGCGCTCGTCGCGATGCTCACGTTCGGCCTGTTCACGCACATGGCGTGCGGCGCGACCTACGCACTCGTGCCTTTCATCGATCGCAACGCACTCGGCGGCGTCGCGGGGATCGTCGGCGCGGGCGGCAAC
Source organism: Burkholderia latens (assembly GCF_001718795.1). Taxonomy (NCBI): domain Bacteria; kingdom Pseudomonadati; phylum Pseudomonadota; class Betaproteobacteria; order Burkholderiales; family Burkholderiaceae; genus Burkholderia; species Burkholderia latens. The sequence continues at coordinate 1,284,902 of NZ_CP013438.1, read as the reverse complement.
GTCGGCGCGGTAGCCGCGTCCTTCCTGCTGAAGGGCATGGGCGACGTGCAGTACACGCTGAGCATGCTCGGCCTGATCGTCACAGCGACCGCGCTGTGCGCGATGGCCGTGCGCTTCAGCGAAGAACACAAGGCACGCGAGGCCGCGCTGCGCGATCGCGCGCTGGCTGCCGCCAACGCCGCGAACTGATCGACCGAGGGAGACGTCACCATGAAACTCATCGTCATCGGCCACGGGATGGTCGGCCACAAGCTCCTCGAATGCGTGGCGACGCATGCAGGCGCGGCCGACCCGCTGCAGGTCACCGTGCTCGGCGAAGAGCCGCGCCCGGCATACGACCGCGTACATCTGTCCGAATTCTTCGCGGGCAAGTCGGCGGAGGATCTGTCGCTCGTCGAGCCGGGCTTCTTCGACACGCATCCGCAGTTCGATCTGCGCCTGAACACGCGCGTCGCATCGATCGATCGCGCCGCGCACACCGTCACGCTCGCATCCGGCGAAACGCTTGCCTACGACAAGCTGGTGCTCGCGACCGGCTCGCGCCCGTTCGTGCCGCCGGTGCCGGGCCACGACCGCACGGGCTGCTTCGTGTACCGGACCATCGAGGATCTCGAAGCGATGCAGGCCGCAGGCGCGCAGGCGAAGCGCGGCGTGGTGATCGGCGGCGGGCTGCTGGGCCTCGAGTGCGCGAAAGCGCTGCGCGACATGGGGCTCGATACGCACGTGGTGGAATTCGCGCCGCGGCTGATGGCCGTGCAGGTCGACGACGGCGGCGGCCGGATGCTGCGCGCGAAGATCGAGGCGCTCGGCGTGACCGTGCACACGGGCAAGAACACGCTCGAGATCGTCGACGGCGAAGACGGCGCGCACCGGATGGCGTTCGCGGACGGGTCGCATCTGGACGCCGACATGATCGTGTTCTCGGCGGGCATCCGCGCGCGCGACGAACTGGCCCGCGCGTGCGGGCTCGACATCGGCCCGCGCGGCGGCGTCGCGATCGACGACGCATGCCGCACGAGCGACGCCGACATCTACGCGATCGGCGAATGCGCGGCATGGAACGGGATGGTGTATGGCCTCGTCGCGCCGGGCTACGACATGGCGCGTGTGGTCGCGAAGCACCTCGCGGGCGACGCCGGCGCCGTGTTCGCCGGCGCCGACATGAGCACCAAGCTGAAGCTGATGGGCGTCGACGTCGCGAGCATCGGCGACGCGCACGGCGCGACGGCCGGCAGCCGCACGTACCAGTACGCGGACGAGCGCCGCCAGGTCTACAAGAAGCTGGTGGTGTCGGACTGCGGCAAGTTCCTGCATGGTGCGGTGATGGTCGGCGACGCCTCCGAATACGGCACGCTGCTGCAGATGATGCTGAACCGCATCGAGCTGCCCGAGCAGCCCGAATTCCTGATTTTGCCGTCGTCGGACGGCGCGGCGAAGCCTGCGCTCGGCGTCGACGCGCTGCCGGAAGGCGCACAAATCTGCTCGTGCAACAACGTGTCGAAGTCGCAGATCTGCGCGGCGGTGGCCGACGGCGCGACGAGCCTCGGCGCGCTGAAGTCGTGCACGGGTGCGGGCACGTCGTGCGGCGGCTGCGTGCCGCTCGTCACGCAGATCATGAAGGCCGAGATGAAGAAGCAGGGCCTGGCCGTCAACAACCATCTGTGCGAGCACTTCGCGCATTCGCGGCAGGAGCTGTTCCATCTGATCCGCGTCGAGCGGATCACGACGTTCGACGACCTGCTGCGCAAGCACGGCCGCGGCCTCGGCTGCGACGTGTGCAAGCCGGCCGTCGCCGGCATCCTCGCATCGTGCTTCAACGAATTCGTGCTGAAGAAGGAGCATGCGGGGCTGCAGGATTCGAACGACTACTACCTCGCGAACATCCAGCGCGACGGCACGTATTCGGTCGTGCCGCGGATGCCGGGCGGCGAAGTGACGCCGGAAGGATTGATCGCAGTCGGCCAGGTCGCGAAGAAGTACGGGCTCTACACGAAGATCACCGGCGGCCAGCGCGTCGACCTGTTCGGCGCGCGCGTCGAGCAACTGCCGTCGATCTGGGAAGAGCTGATCGCGGCCGGCTTCGAATCGGGCCACGCATACGGCAAGGCGGTGCGCACCGTGAAGTCGTGCGTCGGCTCGACGTGGTGCCGCTACGGCGTCGACGATTCGGTCGGCCTCGCGATCGACATCGAACACCGCTACAAGGGGCTGCGCGCGCCGCACAAGATCAAGTTCGGCGTGTCGGGCTGCACGCGCGAGTGCGCGGAAGCCCAGGGCAAGGACGTCGGCATCATCGCGACCGAGAAGGGCTGGAACCTGTACGTGTGCGGCAACGGCGGGATGAAGCCGCGCCACGCGGAACTGATCGCGTCCGACCTCGATCGCGACACGCTGATCCGCTACATCGACCGCTTCCTGATGTTCTACGTGCGCACGGCCGACCGGCTGCAGCGCACGAGCGTGTGGCGCGACAACCTCGAAGGCGGGCTCGACTACCTGATCGACGTCGTCGTGCACGACAAGCTCGGGATCGCGGCCGAACTCGAAGCCGACATGCAGCATGTGGTCGACACGTACGAATGCGAATGGAAGAAGGCCGTCACCGATCCGGACACGCGCAAGCGCTTCCGCCACTTCGTGAACAGCGACGCGCCCGACACGACCATCGCGTTCGTCGAGACCCGCGGGCAGATTCGTCCCGCGACGCCCGACGAGCGCGTGCGCGGCAAGCCTGTCGCGATTCCGGTCGTCGCCGAACCCGCAACCGTTTGATCCCGACCGATACGAGCAACTTTGCGAAGGAGCCCATCATGAACGACCGTCTTCCGCTGTCCTGGATCCGCGTGTGCCCGCTCGACGACATCGTGCCGAACACCGGCGTATGCGCGCTCGTCAACGGCGAGCAGGTCGCGGTGTTTCATGTCGCGCATCCCGAAGGCGGGGTGTTCGCGATCGACAACGTCGATCCTGTGTCGCAGGCGGCCGTGATGTCTCGCGGGCTGATCGGCAGCGTCGGCGAGCGCATCGTCGTCGCATCGCCGCTGTACAAGCAGCATTTCGATCTGCGAACCGGCGAATGTCTCGAATCGCCCGAGCAATCGGTGAGCGCGTATCCGTCACGCGTCGAGGACGGTTTCGTGTGGGTGGCGGCGTGACCGTCGAGGAACGCGCATGACCGCCACTTCCGTCAAGAGCGTGTGCCCGTACTGCGGCGTCGGCTGCGGGATGGTGCTGCACGTCGAGGATGGTGAGGTCGTTAAGGTGTCCGGCGACTCCGACCATCCGGCCAACTTCGGACGGCTGTGCACGAAAGGCTCGTCCGCGCACGTCGCGCTGCGCCGCTCGGGCCGGCTCGAGCGCGCGTTCGTGCGGCATGCGCGCGAGGACGACCTCGTGCCGCTGCCGGTTCGCGACGCGATCACGCAGACCGCGCGCCGGCTGCGCGCGGTGCTCGACACGCACGGGCCGGATGCGCTGTCGTTCTATGTATCGGGGCAGATGTCGATCGAGGCGCAGTATCTCGTGAACAAGCTCGCGAAGGGCTTCGTCGGCACCAACAACATCGAGTCGAACTCTCGGCTGTGCATGGCGAGCGCGAGCACCGGCTACAAGCAGTCGCTCGGCGCCGATGGCCCACCCGGGTCGTATCAGGATTTCGACCGCGCGAACCTGTTCTTCGTGATCGGCGCGAACATGGCCGACTGCCACCCGATCCTGTTCCTGCGGATGATGGACCGCGTGAAGGCCGGCGCGAAGCTGATCGTCGTCGACCCGCGCCGCACCGCCACCGCCGACAAGGCCGACCTGTTCCTGCAGATCCGGCCGGGCACGGATCTCGCGCTGACGAACGGACTCCTGCACCTGCTGCACGCGAACGGGCGCACCGATGCCGCGTTCATCGACGCGTACACGGAAGGCTGGGACGCGATGCCGGCGTTCCTCGCCGATTACACGCCCGAACGCGTCGCCGAGATCACGGGCCTCGAACAGGCCGACATCCTGACGGCCGCGCAATGGATCGGCGACGCGCAGGAATGGACGAGTTGCTGGACGATGGGGCTGAACCAGAGCACGCACGGCGTGTGGAACACCAATGCGATCTGCAACCTGCATCTCGCGACCGGCAAGATCTGCCGCCCGGGCAGCGGGCCGTTCTCGCTGACCGGCCAGCCGAATGCGATGGGCGGGCGCGAGATGGGTTACATGGGCGCGGGCTTGCCGGGCCAGCGCTCGGTGGCGTCCGACGAAGACCGGCGCTTCGTCGAGAACCTGTGGCGCGTGCCGGCCGGCACGCTGCGCCGGGAAACCGGCAACGGTACGGTCGACCTGTTCGAGCGGATGGCCGCCGGCGACGTCAAGGCGTGCTGGATCGTCTGCACGAACCCGGTTGCAACCGTGCCGAACCGGCAGAGGGTGATCGCAGGGCTGCAGGCCGCCGAGGTCGTGATCGCGCAGGACGCGTTTCTCGACACCGAGACGAACCGCTACGCGGACATCCTGCTGCCCGGCGCGCTGTGGGCCGAGGGCGACGGCGTGATGATCAATTCCGAACGCAACATGACGCTGATGCGCGCCGCGATCGCGCCGCCCGGCGACGCGCTGCCGGACTGGCGCATCGTCGCGGAAGTCGCGCGCGCGATGGGCTTCGGCGATGCGTTCGACTATGCGTCGGCGGCCGACGTATTTGATGAAATCGTGCGCTTTTCGAATCCGGCGACCGGCTACGACCTGCGCGGCGCGAGCCATGCGGCGCTGCGCGACGGCCCGGTGCAATGGCCGGTCGCGCCGGGCGCCGCGCGCGAGCGGCACCCGATCCGCTACCTGAACGACGGCGTGAGCCAGACGCCGCGCGCGGCGGCCGACGGGCACGACGCGCCGCGCGTCGCGTTCCCGACGCCGTCGGGCAAGGCGCGCTTCTTCGCACGGCCGCACGTCGCGCCGGCCGAACTGCCGGACGATACGTTCCCGATCGTGCTGAACACCGGGCGGCTGCAGCATCAATGGCACACGATGACGAAGACAGGCAAGGTCGGGATTCTGAACAAGCTCAATCCGCGCCCGTTCGTCGAACTGCATCCGGATGACGCGAGCGCGCTCGGCATCGCGACGAAAGACAGTGTCGAGATCCGCTCGGCACGCGGGCGCGCGGTGCTGCCGGCCGTCGTCACCGAGCGTGTGCGGCGCGGCAACTGCTTCGCGCCGATGCACTGGAACGACGTGTACGGCGACGATCTGTGCATCAACGCGGTGACCCACGATGCGATCGACCCGGAATCGCAGCAACCCGAACTCAAATATTGCGCGGTCGCGCTGACCCGCGTCGACACGGATGCGTTTGCGTCCGCCGACCACACAGCCGCGCAACCCGATGCGTCCGCGGCCGGCGCGCCGCTCGTGCCCGCGACGGTGTCGAGCGCGGCATCACAGGAAACCGACATGGCAGACCTCGACACTTTCGCGGCCGCGCTCGGCGTGGCCGATTTTGCGCCGCCGCCGCTGTCCGACGCGGAGCGTCTGTACGTGGCCGGCTTCGTCAGCGGGCTGAAGGCGAGCGCCGGGGGCCGCGAAGGCGGCGTACCGGTGCTGCCGGCCGGCGCGCCGCTTGCGCCGCCGGTGCGGCTCTGGCTCGACGGGATGCTCGCGGGGCTGTTCAGCCGCGCGGTGGCGGCGCACGGCGCGGATGGCGCGGCGCCTGCGCTGCCCGGCGACGCCGCCGCGTCCGGCGGCGTACGCATCGTGCGCGCGCGGCCGAAGGTCACGCTGCTGTGGGCGTCGCAGACGGGCAACATCGAATCGTTGACCGAGAATTACGCGACGCAGTTGATGAACGCGGGCTTCGAGATTCGTACCGCGTGCATGTCCGACTATCCGGTCGCGTCGCTGGCCGGTGCGCAGTACGTGCTGCTGATGACGAGCACGTTCGGCGACGGCGATCCCCCTGACAACGGCAGCGAGTTCTGGGAAGTGCTGCAGGACGGCAGCGCCGCGCGCCTCGACGGTGTGCACTTCGCGGTGCTTGCGTTCGGCGATCGCAACTACGACCAGTTTTGCGGACACGGCCGCCGGCTCGATGCGCGGCTGGCCGAACTCGGCGCGGCGCGGCTGTGCGCGCGCGTCGATTGCGACGTCGAATTCCAGCGCGACGCGGACCAATGGCTCGAACGCGTCGTCGCGCGGATCAAGGAGGCGGATGCGGCGCTGCACGCGGTGCCGGCCACCGGCTTGAGCGCGTCCGGACTGTTGCCGACCAAAGCGCACCCGGCGCCGTCGAGACTCGTCGCGAACCTGCGGCTGAATCGCCCGGGCGCCGCGAAGGACACGCGTTACGTGTCGCTGTCGACCGAAGGCGCGAACCTTGAATACGAAGCCGGCGACGCGCTCGGCGTGTGGCCGACCAACTGCCCGGAACTGGTCGACGAGTTGCTGTCGGTCACCGCGCTGAAGGCCGACGCGCCGGTCTCGGTCGCGGGCGTCGGCGACATGCGCCTCGCCGACGCGCTTGCACGCCACTTCGACATCACGCGCCCGCACCCGGATACGCTTGCGTTCATCGCGTCGCGCAGCGCGAACGGCGCACTGAACGCGTTACTCGCCGACGACCGCAAGGCCGACCTGAAGCAATGGTTGTGGGGACAACAGCTTGCGGACGTGCTGCATGAATTCCCGGTCGAGTTGTCGGGCGCGGAATTGGTCGGGATGCTGAAGCGGTTGCAGCCGCGCCTGTATTCGATCGCATCGAGCCCCAGCGCGCATCGCGGCGAAATTCATCTGACGGTGTCGGCCGTGCGCTATCACAACGGTCGTCGTGCGCGCAAAGGCGTCGCATCGACGTTCCTCGCCGATCGCGCGGACGATGGCCGCGTGCCGGTGTTCGTGCAGAAGTCCGCGCATTTCCGGCCGCCGGTGAACGGCGACGTGCCGGTCGTGATGGTCGGGCCGGGCACCGGCGTCGCGCCGTTCCGCGGCTTCCTGCACGAGCGGCAGGCACGCGGCGCGCGCGGGCGCAACTGGCTGTTCTTCGGCGAGCAGCACGCGCAGACCGACTTCTACTACGGCGACGAACTCACGGCGATGCGCGACAGCGGGTTGCTCACGCGGCTCGATCTCGCGTTCTCGCGCGATCAGGCCGACAAGATCTACGTGCAGGACCGGATGCGCGAGCAGGGCGCCGAGCTGTACAGGTGGCTGGAAGAGGGCGCGCACTTCTACGTGTGCGGCGACGCCGCGCGGATGGCGAAGGACGTCGACACAGCGCTGAAGGCGATCGTGGCCGAGCACGGCGGGATGTCCGACGAAGCCGCGAACGACTACGTCGCGCGGCTCGCGAAGGCGCGCCGGTACATGCGCGACGTGTATTGAGCGCGTGCCCGCATCGGCCGGTTCGCTGCAACGATCGATCCGGTAGCGCATGATGGCGGCTTCCGCCACCAAGCAATGGAGTCGCGCGATGATCCTGTTCCCGAATTTTCCGATTCGAACGCTCGTGATGGTCGCCGCGCTGGCCGCCGCCGCGATTCCCGGCGCACCGGCCATCGGCGAGACATCGACGGTGCCGGCCGGCTCGGCTGTCGCGACGCCCGACAACGCGGTACTGCTCACCGTGTTCCTGAAACACGACGAGTCGCGCCCGCTCGCGGAGCTGAACGCGCAGCTGGCGAAACAGGGGTTCTACAAGGCGTTTCCGCCGCCGGGCGTCGAGGTGGTGAGCTGGACGGTAACGATGGGAATCGGGCAAATCGTCGTGCTGCGGCTGCCGGCGTCGCGGTTGCGCGAGGTCAATCGCGTGCTCGAGGATACGGCCTGGGGCGTGTACCGGACGGAGTTCTACCCGACTTACGATTACAAAACGATCGGGTTGGGGGAGCATGAGCGCGCGAAGTGACGCGTAGTGACGTCCGTCCGCGTCGGCGCCGCGCCGGCGGGCCCATCGAATCGACCCGCCCCCATTCCGAAACGCGCGGCGCCATCGTGCTTTCCTCCTCGTTCCACGGGCGCGGCCCGGCAGATTTCTCCCAAATGCATCGCAAGTCATTCATCGGATGAAAAAACCGCGCGCGTTCCCGGTATGATGCGCACCGTGCGTCCGTGGACGCCCTTTCTTTATGCGATTTTGATACGCACGACATCACAAATCCGCACAAAGCGAATGTGAAACATTCTGTAATATAAAGTCCGTATACTTGTAATTTCTGATCCAGGCGTCGCCTGCCTCTGCTTTCGGCCGACCGCCCACGCAGAACAACCCGATTCGTCGCCGCCCGGCCGTCCCGCGCCGCGACATGCTATGCACCTGCACGAATAACCTATGTCTTCCCGTCGCCCTGGTCCGCCCGGCCGTGCCGCGTCGGCGATCGCCCGTGTTTCGGCGCTGATCCGCCACGAGCGCGTGCTGTCGCCGCTGCTCGCACTCGGCATCGGCTTGCTGCTGATCGTGGTTTTCCAGCACTTGTCCGAATCCGTCGACTACCGGTCGGTGATCCGTCAGCTTCGCCACATGACCGTCGGCGAGTGGGGCGCGTCGCTCGCCGCGACTGCGCTGAGCTATCTCGCGCTCGTCGCTCGCGATGCGGTCGGCCTGCGCTACGTCGGCGCGAAAGTACCGCGCGCCGCGCTGTGGATCGGCGCGATCGCCGGCTCGGCGCTCGGCAACGCGACCGGGTTCGGCGCGCTTACGGGCGGCGCCGTGCGCGCGCGCGTGTACGGCGTGTCGGGCGTCACGCCCGCGCAGATCGGCCGGATGACGGTGTTCACGAGCGGCACGCTCGCGCTCGCGATGGTGTTGATGACCGCGATCGGCATGGTTTGCGTGCCGCAGACGCTTGCTGCAATGCTGCACGTCGCGCCCGGCGTGCTCACGTGGGGCGGCGCCGCGCTGCTCGTCGTGCTGGCCGGCATGGTCGCGCTGTGCGGCCACACCGCGCGCCCGGTCGTCACGCGCTTCAAATGGCTCGCATTCGACGTGCCGGCGCGGCGCGATCTCGTTGCGCAGGTCGTCTACGCGGTGCTCGACGTCGTGGCCGCCGGCCTCACGTTGTGGGTGCTGTTGCCGGCCGCGCCGGTCGGCTTCCCGACCTTCATCACCGTGTACGCGGCTGCACTGCTGCTCGGGATGATCGGCCATACGCCGGGCGGGATCGGCGTGTTCGAAGCCGCGATGGTGTTCACGCTGGGCCGCGAGGTGCCCGCGCACGCGATGGTCGCCGCGCTGATCGCGTATCGCGCAATCTACTTCGGCGTGCCGCTCGTGCTGTCGGCCGGCCTGCTGGCTGCCTTCGAAGGGCGCGCGCTGCGGCGCCGGCTCGTGTCGCGGCAGGCTGCGCGCGTGTCGCAACTTGCGCCGCTGTTCCTGAGCCTCGTGACGTTCGCGGTCGGCGGGATGCTGGTGATTTCGAGCGCAACGCCCGCGTTCTGGCACCGGATCGCGATCCTGCGCAACATCGTGCCGCTGTGGGTGCTCGAAGGCTCGCAGGTGATCTGCAGCGTGCTGGGCGTCGCGCTGCTGTTCGTCGCGCGCGGGCTGCTGCGGCGCCTCGACGGCGCATGGTGGATGACCTTCGCGCTGACGCTCGCGAGTCTCGCGCTGTCGCTCGCGAAGGGGCTTGCGTTCGTCGAGGCCGGCGTGCTCGGCACGCTGCTGGTGCTGCTGCTCGTCAGCCGGCGCCGCTTCAACCGTCATTCGTCGCTGCTCGCCGAGCGCTTCACCGTGAGCTGGTTCGTGTCGGTGACGCTCGTGCTGATCCTCGCGGTGTGGGTGCTGTGCTTCGCGTTCCGCGACGTGCCGTACACGCGCGATCTGTGGTCGCATTTCTCGTTCGACGCACGTGCGCCCCGCGCGTTGCGGGCGACGCTGGCAGCCGGCGTGTTCGTCGCGATGTTCGCGCTGTGGCAATTGCTGCGGCCGGCGCCCGGCCGCTTCGTGAAGCCGGCCGAGCAGGATCTGCTCGACGCGGAGCGGATCATCCGCGCGCAGGAATGCAGCGATGCGGGCCTCGCGCTGATGGGCGACAAGTCGTTCCTGTTCTCCGAATCGCGCCGCGCGTTCCTGATGTACGCGAAGAACGGCCGCACGTGGGCCGCGCTGCACGATCCGGTCGGACCGCGCGAGGAATGGCCGGCGCTGATCAGCAAGTTCATTGCGCTCGCGCACGCACACAGCGGGCGCGCGGCGTTCTATCAAGTGCGTGCGAACGCGCTGCCGCTGTATCTCGATGCCGGGCTCACGCTGATGAAGCTGGGCGAGGAAGCGCACATCGCGCTCGACCGGTTCGACCTGAAGGGCTCGAACCGGTCACATCTGCGTTATGCGCTGCGCCGCGGCGACAAGGATGCGCTGTCGGTCGAGGTGATCGCGCCGGCCGACGTGCCGGCCGCGCTGCCGGCGTTGCGCGACATCTCCGACGGCTGGCTCGACAGCCGCGACGCGCGCGAAAAGAGCTTCTCCGTGGCCGCCTTCCACGAGGGCTATCTCGCGACCCAGTCGGTGATGCTGGTGCGGCAAGCCGACAAACCGATCGCGTTCGTCACGTTCATGACGACCGACCTCAACACCGAGGCGACGGTCGGCGTGATGCGTCATCTGCCGGAAGCGTCGCCGTATGCGATGGAGTATTTGTTTACGCAGCTCGCGCTGCATCTGAAGGAAGCGGGATTCCGCAAGCTGAGCCTGGGCATCGCGCCGTTCTCGGGAATGGGGGCGGCGAAGATGCCGTCGCCGTGGCACCGGTTCGGGCTGATGGTCTGGCGCTTCGGCGGCCGCTTTTACAACTTCCGTGGCTTGCGTGCTTTCAAGAGCAAGTTCGAGCCGCACTGGGAGCCGCGCTATCTCGCGGCCTCGGGCTCGGTCGGCGTGTTCGTCACGCTCGCGGATCTGTCCCTGCTGGCTGGAGGTCGGCGCTCATGATGGTGAAGAAGGGTATCGCGCGGGCGGCAGTCGCCTGCGCGGGAATGATGCTGGCCGGCGCCGCGCTCGCCGCGCAGCCGGCGACGCAACCGGAAACGGTGTCGGGCGGCCGCTACGGCCCCGTGATGGTGACGAAGCCGAACGGCCCGCTGCGCGGTTTCGTCGTGCTGTTCTCGCGTGGACGCGGGTGGGGCGCGGCCGACCAGCAGGCGGCCGACACGCTCGCGAAGGCGGGTGCGATGACGGTCGGCGTGGATTCGGAGCGCTATGCGGCGAACCTCGCCGCGAAGCAGGAAACCTGTCACCACCTCGACGGCGACGCCGAGGCGGTCAGCCATCAGCTCGAACGGCTGATGCAATCGGCGCGCTATTACACGCCGATCGTCGCGGGCGTGGGCCAGGGCGGTGCGATCGCGAAGCAGATCCTGTCGATGGCGCCGGAGAACACGATTGCCGGCGTCGTATCGGTCGATCCGGCCGCGAAGCTCGATGCGCGCTTCAAGCCGTGCCCGCCCGATCCGACGATCGTGCGCCGCGCGATGCCGGGCTTCGTCGAAACGGCCGCGGCCGGCGACGGCGCGAAGCTCGTGTCGCTCGTCACGTCGCATCTGCACGACACCAGCAGCAGCGACGAACTCGACGTGTCGGATCTGCCGCTCGTCGAACTGCCGGCGAAGGGCGGCACGGAGCGTCTTGCGATCGTGATCTCGGGCGACGGCGGCTGGCGCGATCTCGACAAGACGATCGCCGAGGCGCTGCAGCGCGACGGCGTGTCGGTTGTCGGCATCGACAGCCTGCGCTACTTCTGGAGCGAGAAGCCGCCGGCGCAGGTGAGCCGCGACCTCGCGCGCGTGATGCGCACGTACATGGCGCGCTGGCATGCGAACCGTGTCGCGCTCGTCGGCTACTCGTTCGGTGCGGACGTGATGCCGTTCGCGTACAACCGGCTGCCTGCCGATCTGCGCGACAAGGTTTCGGTGATGTCGCTGCTCGGCTTCGCGCCGGCCGCGGATTTCCAGATCCGCGTGACGGGCTGGCTCGGGATGCCGGCGAGCGACAACGCGCTGAAGGTCGCGCCGGAAATCGCGAAGGTGCCGCCGCAGCTCGTGCAGTGTTTCTACGGCGCGCAAGAGAAGGACACGATGTGCCCGGCACTCGCGAATACCGGCGCCGACGTGATCAGGACCGGAGGCGACCACCACTTCGGCCGCGACTATATCGCGCTCGAGAAGAAGATCCTCGGCGCGTTCGGCAAGTCCGTCGCGGCGCGCTGAGCGGTGGCGCCCGCGGCACGGCGGGCGCCGGATGTGCGATTCATCGGACGGGCGGCCCGGGTGACGGGCCGCCCGTTTTCATTTCTCGTCCGCGCGGTGTCCGGCCGCGTTGCGCTCGCGTTTCAGCACCACGTCGTGACAGTTGCTCGCCGTGCGCTGCTCGGCCGCGCCGCTGATCGCGGTCGCGAACTTGCGCGGCCCGAACGCAAATGTCGGATGCAGGATGGTCCTGCTGTCGTCTCACGTCGGCGCACGGGCGCACATCGTCGATGCCGTCCGCGCGACACTTGCGTGCGCGTTGCACGAAATGTCGGGGATTCATTGAATTGCGCGCGCGTGTTGCGCGGGCGCGTGCGTGCTGATAACGCTTATGCGTCGACGATCAGCGCGTGATCGAGCGCGCGGATCCGCTGGTCGATGAAGTAGCCGCCACCTTCCTGATAGCGCAGGAACAGGCGCGCGCACGATGTGCAGCGGCTGACGTTGCAGCGGTTGTACGGGAAGTGGCGTGGCGCGATCGGCGCGTCGTCGGACCAGTAGCGCGTGCCGGCCGGATGGTACTCGTCGTAGGCGGGCTCCGGCTCGCCGGGCGGCGCGAGCGTCGCCACTTCGACGAGCTGCGCGTGTTGCAACGACAGCGGCAGGCTTGTCCAGCCGGCGAGCGACGTTTTCGTGCAGACGCACGGCTGGTCGATGGCGGCGGCTTCGGCCGCGAGCGTCAGCAGCGCGGCGTGATCGAGGTAGGGCAATGCGCTCATGGATTGGGAGTACGCAGAAGGAGCAAAGGGGCTAGCAATGTAACGCGTGTAGGCGCCCGCTGCACGACGGCGCATGGCGCAACGTCGTCTCGATCGGCGTGCAAACGCTTTCACCTGATCATTGCCGGTTCGTGCGTCGGTATGCGTGCGCACGCGACGATACGCAACCGAATGCGTGCACACGCGCCGCGTTGGATGGCCGCGAACACGGTGTTCGTGCGGCTTGTTCCAATTGCGCGGCAAAATTTTTTATGGTCTTGTTGCACGATCTCGCTTCGACTCAAAAAAGGACAGTCGAATGCATTCGGGGAATTCGGCCGGGGACCGACTACTTATCGACATCCGCGCGTGTCGGCGTGCGCGCCGTGCCGTATGCGGGGTGCTCGTCGTGTTCGCACTGGGCTTGTCGGGTGCGTCCGCATGCGCCGCTTCTCCCGAGACCAACACTGACGTCGTGCTGCGTGTGCTCGCATGGCCGGGCTATGCGGATACCGACGTCGTCAATGCATTTGAGACGCAATTTCATGTGCGCGTCGAAGTGACGTTCGTCGATTCCGACGAAGCGTTGTGGACGCGCATGCATAGCGCGTCGCCGCCGCCGTATGACGTGCTCGCGGCGAACACGGCCGAGATCCAGCGCTACGCGCGCGAAGGGCTGCTCACGCCGATCGACCTGTCGCAGATCCCGAACCGGCGTCGGCAACTGCCGAACTTCCAGCAGCTCGCGACGATCGGCGGGCTCGTGCACAACGGCGCAGCGTACGGGATCCCGTTCACGTATTCGTCAATGGGATTGATCTACGATCGCACGCAGGTGCCGGCTGCACCGCACTCGATGCTCGAACTCTGGAATCCCCATTACCGTGGCAAGGTGCTCGACTTCAACAGCGCGCAACATAATTTTTCGTTCACCGCGCTCGCGCTCGGCTACGCCGATCCGTTCCATCTGTCGCCCGCGCAAACGCTTGCCGTCGCACACAAGCTGATCGACCTGCGGCGCAACCTGCTTACGTATTACACGCTTCCGGAAGAAGCGACCGCGCTGTTCGTCCAGCATCGCGCGGCGCTGATGTTCGGCAACTACGGCACGCAGCAGGTCGAGCAATTGCGCCGCGCCGGCGCGGACGTCGGCTATGTGATTCCGGACGAAGGGGCGCTCGCTTGGCTCGATTGCTGGGGTGTCACGCGCGGTGCGGAGCGCCGCGCGCTCGCGTTCGCGTGGATCAACTACATGCTCGAGCCGGCGATCGGCGCGCTGCTGACCGAACGCCAGGGGCTCGCGAATACGCTCCGGTCGCCCGCCGGTCTCGACGCCGCTCGCTCGCATCTCGTATGGATCCAGCCGGTCGAGGACATCGCGCGGCGCGAATCGCTGTGGAGCCGCATCGTGTCGGGCGACCGGCCGGCGCAGTTCGGCAAATGATCAGGCTCGGGCTTACGTCGAAGCTGTCGGTGCTCTTTGCATGCATCGGCGTGATCGCGTCCGGCACGACCGGCTATTACGCGTACCGTGCGAACCGGACGATGCTCGTGCAGGAGGCGCAGCACAGCCTGTTGATGTCGACGCAATTGCTCGCGCAGCGCTTCACGACCGCGCTGTCCGACGTGGCCGACGATGCACTCGTGCTCGCGCAGTTGCCGTCATCGGCGCTTGTTGCAGGCACCGACGCCCCCGATCGCGCGGCGCGTGCGCGGCTCGAGCAGGTTTATTGCAGCTTCATGCGCAACCACCCCGAGTATCTGCAGATTCGCCTGATCGCACGCGCGCACTTCGGGCTTGAACGGCTTCGAGTCGACCGTGACGCGCGCGGCATCGTCGTGCTGCCCGAGAGCGCGTTTCAGGAGAAGGGGCAGTTTCCTTACGTATTCGAGACGTTCGCGACGGCGCCCGGCTATATTTACCTGTCGCCGATCGCGATCAACCACGAGACGGGGGCGCATGCGGCCGAGGGGCTGCCGATCCTGCGCGTGGGCACGCCGGTTGTCGACGCGGCGGGCCGCGTTGTCGGCGCGCTGATCGTCGACATCGAACTGTCACGCGTATTCGATCGGCTCGAGCGCGATTTGCCGCCGGACTATGTGGTGTATCTCGCGAACAAGTGGGGCGACTTCATCGTGCATCCCGATCCGTCGCAGACGTTCGGTTTCGATCGCGGGCGGCGCGTGCTGATGCAGGAGAGCTTTCCCGCCACGCGGCTGCTGTTCACCGGTTCGCGCACGAACGTGACGCTCGACGGGCTGGCGCAACCCGACGATGCGCCGGGGCAGATGCTGGCGTTCGTGCGCACGCCGTTCGGCAAAAGCAAGGGCAACCGTTTCGTCGTGCTCGGCATGGCGCGCCCGCTCATCGACGTGCTGGCGCCCGGTGCGATTCTCGGCGAGCGGATCATCCGGATGGTGTTCCTGATGAGCCTGGCCGCGGTGATCCTCGCGATCCTGTTCGCTCGCGCGATCACCCGGCCGCTGCAGATGCTCGCGCGCGCGGCGACCCATGTGTTCGACGATCCGGCCGCCGAGCGGCTGCCGGTCGCGCGCGCCGACGAGATCGGCGTGCTGGCGCGCTGCTTCGACAGCATGCGCGTCGAGATTCGCACGCAGGTCGCGATGCTGCGCGCGAAGCAACTCGAGCTCACGCATCTCGCCGGCCACGATCCGCTGACCGGGTTGCCGAACCGCCTGCTGTTCATGGAGCATCTCGATGCCGCGATCCGGCATGCAGCCGCGGTGCGTGAGGGGTTGGCGGTGATGTTCGTCGATCTCGACCGCTTCAAGCAGATCAACGACCAGCACGGGCATGCGGCGGGCGACCGGACGCTCGTCGCGGTCGCGAAACGGTTGAACCAGGTGCTGCGCAGCGGCGACATGGCCGCGCGGCTCGGCGGCGACGAGTTCATCGTGCTGATTTCGGACGTGCGCTCGCCGGCCGTGATTGACGATATCGCGTCGCGCATCCAGAGCGTGATGGCCGAGCAGCTCGAGTTCGGCGAGCGGCAGCTGGCCGTCGGCGCGAGCATCGGCGTGAGCGAATATCCGGCCGATGGCGCGTCGGCGGAGGAGTTGCTCGTCAAGGCCGACGCGGCGATGTATGCGGCGAAAGCGTCCGCGCAGTGCGCGTGCGTGCGTTATCAGGAATTGCTCGGCGGCGGTGCTGCCTCGGACGCCGCCGCTCGGATCGCGGCGGGCGGCAGCCGGTGACGATGCGCGCCGCAAGCGTGCCGCACAAACGCCGCGAGCCCGTCGCGGGACGGGCTCGTGGCGGCTGCACGGCCGCGCGCGTGCGCGGCGGCGGACTTAGTGGCCGAAGTAGACCGAATCGCGGGCGTTCTGGACCTTGACTGCCGGCGCGCCGCCCTGGACGGCAGGAGCCGGCTGCGCACCGTAGCCGCTGTTGTCGGCCGCGTGCACGCGCGCTTGTGCGGCCTGGATGTCGGCCGGGTAGTACGGGCTCGACTGCGCCGGCGTGTAACCCGCGTTTTCGAGCTGGACGAGTTCGTTGCGCACCTGCGCACGGGTCACGGTGCTTTGTGCAAAAGCGCCGAACGAAGCGGAAAGGGCGACAGCGGCAACGACTGCGGAAACGAGCGACTTCATGATGACCTCCGATGTTTTGTTGACTTCGCTGGCGACACCGTGTCGTGAGCGATTGATTTCATCGTAGGCGTCGGTGCTTCTAGGGTAAACGTGGATTCGAGCGAAAGATTCTTGCGAACCAGACAATAATTCATGAATAAATGTGGTCTGTCCCCGCTCGGCGTTGCGGAAACGGCAACCTTCGCGAACGTGCGCGAGACGGCGTCGGCACGCGCAGGCGCAGGGGTGGACGGGCTTACGGTGCGGGATCAGACGCCGTCGGCGTCGTCGATTTCCTTGCGCTCGCGGCGTTCCTCGTTGCCGCGTCGCGCGCGAAGGCGCTGGCGCGACAGGACTGCGATCACCTGCTGAGTCGGCGCACCGGACGGCAGCTCGTTGCGGATGCGATCGGGCACCATCGGCAGGCCCGCGCGCTGCCGGCGCAGTGCCTTCGCGATCGCACGGCGGCATTCGTCGCCGTGGCAATCCCATTCATCGCGGATTCTCTGGCAATAACGGCATTGTTCCATCGCGACAGTCTAACGCGTCTCGCGGATCGCGGCTGAGCGGGCGGCTGCGGCGCCGCGCGGGCGTGGCGATGCGGCCGGTCTCGCCGGCGCGCGAGGCGGTGGGCGTCGCCTCGTCAATGCGCGGCGAACGTCCCCCGATACGGTTGCGTCTGTTCAATATCGTTCATGATGTGCGACGCTGTCATGTGAAAAGTACATGCGTCGAAGCAAGGAGGGGAAATGACGCTTGCGCAGTTGCAGGCCCTGGCGGCCGTGGTCGAACTCGGCTCGTTGAGGGCCGCGGCCGAGCGGCTCAACCGCAGCCAGTCGGCGATCAGTCACGCGCTGACCGAACTGGAGGATCTCACGGAGGTCAAGCTGCTGTTGCGCGATCGCCAGCCGGTCGTGCTGACCGCTGCCGGCGAGCGCCTGTGGCCGTACGTACAGAACGTCGTCCGCGAAGCGCAGACGCTGCGCCAGCAGTTCGGTTTGTCGCGGGGCAAGCTCGAAGGCCGGCTGGTCGTGGCGTCGCTGCCGAGCGTGTCGTTGGCCTTCGTCGTCCCCGCGCTCGAGGCATTGAAAGCCGCGCATGACGGCGTGACGGCGGTGCTGCTCGAAGGCACGGACGCGGAAGTCGAAGGCTGGCTGGAAGACGGCACCGCCGATATCGGCGTCGTCGCCGGCACGAAGACGTTCGCTCACAACCTGACGCTGCTCGACGAGGATTTCGTCGCGGTGGCCGCGGACGGGATGTTCGACGGCCGCAGCAGCGTATCGCCGAAACTGCTGTCGACGCTGCCGTTCATCTTTTCGAAGGCGGGATGCGGGCCGGTGATCGCGGATTACTTCGCGCGCAACGGTGCGTTGCTGCACGCTGCGTTCAATGTGGTCGAGATGCGGACGATTCTCGCGATGGCGGAGGCGGGGATGGGCGTGTCGATCGTCCCGCGTATCACGCTCACGTACACGCGGTTCGGCGGATGCGTATTGGAGCTTTCGCCGCGGCTGCGCCGCTCCGTGCGGCTGTCGTGGAACGCGACCGGCAACGCGGTGGCCGACGCATTCGTGAAGCTGGTCGACGCGCGGCGCACGAAGGCCGGAAAAGCACGCCGGCCGCGCGCGAAAAAGGACAGGTAATGCGCCGGGAGCGCAGAACGGCGCGTTGAATCCCGTGCATGCGACGCTTGCAACTTATTCATGCCGCGTGCTTCCAGCATGAAATATATTGTTCGCTACTCGTCCGACTTCATCGCCTGAAGGAGCTCGCCGTGCCTGCCTTGCCCACCCTCGTTGCCTTCGGACTCGTGTCGCTCGGCATGGTCGTCACACCCGGCCCGAACATGATCTATCTGATTTCCCGCTCGATCTGCCAGGGCCGGCGCGCAGGGCTGATATCGCTCGGCGGCGTCGCGCTTGGGTTCGTGTTCTACATGTTCTGCGCGGCATTCGGCATCACCGCGCTGGTGCTGACGGTGCCGTACGCGTATGACGCACTGCGGGTCGCCGGTGCGCTGTATCTGCTGTACCTCGCATGGCAGGCGCTGAAGCCCGGAGGCCGTTCGGCGTTTCAGGTGCGGCAGTTGCCGCACGACAGCGGCGCGAAGCTCTTCACGATGGGCTTCGTCACGAATCTCGCGAACCCGAAGATCGCGGTGATGTACCTGTCGCTGCTGCCGCAGTTCATTTCGCCCGGGCGCGGCAGCGTGCTTGCGCAATCGCTGGCACTCGGCTGCGTGCAGATCGCGGTCAGCGTCAGCGTCAATGCGCTGATCGCGAGCATGGCCGGGTCAATTGCCGGGTTTCTTGCCGATCGGCCTGCGTGGGCGCGCGTGCAGCGCTGGTTGATGGGCACCGTGCTCGCCGGGCTGGCCGTGCGCATCGCGCTGGACTCGCGGAACTAGACGGCGCTGCCGTTCCCGCGTCATGCGTGCGCCGATCGATATCGGCCCACCGCGGCCGCCCGTGGCGCGCCGAAGCGCCGCGGGCGGCCGTCGTATCAGCGTTCGCCGCGCTTCTTGCTGAGCTCGATCGTCTCGAACAGTTCGTACTGCGCGGTCGGATGCTGATCCGCGCCCGGCGCATGGTAGTAGCGCATCGTGATCGTCGTGTGGCCGCCGGGCTTGCCGGGGTCGTGGTCGAACACGGCGATCCCGTAACCCGTGCCCGTATCGCGGCGCGCGGACCAGATCGCATCCTCCAGCGCGTCGGCCGGCTTGCGCACGAACGTGTTCGGCGCGGCGCCGGGCACCGGCCGGTTCGGTTTCGTGAAGACCTTCGCCTGCGCGTAGCCGGTCGCCGGGTTCTCGCCGTATACGTCGAGCGGCGCGCTGGTGCCGCCGCCGCCGAGTATCAGATGGATCGTACCGTGGCTCGTGTCGAACGTCGTCCGGTTCGGATCGGTTGCGCCGACCGGACGCGGCTGCAACGTCTCGACGACTTCACCGGTGGACGCATCGACGCCCGCGCGATGATTGCAGCCGCGCACAGGGTAGCTGCGCTCGTAGTCGTGATCGTGGCCGCACAGCACGAGGTCGACGCCGTAGCGATCGAACAGCGGCAGCCAGGCCTCGCGAATGCCCTTGTCCGATCCGTTGCCCGTCTTCGACGAACTCAGCGCGTCCTGATGCATCTGCACGACGATCCAGTCGATGTCGTCATCGTGCGCCGCGTGACGCAGCGTGTGCTCGAGCCAGCGGGTCTGCTCGCCGTTGCTGTAGCCACGCACGTAGAACGACGTGCCTGGTTCGATCGGCGGCCGGCCCGTGCTCGCAGCCGGCACCAGCGGAGCGGGACCACCGACGAACGCGGCCGCGTCCTGGTACACCACATCGTCGGCATCGAGCGAGATGAACAGCACGGAGCTCACGCGAAAGCTGTACCAGCGGCCCGGAAAGCGGGTGCCGTTCTCCGGCAGCGTGTAGCGCGCGAGGTACGAGTCGAGCCCCTGCGGACCGTTGTTGAATTCGATCTCGTGGTTGCCGGGGCACGGCATCCACGGGCGGTTCGCGGCCGACGTCTGGTTGTTGTTGCCAAAGTCGCGCCACACTTCCGGCTGATGCGCCGGGTTCAGGTTTGCATAGCAGAGGTCGCCGTTCAGCAGGTGAAACAGCGGCTGGAACTGCTCGACGGCCTGCACCGCGAAGCGGCTTTGCGGCGACGACAGCACCCACGCGCCGTTCGGTGTCGCGAGGTCGCCGTAGCTCGTGAAGCGGAACGGTGCGCGGCCGCGCGGCGCCGTCGCAAACGTCGCGGTGAACGGCTGCGCGGCGTTGCTGTCGTTGTCGGCGGTAAGTTCGTAGCGATAGCGCGTGTCCGGCTTCAGGCCGTGCACGCGTGCGTGATATGTGAACACGGTCTCGCCGTTCAGGCCGTCGGTGTAGAGGCGCTGCACGCCGTGCACGGTGCGGGCCGGCTCGCCGTCGGCGACGATGCGCGCGCGCGGATTGACGGCCGGCGCGAGCGACGCCCACGAGATCACGACCTCGGACGCCGGGTCGTTGCCCCACGTCAGGTGCACCTGTTCGGGCGTGCCGTCCGGCGCCGACGCAGCGGCACGGGCGGTCGCGAGCCCGCTCGCGGCGGTCGCGAGGCCGGAGACGCCGGCCAGTTTCAGGAAGCCGCGACGCGAGACGGAAGCGGCCGGCTCGTTCGGCTCGGCAGGGAAGTTGTCCTGGTTCGACATGATCGTATTTTCGTTCGATGGTACGCGAGATGTGGAACCGCGCGGCCGCGCGCGAGCGCGTCCGGGGCGTGGGCCGGAAACGAGCGGGATCCCGGTGACGTGCATTGTCGAAGCGCAGTTTTGCCGGGTTGTGACAGACGGTAATCGGGCCGCACGCCGCGCAAGCCGTGCACGCCGCATGCAATGCGCGCGCGGTCTGCCGCCGCGCTGCGAAAATTTTCTGCCGATGCAGCGACGGATTCGGATCGCATGCGCCGTTTAACGGATGAACGGCCGCTTCCGGCCATGGACATTCGATCCACGATGCTTCGGAGTCTTTCATGAAACCTTCCATTTCATTACGGTTTGCCGCGGGATGCGCGGCCGCGCTCGCAACGTCCGCCGTGTTCGCGCAGACGATCGTCGTTGCGCCCGTCGCACCGCCGCCGCCCCGCGTCGAAGTGATGCCGGCGCCGCGCGCGGGTTATGTGTGGGACCAAGGTCACTGGCACTGGCGGCACGGCCGCTACGTATGGATTCCCGGGCATTGGCAGGCAGTGCGTGCCGGTTATCACTGGGTGCCGGGGCACTGGGTCGCGCGCGGTCCCGACTGGCGCTGGGTGCCGGGACACTGGGCGTGACACGCACGACGCCGTGCGATGCGCCGCGTTCGCGCGATCGCATGCCCTCACGTAACCTTGCGAGTCGACCCATGCCCGTCAGAACCGTGTTGATCGTAATAGCCGCGGCCGTCGTGCTGACAGGTTGCGTCGTGGTGCCGGCGCGTCCGGTGTATTACCGGCCCGCGCCGGTCGTCGTATATTGATCGCGCCGGCCGGCGCGCGATCGACGGAATCGACATGCCGCTCGGAACGGATATCGATGAGACCGACAATGCCGAGCCCGCGCGCGTCGCATCACACGCTGTCGACGCGCCGGCCCGACGCATGCAAGGAGAGTACGACGATGAGCATCAGGCGGATCGCGGACGTGTCCGCCGGCAGCCTGCCGCATGCGTGCCGCACGTTGCGGAGCCGTGCGCGTTGAGCGACGCCGATCCGGACGCGGAACTCGTCGCGCGAGTCGGTGCGCGCGATGCATCGGCCGTGCGCGTGCTCGTCGCGCGCAAGCTGCCGCGTCTGCTTGCGCTGGCAACACGCATGCTCGGCGACCGCAGCGAAGCGGAAGACGTTGCGCAGGAAACCTTTTTACGCATCTGGAATCATGCGCCGCGCTGGCGCGACGGCGAAGCCCGTTTCGACACGTGGCTGCATCGCGTCGTGCTGAATCTGTGCTACGACCGCTTGCGCGGACGGCGCGAGGAGCCGGTCGACACGCTGCCCGACGTGGCCGACACGCAACCCGAGCCGGCCGCGCACGCGGAACTGCGCTCGCGCGACGTGCGCGTGCGCGCTGCGCTTGCCGCGTTGCCGCCCCGGCAGCGGGAAGCGCTCGTGCTCCAGTACTATCAGGAGATGTCGAACGTCGAAGCGGCCAACCTGATGGGCATCACCGTCGATGCGCTGGAAAGCCTGCTCGCGCGCGCGAGGCGCAACTTGCGCGCGCAACTGGCCGGTGACTCACCTAGCGAGGACAAGCGATGACACCCGAACGATTCCGTACCATCGTCGCCGCGTACGGCTCGGATGCGCGGCGCTGGCCGCAAGCCGAACGCGCGGCGGCCGAAGCGTGGGCGCACGCGCATCCGCGCGACGCACTGGAAGCGCTCGACGAAGCCGCCGAGCTCGATGCATGGCTGATGCAGGACACGGTTGCGCCGCCCGCGCCGGCGCTGGTCGAACGCATCGTCGCGACGGCGCCGGCGCCGCAACGCGCGCGACGTCGCGGCAGAGCGTGGTGGTCGGGCGCCGCGTTCGCGGGCGTCGGGCTGGCCGGTGCGCTCGCCGGCGCGGTGGCCGTGTCGATGCTGATGCTCGGCAGCGCGCCGATCGTGCAACACGAGCCCGTCTATCTGACGACGACGTTCGGCGGCCCGAGCATCGACGGAGCGGACGAATGAGTGAACGCAACTGGAAATTCGTTCTCGTCGGCTCGGTCGTGTTGAACGTGTTCATGCTCGGCGCGATCGGCGGCGGCGCGTATCAGTGGTTCTCGACGCATCGCGACCTGCATGCGGCCGGCGGTCCCGCGCCGCGCACGGCCCTGCGTTTCGCCGCGGACGAATTGCCCGACGCGCGTCAGCGCGAGTTCGCGGCGGCACTGAAGGCGGCGCGCAAGGACGGCCGGGATTTCGCGCGGGAAGGGCGCGACGGGCGTATCACGGTGCTGGACCTGCTCGCCGCGCCGCAACTCGATCGTACGGCGATCGACGCGGCGCTGGAACGGACGCGAGCGGCCGACAGTGCATTGCGTGCGCAGGTCGAGCGCAGTGTCGTCGACTTTGCGGCGACGCTGACACCCGACGAGCGCGTGAAATTCGTCGACGGCTTGCGGCGCAGCGGCACCTGGCGGCTGCCGGCGAAGTTGCAGCAGAAACGCGGTGCGCCGGCGAATGAGTAAGAAGCGGTCGTCGCATGGCGGCACGCCGCGTTTGCGAGCCGGGCGCGACATACGTTGCGAGCGTCGCCCCTATCGGCCTGCGGGATTATGATGACCCGATCGGCAGCAGAGGCGATGTATCGACCGTAACGCAAGCGGCAATTGCGAGCGCCGCGACAGGGGCGAACCATGAATCGCAGCGAAGAGTTTCTCGTACGCACGATGTCGGCCGACGAGATCGCGATGTCGATCGAATGGGCGGCTGCAGAAGGGTGGAACCCCGGGCGGCACGATCCGCAATGCTTCAGCGTAGCGGATCCGGCGGGTTTTTTCATCGGCGTCTGGCGTGGCGAACCGGTCGCCAGCCTGTCTGCGGTCGCCTATGACGCGCACTTCGGCTTCATCGGTCTCTATATCGTGAAGCCTGCGTTTCGCGGCCGAGGCTTCGGCATCCGAGTCTGGCAGCACGGAATGCACTACCTCGGAAACCGCAACATCGGTCTCGACGGCGTCGTTGCGCAGCAGGCGAACTACGGGAAGGCCGGGTTCCGGCTCGCGTATCGCAACATCCGCTATCAGGGGCGCGTGGACGGCATCGCGGGCGCGGACGCGGTGGCCGCGGCCGACGTGCCGCTCGAGCAGTTGCTCGCGTACGATCGCCGGTGCTTTCCCGCGGCGCGCGAGCGTTTCGTTTGCGCTTGGATCGCCCAGCCGGATGCCGTTGCGCTCGCAACGATCGATGCCGGGCGCGTTGTCGGATACGGCGTCGTGCGCCGCTGCAAGACGGGCTGCAAGATCGGCCCGCTATTCGCCGATCACGCGGACGTTGCCACGGCGCTGTTTCGCGCGCTCGCGGCGCGCATGCCCGGCGAGACGATCGTGCTCGACGTGCCGGAAACGAATCCGGCAGCGGTCGCGCTCGCGGAGCGGCACGGCATGTCTCGTGTCTTCGAGACTGCACGGATGTATACGAAAGAAGCGCCCGCGATCGAGATCGGCCGCGTGTTTGGCGTGACGTCATTCGAGCTGGGGTGAGCGGCGCGAACCTGGCCGCGCCGCGATTGAAAGCAAACGGAAAGTGAAGCGGCTTCGCGGCCGCGAATCGAAAATATTTCGCAGTTCGCGCGACGGATTTCCCGGCATCTCCCGTTAAACACGGGTACGCACCGCGAGAACTCTCGTCATGGACCACCCGAACGCCATCTCACCGGCCGCGATCGCGCTGAACCGCTTCGGTCTGGGCGCGCGCGCCGACGAAGCGCCGCCCGCCGATCCGCAAGCCGCGCTGCTCGCCGAATTCGACCGTTACGACGCACGGCCGGCCGCATGGGCCGGCGAACCGGACGCGATCGCGCTCGCGACGCGCTTCGCCGCTGCACGCGATGCGATGACCAGCGACGACGCATCGGCGAAGCGTGCGACCGAACAGTCGATCCGCCGCAACGGCTACGACGCGTATCGCAGCGCGGTCACGGCACGACTGAACAGTGCGCTGAACACGCCCGCGCCGTTCGTCGAACGCCTCGTCCATTTCTGGGCAAACCACTTCGCGGTGTCGGTCGACAAGGGGCAGGTCGCCGCGTACGCCGGCGCATTCGAGCGCGACGCGATCCGCCCGCACGTGCTCGGCCGCTTCGAGGACATGCTCGTCGCCGTCGAGCAGCATCTGGCGATGCAGCTGTTCCTCGACCAGGCGCGCTCCGTCGGCCCCGACAGTCCGGCCGCGCTGCGCGCCGAAGCGCGCAATCCCGCCGCGCGACGCGGCCTCAACGAAAACCTCGCGCGCGAAATCATGGAGCTGCATACCCTCGGCGTACGCACCGGTTATACGCAAGCGGACGTGACGGAATTCGCGCGTGCGCTGACCGGCTGGAGCGTTGCCGGCGGCCGCGGCCGGCAGCCCGACGGTGCGGTGCCGGGCGCGTTCGTGTTTCGCCCGGCGCTGCATGAGCCGGGGACGCGTACGGTGATGAGCCGAACTTACGCGCAGCCGGGCGACGCTCAGGCGCGCGCGATCCTGAGCGACCTCGCGCGTTCGCCTGCAACGGGCCGGCATATCGCGTTCCAGCTCGCGCGCCATTTCGTCGCCGACAATCCGCCGCCTGCGCTCACCGAGCGGCTGGCCCGCGCATTCGATGCGAGCGGCGGCGATTTGCCGGCCGTCTATCGCGCGCTCGTCGATGCGCCGGACGCGTGGTCGCCGGTCAATCGCAAGTTCAAGACGCCGTGGGAGTGGGCCGTATCGTCGCTGCGCGGGCTCGGCTGGCGTGACACCGGTGATCTCAAGGCCGCGCCGCTGCTCGCGCAGCTCGGCCAGCCGGTATGGCGGCCAGGATCGCCGGCTGGTTATGACGACGTCGCCGCGAGCTGGGCCGCGCCCGACGCGCTGGTGCGCCGTGTGGAGATCGCGCAGCGGCTCGCCGCGCGCACGGGCGACCGGCTCGATGCGCGCACGCTCGGCAATGCGCTGCTCGCCGGCTCGCTGAGCGCACCGACGGCGGCCGCGCTGTCGCGCGCCGAAAGCGCGACCACGTCGCTCGCGCTGCTGCTCGTGTCGCCCGATTTTCAACGGAGATGAACATGGCCCGATCTGTTACCCGCCGGCAATTCCTGAGCATCGCCGCCGCGGGCGCTGGCGCGATCCTGGTCGCGCCGCGCATCGTGTTCGCGAACGTCGAAACCGACCGGCGCTTCGTGTTCGTGATCCAGCGCGGCGCGGCCGACGGACTGAACATCGTCGTCCCGTATGCGGAGCCTGCGTATGCGGCGCTGCGCGGCCCGCTCGCGATCGATGCGGATAAGGCCATGCGCGTCGACGGCACGTTCGCGCTGCATCCATCGCTCGTGCAGACCGCACAGCTGTATCGCGACAAGCAGGCGCTGTTCGTCCATGCGATCGCATCGCCGTATCGCGACCGCTCGCACTTCGACGGCCAGAACGTGCTCGAGACGGGCGGCCGCGCGCCATACCAGGTGAAGGACGGCTGGCTGAACCGGCTCGCCGCGATGTTGCCGGCCACGCGCGATCGTGCGATCGCATTCGCGCCTACGGTGCCGCTCGCGTTGCGCGGCAGCGTGCAGGCCGCGTCGTATGCGGCGTCCGGCTTGCCCGCCGCGCCCGACGATCTCCTCGCACGCGTGACGGCGCTTTACGAGGCCGATGCGCAGCTCGGTCCGCTATGGCAGTCGGCGATGGCCGCGCGCGGTCTCGCCGGCGATGCGCATGCGCGCCAGGATCCGGCCGGTGTCGGCAAGCTGGCGGCGACGTTTCTTGCGCGCGACGACGGCCCGCGGATCGCGATGATCGAAACCGGCGGCTGGGATACCCACAGCGCGCAGAACGCGCGGCTCGCGAACCAGCTGAAGGCGCTCGACACGATGCTCGCCGCTTTGCGCGACGGGCTCGGGCCGGCGTGGCAGCAGACCACGGTGCTGGTCGCGACCGAGTTCGGGCGCACGGCCGCGGTGAACGGCACCGGCGGCACCGATCACGGGCAGGCGTCGGTCGCGATGCTCGCGGGCGGCGCGGTTGCCGGCGGCCGCGTGATCGCGGACTGGCCCGGCTTGCGGCCAGGTGATCTGTACGAAGGGCGCGATCTCAAGCCGACCGCATCGCTCGATGCGCTGATCGCGGGCGCGGCCGCCGAAAGCCTGCGGCTCGATCCTGGCCGTACTGCGTCGGCGCTGTTTGCGGAAAGCGGCGCGACGCGTCCGATGACAGGTCTCATTCGCGCAATGGCTTGATGCGCGGCTGGCGCGAAAACGCGCATGCGTCAACGCGCAGTCGAATCGATTACAAGACAGGGAGAAATGAAGATGAAGATCCGATCCGCATCGCTTGCCGTCCTGGCAACCGCGACCGCAGCGCTGATGTCCGCATGTGTCGTCGAACCGGCGCGGCCGCCGCAGCCCGCCCCGCTCGTCGAGGTCGCGCCGCCGCCGCCCGCACCCGGATATCGCTGGGTCAAGGGCCATTACCGCTGGGCCGGCAATCACTGGGCGTGGGTGCCTGGGCATTGGGCGGCCGTGTATTGATCGGAACGCGCGCCGGCCCGTGCCGTGCGGCCCGCGGTCAACGATGGCCGAAGCGCGCCCGCAATCCGGATCGCGTTGCGCATTGCCTCTACGACTACCAACCGATCCGGTGCTTGTCCTCGGTTTCGCGGTGCCGCCAGTCGTCGTCGGCGTGGAGATACTGGCTCGTCGTCGTTAGCGACACGTGTCCGAGGTTGTCGCGCACCAGCCGTAGATCGACGCGCCCGTCGGCCATGTGAGAACCCGCGCTGTGGCGCAGCCAGTGCGCGGACGCCTGTTCGAGCACGCGTGCGTGTTCTTCGCCGCCATCCGGTTGCGCACGCAACCGATCGGCTGCGAACCGGAACACCTGCTTCACGATCCGATGCAGCGCCGCGCGCGTGAGCGGCTTGCGTGACTGACCCGCGGGCAGCACGAGCGGAGTCGCTTCCCCATTGGCCGGCAGCGCCGGAAGGCCGTGCGCGTGCCGGTAGCGCCCGAGCTCGGTCATCAGTTCCGCGGTAGCCGGCACGAGCCGCTGCCGGCCGCCTTTGCCCGTCACGTCGAGCCACCAGCGATCGCGTCCGTTCGTATCGCGTCGCGCGAAGAATTGCCCCATCGTCGTGTCGGCGGCCTCGGTGATGCGCAGGCCGCCGAGATACAGCAACGTGAACACCCAGCGCGCGCGGTGCGCATGGAACGCGGCACGCGCATCGTCGCGCGGCATCGCGGCGATCGCGTCCTTGACCGCCTGCCACAGCGGTGGCGCGAGATGGCGCGTGACGCGCGGTGCGGGCCGCCGTTGCCGCTGTCGCGACAGTGCAAGCGGATTGCCGGCCAGATAGCCGGCCTGCACGAGCCACGAGAACATCACGTTCAGGACCACCATCGCCTGCCGCTGGCTGGCCGCCGACAGCGGTCCGTAAAACGGCCGCCAGCGCGGGTCGCCGCGCGGATGCTTGCGGCCGCCGTTCGCGCACCACAGGTCGGCTGGCGCGGGTGCGAGCAGGAATTGCCGGTAGACGACGAGGTCCTCGTGCGTCAGCGACGACAGCGGCTTGCCGCACGCGATCACCGCCCACAGCAGCAACCGCTCGGCTTCCTTGCGATAATTCTGGAACGTGGTCGGCGTATCGACAAAGCGCGCGAGCCATGCGCGTACCGCATCGAGATCGTTGGTCGCGGCGATCTGCGGATGCGCGCTGGTCGAGCGGTTCGTGCCCGCGCGTCCGTCCAGCGCGGCCGGTACGGTCAGCGTATCGATCGGCAGCGGGCGCAGCGTAGCGTCGGGCGGCAAGGGTGAAGTCATGCGAGGCGGAGGGGGCGCGCGGCCGTGGCGGACGGTGCGGGCAGTGCAAAGCATACGGGGAAGCGCCGATGGTAATACACGATCGCCACGCGGTGAACCCGCGATCGATCGCAATCCATTGAACGGCGAGGGCGGCGCGTCATCGTTTCAGCTCGTGCGGGGCGTTTGTTGAACGAGCGGTGCGGCACGCGCGCTGTAAGCGATTCGTGAACTTTCGCATGCGCTGTCCGTCAAACCGCCCCGCCAACGCTTCCAAAGGAATACCCGATGAATCGCAACACCAGAACGCTGCTGGGCGCGGCCGTGATCGCGGCCGCCACGCTGCTCGCCGGATGCCAGACCGACGCCGTCGCGACCGCTGC
The DNA here is from genome assembly GCF_001718795.1 of Burkholderia latens. NCBI lineage: Bacteria > Pseudomonadati > Pseudomonadota > Betaproteobacteria > Burkholderiales > Burkholderiaceae > Burkholderia > Burkholderia latens. The sequence continues at coordinate 1,256,046 of NZ_CP013438.1, read as the reverse complement.
GCGCGCGGCCCGCGCGTCCGACGGACAGCCCGTGACGAAGACGGTCTACGTCGCGCCGCAGACGGCGCGCTGCATCGGTGTTGCGCCGATGGACTGCCTGCAGGTGCGCAGCAGCCCGGCCGAGCGCTGGAGCCTGTGGTACGCGGGCATCGAGGGTTTTGCGTACCAGCCCGGCTATGACTATGTGCTGGAGGTCGATGAATATCGCGTCGCGCAGCCGCCGGCCGACGGCTCGTCGATCCGCTGGGTGCTCAGGCGCATCGTCGAACGCCGCGCAGCGAACTGACGGCCGCGCCCGTCGCTGACGAAGCCGCTTACGCGGAAGGCCGCGGCGCGACCGGTGTTGCCGGCGCGGCGGTATCGATCCGCCGGAACACGACTGACGACAGCAGCGTGACCGCGCCCATGCACAAGAACGACAGGATGAAGCCGTTCGCCGTCGAGCCCCAATGCGCGGCGAACAGGTTGACGAGTCCGCCGCCGATCGACACGCCGAGCCCCATCGCAAGCATCTGCATCATCGTGAACAGGCTGTTGCCGCTGCCTGCGTCCGCATGCGACAGCCCCTTCAGCGTCGCGGCGTTCATTGCCGCGAACTGCATCGAGTTCGCGGCGCCGAACACCACCAGCAATGCGATCTCCAGCGCCGGCGCCGGCCGTGCCGAAACCAGCGCGAACCCCGCGATCGCGCAGCCGACGATCCCTGTATTCACGACCAGAAAGTTCGCGTAGCCGAAGCGTTTCGCGAGCGGTGCGATCCAGCGTTTTGCGATGACGCCGGCAATCGCGGCCGGCAGCATCATCATCCCCGACTGCAGCGGCGTATAGCCGAGCTGCACCTGCATCAGCAGCGGAAGCATGAACGGCACCGCGCTCGTGCCAATCCGGCACAGCAGGTTGCCGAGCAGCCCCGAACCGAAATTCGGTTCGCGGAACAACCCGAGCCGGAACAACGGCTGCGCGCGGCGGCGCGCATGGGGCAGGTAAGCGAGCGCGCTCGCCGCACCCAGCATGGCCAGCCCGAGTGCCCAACCGGCGCGGTGCGCGGACATCGGCGGATCGATCGCGAGCGACAGCGCGATCATCGCGGCCGACAGCAGCGCGCAGCCGATGAAGTCGAACGGCTGCCGCTGCGTTGCCTGATCGTGCGGCAGGAAGCGCTGTACCGCGATGAAGCCGACCACGCCGACCGGTACGTTGACGATGAACACCCAGTGCCAGGAAATCGCCTGCGTGAGCCAGCCGCCGAGCGTCGGCCCGACGATCGGGCCGAGCTGGCCGGCAATCGACACGAATGCGATTGCCGCGACGTACTGTTCGCCCGGCACGCGGCGCAGCACGGCGAGTCGGCCGATCGGCAACAGCATCGATCCGCCGATACCCTGCACGGCTCGCGCGACGACGAGTTGTCCGAGCGTGTGCGACGCCGCGCAGCCGATTGACGCGAGCGAAAACACCAGGATGGCGACGGAGAACACGCGGCGCGTGCCGAAGCGGTCGGCGAGCCAGCCGGACGCCGGCGTGAGCATCGCCATCGTCAGCGTGTAGACGACCACGACCGGCTGCATCGCGAGCGGCGAAGCGTGCAGGCTTTGCGCGATCGACGGCAGCGCGGTGTTGACGATCGTCGTGTCGAGCGACTGCATGAAGAACGCGGCGGCGACGATCCACAGCAGCGCGGAGTGAGAGGGTTCGCGGGGCATGACGAAATGGAAGGGCGGGTGACCGGAGCGGCGGCATCGCGCGCGGGCCGGGGCCACGTAAGTCTACGAGCATTCGATGGTACCGATTCCGCCGGTCGTCGGGAAGCTGCCTGAACGCATTGACTGTCATCGGAAGCGCCGATGACAATGCGGGATGCTCAATCCCGTCTGGCTAAAGACGCCGCCGGTGAACGGCGCCGCGCTGCCGGCGCTGCCCGACGTCGAATTCATCGCGCTCGCCGCGAAGCGGCTCAGCCAGCCGGCCGGCACGCTGCTCGAGTTGCTGGAGACGAGCGGCCTGCGCGCGGGCGCGGCGGCATGATGCGCCGAGCGTGCTTCGCTGGCATGATGCAGCCGCTGCGGCGGATTACGTGCTCGTGGGGCCGGGAAAATTGCGTCGATTGCCCCGTCCGGATCTCCCGCGCAATGCAGGCAGGACCCGTGCGATGATGCGCGACCACCAACATGAGGGATGCCATGACCATGACATTCGATGACGCGACGACGGCGGCGATCGACGCGTTTGCGCACCTGGATTTCTACACGGCCGTGCAGGCGATGCGCGCCGAGGCGGATTACGACCGCGAACTGGACCAGTGGATCTCGCGCTATATCGACGAGCACGGCGGCGGCGAGGACGACGCCGCATACGACGCGTTGCACGCGCAAGCGCAGGCAACACCGGAATACGCGCAGTTCGTCGACACGGTTCGCCGGGAGATTCGGGAATACTTCGGCGTGACCGACGATCAACTGGATTGGATGGTCGTGCTGCGCAATGACGACAGTGACGAGCTTTGGGCCGAAGTCAACCGGCGGCGCAGCGCGCTTGGAACCGGCGAAGTGCGCGGCGATCTCTGATCGGTTGCTTGCGGTCGGCCGCGCGGCCGCTCGATCGGGAGCAATGGGCCGATCCGCGGCGTGGATCATCCCGCATCGTCTGCATCAAAGCGCACGGGCATCCCGCTCGCTGGACACTGCGCGCACATCGTCCCCGGATTTACGCTGATACGCACACCGCAAGATCGAACATTCCGATCCGGCTTGAGCGACGCGTCGTCACGCCGATGAAACATTTGTCTCCGGGCGGCAGGCTGCACGCGTGGCCGATTGTCCCGATCCGCGCATGCAGGCGGCCGCGCGCCTGTGCCCGCGTGCGAGTCATGCCGACGAGACACTCGTTCGTATCGTGCCCGGCGCAACGTCCCGAAAAAAAGATGCGTTCGTGAATCATTTCCGCCGATTTCCCCGCACCTAGTCGCAGTCGTTCGATCGCGCCCGTTGTCCGGCGAGGGTCCGTGGCGCATGGCACACGCTTTGCGATTATGCCCGTGCCGCTCGACACGATCGCATGCAGGACGACGACGATTCGTGCGAGCGGCACGCAACGACATCGAAATATCGGGGATCGGAGCGAGCCGCGGGAGCGCGGCCCGTCGCGTCGGACGCACCGCGTCGTATCGGCGACACGAATGGGCATCGCATGTTCGCTCCGTCAAACAGCAAGCGTGCTTGCATGGTGTCGTGCCGGGAGACCCGCTGCGTGTGGCGGCTGGTGCTGCACGCGGCGGGGCGCTGCGTTCGTTTCGATGAGCCGGTTCGCACGACGTCGCGGCATCGCCGTTATCCGGTGCTGCGGTTCGGGATCTCGCAGCGAAACGGTTCCGGGTCGTGCGCGGGTCACATCACGGCTGTGCGATGCTCGCGCGCGGGTTCGAGGGCTCGGCGTGCACGCCGTGGCGCGTTGCGCTTCGCGATGAACGGATGTTCGATGTAGCGGTACGTCATCAGCGAGCAAAACACGGCGACCAGCGCGCATGCCAGCGACAACGTCCATACACCCGCGTCGTCGATCGAATCGATCGGGATCACGAACTTGTTGAACGCGCGTACGATCGTGTACACGATCACCATGTGGATCATGTAGATGCTGAAGCTGGCGGTGCCGAGCAGCGCGAGCGGTCGGGTCGTGAGCAGGCCGTAGAACGTGTTGCCGCATGCGATGCAAAGGAATACGGGAAGCAGCGGGAGCGCGCCCTCGATCGAATAGCGTTCGGCCGGGTACGGGCAGACGGCGAGTACCAGCAGCGCGACGGTGGCCGCCGTTTTCGTGCCGAGCAGCGCGCGTATCGCCGGATGCCGCGATACTTCGAACGCGAGCGCGCCGCAGGCGAACAGCAGCGCCATCGCGCCTGGCGGCCCGAACAACGCGGCACAGAGCGTGACGATCGCGAGCGCGACGAGCTTGCGCCATGCTCGTGTGGCGACAAACCACGCGAGGAGGGGAATGGCGACGTAGAACCGCCATTCGTATGCGAGTGTCCACCACACACCGCTCAACTGGCTGGTGTGCGGCGCGCCGTTCACCGGGAACGCGCCGAACCAGCCGAGCGAAGCTGCCTTGAGCAGATCGACGAGCAACCGGATCGGCGCGTGGACGACATTGCCTGGGAACCAGTACAGCGTGCACGCAACGATGATTGCCGCGTAGAAAAGGTAGAGCGGCGCGACGCGCCGCACGCGCGCGACGAGGAACGCGCGCACGTCGAGCGAGCCCTTGCACGCGCGCTCCCAGAACAGGAAGCCCGTCACCATGAAGAACATCGCGACGGGAATCGTGCCGAGATTGCGTTGAAAGTCGGAAGTCGGGCCCCACACGCCAGTCGACAGCAAGCCGAGGTTGCATGCGAAGTGATGGAACACGACGGAGGTCGCCAGCATGCCGCGGAAGCCGTCGAGATTGCGATAGCGCATCGACAGGGACTTGTCGACGGCAGCACGATAGAACGGTACGGGCCGGGCCGCGAGCCACGCGATGATCGCGACCGCCGCGACGCATGCGGGGAAGTAGAGCTGATCCGGAGTCGGGGAAAACAGGATATCGGGAGAAGGAACTGTCAGGTCCACTGGAGGGCGTCTCGTGTCTTGGATCGCTCGGATCGGGATTTCAGGCACGGATGGTCCGCGTCGATGCAAGGTCTTCCACGCGTCTGGTGCGGCGTTCGATCGCCGGTCTTCTCGATTGATGTTATCAAACGGTTGCGGCTGCAGGGCATGCGGAGATGCAACATGATGTTTCGTTGCACCCCGGCGCATGGACTTCACCGAGACGAAAAAGGGCGGGCTTGTCGATGGAGACACCGGGTGAACCGGCAGCGGGACGAGTCGATGCGGCGCGCGTCGCGACGTACGCGATCGCGGTGCTCGTGTTGCAGATCGCTTTTGTCGCCGTATGGGCGATTCGCTACTACGGATTGGACGACCGCTCCGCGCCGATGGTCGGATCGGACTTCGCGGTGTTCTGGGCTGCCGCGCGGGTCGCGCTCGAGCACGGCGCGACGGCGATCTTTTCGCCGCAATGGATGCAGCCGATCGAGGCAGCGCTTCGGCCCGTGAGGGACTTCTCGCCATGGCCGTACCCGCCCACGTTCCTGCTGGTCGTGGTTCCGTTCGGTCTGGTGTCGTTCGGAAGCGCGATCGTGCTGTTCGGCGTGCTTGCGACAGCCTGTTACGCAGCGGTAGTCGCGCCGCTGACGCGTTCGCTCGCCGGTCACTGGCGGATCGCGGCCGCGGCATTTCCGGGTCTGATCGGCGCCACGGTGCAGATGCAGAATGCGTTTCTGACGGTCGCGGCCGCCGGTGCGGCGTTGCTGTTGCTGCGGTCGCGGCCGGTCGCGGCGGGGGCGTGCATTGCGATGCTGTCCGTAAAACCGCAGTACGGCGTGCTGTTTCCGCTGGCGCTGATCTGCGCCGGCCACTGGAAAACGCTGATCTCGGCCGGCGTGTTCAGCGCCGCGATTGTCGCGATATCGGTAGCTGCGTTCGGTTGGCAGGCGTGGGCAGCATTTTTGACGTTCATGCCCACCTTCAACCGCGGGGTGATCGAGTACGGGGACGCGCTGTGGCGCGGCATGCCGTCGATATGCGGACTCGCGCGGGCCGCCGGCCTGTCGGTATCGATGGCGTACGTGATACAGGCGGCCATCGCCGTGCCGGCCGCGGCGGCGTGCATGTACGTGTGGACGCGTGCCGCGCGCTTCGAATTGCGTGCGGCGACGCTCGCTGCGGCGACACTGCTGGTACAGCCGTACTACATGTATTACGACCTGCTGTGGCTCGTGCTGCCGTTCGTGTTCCTGATGATCGACTTCCGGACCGTCAAGCCGAACCGGTTCGAGGCGATCGTGGTGGCGCTGGTTTGGATGGCGCCGGCGCAGGCCTTCGTCGCGATGATCAGCGGCGCGACCTGGCCGGCGGCGTCGGCGATCCTCATCGCGGTGCTTGTCGTGGCCGTGCTGCGCGCGTCGCAACCGGCGGCGCGACCGCTGGACGGCGGACGGCGGGGTCCGGTCGTGGCTGTCCGTCGCTGAATGGCCATTCGGCCGCCTTTTCCGTTCCGTGGATCCGGCTTACCTTGCTTACCAGTAATTCGACGCGTCGGCCCGTCGGCGCCCGATCGGCGAAGCCTGTCGCCGCCTGTGCTGCCGGGCTGCCGCCGACCCGCCCTTCATTCGATCATGACGGTGATAGCAATGATTGCAGTTCACCTTCGTGGTGCTATCATTGATAGCAATTGGATGGAGGTACTCATGGCAAATCTTCTGGTGCGTAACGTGGATGACAGTATCGTTCAGTGCCTGCGCGAGCAGGCCGCAGCCAACGGCAGGAGCGCCGAGGCCGAACATCGGGCCATTCTGGCCGATGCGCTCGGACGGCCCAAGCGACGGACATTTGCGCAAGTGCTGATGAGCATGCCGGATGTCGGAGAAGACGCGGATTTTCAACGTGTTCAGGATTCCGGCGAGGGCAGGCGTGTTTTTGATTGATACGAACGTCATCAGCGAGATCAGGAAGGGCAACCGGGCGAATCGCGGCGTGCGCGCATTCTTCAGGCAGGCCGAGGAAGCCGGGAACCCGCTTTACCTGTCGGTCGTGACGGTGGCCGAACTGCGGCGCGGCGTCGATCTGGTCCGCCGTCGCGGCGATCATCCGCAGGCATCGGCGCTGGATGCATGGGTGGCGACGATCCTGTCCGACTATGCATCGAACATTCTGCCGGTCGATATCGACACCGGTCAGATGTGGGGCCATTTGCGAGTGGCCGACCCGGCGCACGCACTCGACAAACTGATTGCCGCCACCGCGCTGATCAACGATCTCATTGTCGTCACTCGCAATGTCGACGATTTTGCCGGCACCGGCGTCCGGCTGTTGAATCCGTTCGATTGACGGTTGCGCCGCATCGTGGCAACTGGCCGGGTGCGACGTGCTTTTCATCGGGCGTCGGCGCGCACTGAGTTCGACGGGACGCTGCGCGACCGCGCGGCAGGCTCTGGCGGGCATCGTGCCCGAATCGCAGTAACGCACGCCGTTGCCAGCCCAAAAGCAGCGCACATTGCAGCACGGGCGCGCGGGCACGCCGATGCCCGCCGAAGCACGCGCGCACGCACGCTTCACCGAAAGAGCTTGACGGATCGACGCGCAACGCGTAGTGTCTGAGGTCTTCAAGAAGTCCGATTGCTCATCATTCGCCGCCCGTCACGCCGTGCGGCAGTCGTTGGTCTCTCCCTCTTTGATTCTCTCTGTGCCCGCCACGGGCGCATGTTCATTCATTCGTATTAAGGAAGTATTTGTGGATACCGGTACCGTCAAGTGGTTCAACGAAACCAAGGGCTTTGGTTTCATCTCCCCGGACAACGGCGGCGACGATCTGTTCGCCCATTTCTCGGAAATTCGCGGCACGGGCTTCAAGACCCTCGCCGAAGGCCAGAAGGTCAGCTTCGAAGTGAAGCGCGGCCCGAAGGGTCTGCAAGCGTCGAACATCACGCCGCAATAAGCCGTATCGGCACCGGCCGCCGATCGCGGTCGCTGCCCAGTGGAGTTTGCGCGGATGCCGGCCCTGGCCGGCGTTCCGCGTTTCGACGCACACGACCGATGCATCGCGGTCGTTACAATGCATCGGTCGTGTGCTTCCCTCATCCATCGCGAGTCCGTACGACCCGCGATTCAACGCCCTCGCGAAGCGCCCGCCGCTTCGCAAGCGGCCTGCGTTGCAACCCGAGTAGACCGTCGCCATGCCGCACGCGGCGCGGTCCCGATTGCGCGGTGCGGATCGCACCGTCGCTGCCACCGACCGCCCTAACGCGCATGGCGCCGGGCTCCGATTGAAGGACGGGCGCATTGTCCGTCCGAACGAATGGATACCCGGCATTGCGCCGGCCGCCGTCCCGCTGCAGGGCCTGACGCCGGCGAACCCGCCGCGGCCGCGGTCATCACCTTGTCTGGAGGAATTGATTTGGCAAAGGAAGAACTGCTGGAACTGGACGGAATCGTCGACGAAGTGCTGCCGGACAGCAAATACCGCGTCACGCTGGAAAACGGCGTCGTGGTCGGCGCGTACGCGTCGGGCCGCATGCGCAAGAACCACATCCGCATTCTCGCGGGCGATCGCGTGACGCTCGAACTGTCGGTGTACGACTTGACGAAGGGCCGTATCAATTTCCGTCACAAGGACGCAAATTCGCCGCGTCCGCCGCGCAGCGGCCAACCGCGTCGCTAAGCTGACACGATCGGGCGCGCGATGCGCTCCGATCGACAAACTACCGTCCGGCCCCCGCCGTATGGACGGACATACCGGACGGGCGGCGCGATCCGCGCCATTCGTCGGTCGCCGGCCGCCCAGCATGGCCGCAATGGCCAAGATCGCACCGGGTCAAGCCGGTCGGCCCATCCGGATCTTCATTTTCCCGCCCCCGTTTCATTGACACGCCTCGATGCGCTTCGACGCGCTGCGTCGATCATCGCCTGAATGGGGCTACCATGCCGCGCGCCGTATCGGGCTTTACGCGTCGGCCAGCATAGCCGTACACTCGTCGGCAATTCGCGGGCCGGCTACGTCGGAGCGTCTTCGCTTCAGTCGCTTTCAACGGCATTCGTTGCCGCCGCGATGTTGCCAGCCGGACATCCGTCGCGCGACGCCAGGAGGCGCCATGAGTGCAGACGCAGCCCCCGCATCTTCTTCGGTTCCCGCGGCCCCACCGGTTCAGGACCGGATCAAGCACGTGTTCGTGCTGATGCTCGAGAACCGCTCGTTCGATCATCTGTTCGCTCTGTCGGGCATCGCGAACATCACGGCCGCGTCGCCGCACGACAGCAACGCGTACGGCGGCGCCGTCTATCCGTTCGGCGGCGGCGCGCCCGACCGGATGCCCACCGATCCATGCCACGAATTCGACGACGTGCTCGAACAGTTGTGCGGCGCCGGTGTGCCGTTCGTGAAAGGGCGGCCTTATCCGCGCGTCGACAACTCCGGATTCGTGTCGAATTACGCGACGTCGCATTCCGAAGGCGCGCCGCCGCAGCCGGGTGCGCTCGGCACGATCATGCAGGGCGCCGACGTCCGCACGCAGGCGCCGTCACTCTATGCGCTCGCGAACGCGTTCGTGTTGTGCGACCGCTGGCATGCATCGATGCCGGGGCCGACGTGGCCGAACCGCTTCTTCCTGCACGGTGCGTCGTCGGCCGGGCTCGACCATTCGCCGACGAAGGAAGAAATGGCGGGATGGGATGCGTTTGACGGTTTCCGCTATCCGAACGGCTCGATCTTCGCGGCGCTCGGCGACGACAACTGGCGCATCTACCAGGACCAGTCCGGCGATCCACTCGGCCACGTGCCGCAGGTCGCATCGTTGAAGGGGGTGAGCTTCTTCGACGTCGACGACCTGTCCCACTTCGAAGCCGACCTCGCGGCCGGCTATACCGCGCGCTACACGTTCATCGAACCGGGCTACGGCGACATCGTGCACGGCACTTACCGGAACGGCAGCTCGCATCATCCGATGGACGGCCTCGCCGGCGGCGACCAGCTCGTCGCACGCGTGTACGACGCGATTCGCAATTCACCGGTGTGGGACAGCAGCCTGTTCGTGGTCGTCTACGACGAGCACGGCGGCTTCTACGATTCGGTCGCGCCCGGCGCAGCGCCGCCGCCCAACGATGGCGCGGGCGCGACGCTGAACGCGAGCGGATTCGAATTCGACGTGTATGGGGTGCGCGTGCCGGCGATCGTCGTGTCGCCGTGGGTCGCTGCCGCTCACGTCGATCACACGCCGTACGATCACAGCTCGATCGTCGCGACGCTCGGGCGGTTGTTCGGTCTCGCGCCGCTGACGGAGCGCGATCGGGCGGCGAACGACCTGCTGTCGCTCGTCACCGCGACGTGCCGCACCGACTGTCCCGCGAGGATCGGATCATGACGACGCCACCGACTGCCGACCCGCGCGATGCGCTGCCCGTGCGCGACGGCACGAGCCTGATCGCGTATCTGCACATTCTGAAGAAGGCGCATGCGGCGCTCGTCGGGCACGCGAAGGCACATCAGCGCTTCAGCGAGATCGTCACGCGCGGACAGGCGCGGCAGTACATCGCGGAACTGATGCCCGTGCTGCGGCAGGAGCGCGATGCACATCGGCGGCGCAGACACGGCGGGAAGCATAGCTGACGACGCAACTCGCTGCGTGTTGAGGCTCGATGATCGGCGGCGAATGGCCGACTGTTGACCGCCGCCCCCCGCAAACGACATACGCCAAAGGCGCATCCGCTCTCAACGGATCATGCGGACTGCCGCGCGCGCTGCACGCTGACGGCGGAGCTTGCCGCACCGGCGAGCTGAACCGCCGCACCGGTGAACATCGCGGCGCGCAAACCGGTGGCGCCGCCGTGCGCGACCGCGAACAGCGTGCCGAGCACGGCGATTCCGAGCGTCGCGCCGATCATCCGCGCGACGTTGACGAGCGCGCTCGCTGTGCCCGAGCGCGCCGAGTCCACCGAGCCGACCGCGACGGTCATCAACGGACCCGTCGCCACGCCCATACCGAGTCCGGTCAACGCGAGGCCGATTTCTGCGCCGAACAGGCTCCGAGACGCAGCCGACGCGCCGATCACCGCAAGCCCGCTCGCGATCACGGCGACGCCGCCGGCCGTCGTCGCCCGCGTGCCGACTCGCTCCGACAGCCACCCCGAACACGGCGACACCGAGACGAACACGAGCGCCATCGGGAGCAGCGCAAGGCCCGCGCCGGTGGGATCGAGCCGGCCGGTGCTTTGCCACGTCAACGGCAGCAGAAACAGCACGCCGTACATCCCGAATGTCATGCCGGTCGTCGCGGCGATCACGCCGCGAAATGCGCCGAGCCGGAAAAGCTCGAGCGGCACCAGGGCGGCGTCGCGGTGGTGCCGCTCGATCGCGATGAACGCGCCTAGCGACGCGATCGAGGCTCCGCCCGCGATCGCGCTGGCGAGCGGCGACTCGCGGAACACGATCGCCGCATACGCGAGCGTGCCGAGCGCGACCGCGCCCGCAACCTGCGCGCCGCCGTCGAAATGCCGGCCGCGCGGGTCGGACGACTCGGGCACGGCCGGCATCGCGAGCAGCATCGCCGCAATGCTCAGCGGGACCACGACGAAGAAGATGCTGCGCCAGCCGAAGTGCCGGATCAGCAGGCCGCCGAGTGTCGGACCGATCGCCATCGCGACGCCGTTGCAAGCGGCCCAGACGCCGAGCGCGCGGCCGCGCTCGACCGGGTCGTACCACACGACGCGGATGATCGCGAGCGACGCCGGCAGCAACAGCGCCGCGCCGACGCCGGCCAGCGCGCGTGCGGCGATCAGCACCGGCACCGACGGGGCGAGCGCGCATGCCAGCGACGCAGTCGTAAACACGGCCGTACCCGCGATGAAGATGCGGCGCCGGCCGTACAGGTCGGCGAGCAGCCCTCCGGTGAGCAGCAGAACGGCATACGTGAGGTTGTAGCCGTCGACGACCCATTGCAGCGCGCCGACGCCTGCATGGAAATATGAGCCTATTGCGCGCGTCGCGAGATTGACGACGGCCGTGTCGATCTGCGCGACGAGCACGGCGATGCACAGCGTCAGCAATGTCACGTTTCGGCATTCGAAGACAGGGTCCACGCGGTCTCGGGTACGGGTCATGGCGACATTCCTCGTCGGGCAATCCTGCAACCTTGCGCGTCGGCTGCTGCCAGCGTCGTGTCAGCAGGAGAGGGCAGCACGCGGTGCAAACGTCATGCCCGCGCGGCCGGGCCGATGCACACGGATGCTGGCCGGCGCGAAAGCCGTCGTCCGTCATGCCGCACGTATGCCGGACGCCGACGGCTATCTCCGGAATGCATGGCGCATGCGGAATCGACGACGAGCGCGATCGTGTGAGGATATGGGATGGTTTTTCATCGGGTTTATGCCGATGGCGTGGCGCGCGCATGGTTGTGTGTCCGATGATTTGCGCGCGACCGATTGCGTGATGCGACGTCGCTGTCATAAGATCGGCGTCAGCCCAGCTCCGTCCATCACCTTCGACGCCGAATGAAAACGCCCGTACGCTTGCGCGTCGCCATCATCGCTTCGACTTTCGCGTTCTATCACGTGTTCATGCACGTCCAGTGGATCGTCAGCGGCTGCATCGAATTCCATGGCAGCCGGTATTGCAGCTTCGAGAACACCGCCAATTTCGAAGGGATGATGGATTTCGACCTGCTGCTCACCTGCGCGTGGGTCGCGGGCGCGGTGATGGCATGGTTTGCCGTCGCACGCGCGCCGAAGAAACAAGGTTGATCGCGAGGCGGCCAGCCGTTGCGAGAGCGCCGGCGCGACGGTGCAGGACGCAGGGCGGCAGTGCCGCGAGCCCGCACGTCTCAATCCGCATGGGCAACACGCCCGTGCCAGCGCGAACCCTCGCCCGCCGACCGGCACGGAAGGCGTACTTTGCTTTCGGCTGTGCGGTGCACTAGATTCGAAGCGTTACGTGCCACCGATCGCGCGAGGTGATGCCATGACACCGTGGGAGATTCAGGGAACCGAGCTGATCAACTGCAATTGTTCATACGGTTGTCCCTGCCAGTTCAATTCGCTGCCGACGCATGGCCACTGCGAAGCGATGGGTGCGATTTCGATCGACAGCGGCCATTACGGCGACGTGGTGCTCGACGGCGTGCGGATCGCCGTCGTGTTCCAGTGGCCGGGCGCGATTCACGAAGGCCGCGGCCGTTGCCAGCCGATCGTCGACGAACGCGCGAGCCCCGCGCAATGCGACGCCGTGCTGAAGATCATGACCGGTCAGGATACCGATCCATTTGCGACGATGTTCGCCGTGTTCGCGTCGACGCTCGAACAGGCCTACGAGCCGATCTTCGCGAAGATCGACTTCGACGTCGATGTCGATGCGCGGCGCGGCCGGATCAGCGTCGACGGCGTGTTCGACCTCGTCGGCGAACCGATCCGCAATCCGGTGACGGGCGCCGAGCATCGCGCACGCATCGACCTGCCGCACGGCTTCGAATACGAGCTGGCGGAGATCGGTTCGGGCACCGGCCGCTCGCGCGGCCACATCGAACTGGATCTCGAGCGCACTTATGCGCAGTTCGCACGGCTGCACATGAACAACCACGGGCTGATCCGGCATCGCGCCGTCGCGTGATCGTGCTCGACGACGTTCTGCGGCGTGAGCGTATCGTCACGCTGCTCGGCATGGCGGCGCTGGTCGGCGTGTGCTGCGCATACCTTTGGACGGGCGCCGGCACCGGCATGTCGGCGACGGACATGACGGCGCTCGCGTTGTTCCCGCATCGGCTCGCCGACGACGCAGGCGCGATGGATCCGTCACCGGCCACCGTGGTCATGATGTGGTGGGTGATGATGATCGCGATGATGACACCCGGCGCGGCGCCGCTCGTGCTGCTGTACCGGCGTGTGCTGCGGTATCGCGGTACGGACGGATCGCGCGCGGCGATCGCGTCGACGTTGCTGCTGGCCGGATATCTGGTCGCATGGCTCGCGTTCTCTGCCGGCGCGGCCGCGATGCAGATGCTGCTGCAGCCGGCCGGCCTGATCTCCGGGATGATGCTGTGGTCCAAGAGCGCCGCGCTTTCCGCGTTCGTCCTCGCGCTGGCCGGCGTCTATCAGTTTTCTCCGTTGAAACGCGCATGCCTGCGTCAGTGCCGGTCGCCGGTGCGGTTTCTTACCATGTATGCGCGCCCGGGTGCGGCCGGTAGCTTCGTGCTCGGCGTGCGTCACGGCGCCTATTGCGTCGGCTGTTGCTGGCTGCTGATGGCGCTGTTGTTCGTCGGCGGCGTGATGAACGTGGTGTGGATCGTTGCGTTATCGCTTATCGTGCTCGTCGAAAAAGTGCTGCCTGGCGGCGAGCAGGTCGGCCGTGCGCTGGGCAGCGTGCTGATTGTGTGGGCGATCGCGACGTTGCTGGTTTGACGATCGCGTTCGTCATTGCCAGGTCGGGATGACTCCATGAAGATTCGCTGCGTTGCTGTCGCCGTGCTCGGCATGATGGCCGTTGCGCTGGCCATGCCTGTGCGCGCGGCCGGCGGCATGTCCGACATGAACATGGGCGACATGAAGGCATCGGCGCCCGATGCTGCGTTGACCGATGCGGAAGTCAAACGGATCGATGCGGTGCAGCGGACGCTGACGCTGAAACACGGTCCGCTCGCGAACGTCGGCATGGGGCCGATGACGATGACGTTCAAGGCCGGCGACCCGGCGATGATCGAGTCGCTGCATGCGGGTGACAAGGTCAAGGTGCGGATCGAGCGCGTGAACGGCGCGCTGACGATCGTGAAGCTCGTGAAGCAACGGTGATTCGATCGGCGTCGCGGCCGCCGTGCGTGTGCACGCGGAGTCGAGTCGCCGCATACGGCGGCATCGCTTCGGCTCGGGCCGGCCGCCGCGATATTCGCGGGCCGTCCTGCGGCCCGCGCAAGCGCGGCATGTGACCGCGACCGATATACGCGAGGCGGCGGCGCTAACCCGCATCGTCGCCGGAAATGTCTTCCGGCCGCGCAAAATTCAACTCGATACCATTCCCGGCCGGGTCGGTGAAAAAGAGCTGGAGCTGTCGCGTGAGCGGCACGTAGGTGCGCGAGTACCGGACCCGCGCGTCGGCGAGCCGCCGTTCCATCGCCGCCGCGTTTTCGCATGAAAACGCCATATGGTCGAACGTATTGACCGCGTGCGACGTCCGCACCTCGCCGGGCCGCGCTTCCGACAGATGCAGAATGGCGTGCTCGCCCGCATACAGCCAGTAGCCCGCGCTCTGGAACGGCGGCCGATAGCCGGGTTCAAGGCCGACGACATCCACGTAGAAATCGCGCAGCGTGTCGAGCGTCGCCCGGTCCGCGCGCAGGTTGTAATGATTGAGTCCGATGACTGGCATGGCAAGGGTATCCGGTTCGTGCAAGGTGCGCATTGCACAGCATCGCGCAGAGCGGGGCGTCCTGTCACGCCCGCGATGCTTTGCCCGCCGCGGCCGGACGCACGAGCCCGCGCGCGGGAAGCGGCGTCGACATGACGATCGACGTGCGCGTTTCGCCGTACAGGTTGATGCGTTCGATCAGTTGCTCCAGATGCGTCATGCTGACGGCGACGAAGCGCATCACGTACGAATCCGCGCCGGTCACGTGATGGCACTCGACCACTTCGGGGATCGTTTCCAGCAGTTTCAGGAATTTGGCCTTCGCCGGTTGCGGCACCGTGATGCCGATCAGCGCGCTCACCGGGTAGCCGGCCGCGGCCGGATTGACGCGCGCCGTGTAGCCGTCGATCACGCCGGCCGCTTCGAGACGCTTCACACGCTCCGTCACCGCCGGCACCGACAGGTGGACCTGGCGTGCCAGTTCCGTATAGCTGATGCGGCCGTTGGTCTGCAATTGCGCGAGTATCTTCCAGTCGAGTTCGTCCATCGTGGCGGAGCTTTTAAGGTGAAGCGGCCATTTTTCCTTAAAAACCGCGTTCAGCGGCGACCGGACTTTCCCTACGATAACGGTTCGAGTCATTGCATGTCGCGAGGAGCCGGCCATGCTGTTCATCAAGTCCGTCGTGATCGGGTTGTCGATCGCATTACCGGTCGGGCCGATCGGCATGCTGTGCATCCAGCGCAGCCTGAGCCGCGGTTTCCAGGCGGGCTTTGCGACCGGCATCGGCGCCGCGTGCGCCGACGCGATCTACGGGCTGCTCGGCGCGCTCGGCGTCGCGGGCATCGTCACGGCGTTTCCGATGTTGACCGTCGTGCTGAAGATCGGCGGCGGTGCGTTTCTCGTGTGGCTGGCCGCGGGCATCGCACGACAGGCGCCGGCGGCAGCGGCGGCACGGCGCGACGTGGCGCGCACCACCGTGCTGCGCGATTTCTTCACGACGTTCGGCCTGACGCTGTCGAACCCGATGACGATCCTGTCGTTCGTCGGGATCTTCGCGGCGCTTGGCCCGCTGGCGGGCCCGCAGCACGGCACGATCGGGCCGACCGTCGCGCTGATGGTCGCCGGCGTGTTCGTGGGGTCGGCCACGTGGTGGCTGTGCCTGAGCAGTGCGACCGCCGCATTGCGCATGAAGATGTCGCTGGCGTTCATGCACGGGCTGTCGCGCGCCTCGGCCGTCGTGATTGCGGGGTTCGGCGCGATCCAGCTGGTCGCGGGCGTGCGCGGCGTCGTGGGCGCCTGATGCACCGGTGCGGCGTCGACGCCCGTGATGGCGGGCGCCGACGCGTGCGCGGCGCGCGTCAGAACGTGTAGCTGACCTTGCCGAATGCGGTGCGGCCGAGCGTGTTGTACCCGTACGCGGTCATGTACTGACGGTCGAACAGGTTCGACAGCGACGCGGACACCGTCAGACGCGAGTTGATCCGGTACGACGCGCGCAGGTTCACGGTCAGGTACGACGGCAGATACATCGTGTTGGCCGGGTTGTCGAACGTCGTGCCGCCGTAGGTCAGCGACGCGCCCGTGCTCAGCGCGTGCAGCTTCAGCTCGTCCCACGTGTGGTCGATGTTGACGCTGACGGTCTGCCGCGGCCGGCGGCTCAACCAGCTGTCGTTGGTTTCGTCCTGCGGATTCAGAATCCCGATCGCGACGCTGACGGGCGTCGAACGGCCGATCGCGCCCTTGTACGACAGATCGATTCCGCGGATATGCGCGCGGCCGATGTTGATCGGCGAGAACGTCGCGGGGTTGTACGCGATCAGGTTGCTCACGCGCGTGTCGTAGATCGCGGCGCTGAACGTGCCGTACGCGGTGTTCGCGTCGAGCGCGGCCTCGACCGTATTGCTGCGCTCCGGATTCAGGTCCGGATTGCCATAGCCGGGGTAGTACAGGTCGTTGAATGACGGCAGGCGGAACGCGTTGCCATAAGACACGCGCGCCGTGTACACCGGCGTGATCGCCCACGAAAGCGCCGCGTTGCCGGTGTTTACCGCTTTCCCCGCGATGATTTCGTGACGGCCCGCGACGAACATCGTCACGCTGCCGAGCGTGGCCGATTGATGCAGCGAGAATGCGGAATCGTTGCGGGTCGGCACGCCGTCCGGCACGTCGACCGGCAGGAACGCCTGTTCGCGCGTAAAGTCGTACGCGAGCTTCGTCTCACCCGACAGCGGCAGGCCGAACAGATGGAGGCCGCGCTCCTGGTGCGTGAGCGACGTCGACGTGCTGATGCGCTGCGAGTTGATCTGGTCGGTCGGGATGGCCGGATCGCTCGCGTACAGGAACTGGCGGTCGTTCGCAAAACCGAACGACTGGTCGAACTGCGTGTCGGGCGTGATGTCGAGATGGAACGCGATGCCGGTCGTCAGCTGATGATCGAGCTCGCGGTTCGCAAAGCCGGCATTGTCGAACGACAGGTCGGAGCGGTGATACAGCGCGAACGTCGACACCGACCAGTTGTCGCGCGCGTAGCCGAGACGCGCGTCGAGATCCTGTGCGTGATACGGGTTGCGGCCGTTCTCGTGGTACGGCAGCACGGGCCGCGTCGAATCGATGCCGGCCGTGTTGTAGTCGTGCAGGCCGAGCGCATACGTGAGCCCGCCGAGCGCGGCGAGCGGCCCGGTCGACGGCACGGTGCCCGACGTGCGCAGCTGCGTGTCGAAGGTCTTGTTCGAGCCGCCGCCGAACGACGCCGTGGTCTGGTTCGGCTGGCCGGCCGCGCGGCGCGTGAACAACTGCACGACGCCGCCCATCGCGTTCGCGCCGAACGATGCGGCCGCCGGCCCCGAAATCACCTCGACGCGCTCGAATGCTTCGGTCGGCAGGTCTGCCCATGGCGCGACGCCGGTGGTCGGCGAGCCGATCCGGATTCCGTCGATGAATACGGCAACCTGGCTCGCGGACGAGCCGCGGATGCTCACCGACGCGGACGAGCCCGGGCCGCCGCTCTGCGACACGGTCACGCCCGGCAACGTCGCCAGCGCCTGCGTGATGCTCGGATCGCTCGGCGACAGCCGCTCGAGATCGGCGCGCGTGAGCACCTGCGTCGTCGCATAGCGCTGATCGAACGACTCTGGCAGGTGCCGCGTGTCGGTCACGCTGATCGTCGGCAGGGTGGGGGCGTCCGCGGACGGCGACGGCTGTGCGGGCGCCGCGTCGCCGGCGGCGTGGGCAAGCGGAGCCAGCAGCGCGGTGGCGGCGGACGTGGCGAGAAAGTGGCGAAGGTTCATGAGGCAGCGAAACGTGATCGTGTTGCGGGTACGGCGAGCGTAAGCGGGGCGCGCGGCGGCGCGCGCGGCGGGCTGGCGCATCATCGCGGAATGTGACGGCGTGGGCGCCGCGTGTCGTCATCGTGCGTGGGCCACGCGCCGGGCGACGCCGGTGCCGCGGCGCCGAACATGGGCGCGCCTCGACCGCGTGGGCGGGCGACGCGCCGGTGCAACGCCTGCGGCGCGCAAGCGATTACGAAAAGAATGGACATCTGAAGGGTCCTGAGGTCGGGCCGTCCATGCAACGGGGGCAACCGCCAAAGGCGGTGCCTGGCGCGCCGGGACACCCCGCCCGGTGCGGCTGCTTGGACCTCGGGTCGATGGCAGGTCTCCTGGCTCGCGGGTCGTTATGCGCGCCTGCCTTCCCGGTATCCCAGTGGCGTGCGGTGGCGCGGATTCGCCGCTTACAGTTGCGGGGGCAGCCGCAGATTCGAGGCATGGCCTCCCTGCGTTCCCTTTTAATCCCGTTGTCGGGAACCATCAGCGCGCAAGCGTAATGGCGAGCGCTTGCGCGCGTCAATTGCCGGTGGGAACGGGGTGCGAAAAAACGTCAGTGTGCGGGCAACGCTTCCCACAACCGTTCTTTTGCGCGTGCAGCGCGCGTTTCATGTCTGATGAAACGGCGCGTCGGCGGCTGCAGCACTACATATGCATGCCGGCGTGCGCGCGGCCCCCAGGATCGCCGCCGCGATCGGGCGGCGAATTGTTCTGATCGATCTTCGCGAGCACGAGGCCTGCGGATGAGTGACCGGCAGCCTGCTCGACGTGGTCGCGCGGCGCCGCGGCGGAAAAAACGGATGACGCGACATGCGGTTGAGCGAACGTCGGCATGGACGCTGTCGCGAGAGCGGCGGCGACGATCGCGTGCGTGTTCATGATGGCTCCTTCTTCACGACCGACTGCGGGATGATGCAATCAGTGTAGGGCGCGAAACTTAACGCGGCGTAAAGGAGCGGCGGCGCACGGACGACGCGGGCTTCATCGCGTCATCGGCGCGCCGCGCCGGTCATGCGTGCGCCGAGACGAGCGCGCAGAAGTTCTCGAGATCGACGTTGCCGCCGCTGATCACGATGCCCACGCGCTTGCCTCTCAGTTCGTCCTTCATCCGGCGCGCGGCCGCGAACGACAGGCAGCCGGTCGGCTCGACGACCAGCTTCATGCGGGTTGCGAAAAAGCGCATGCAGTCGACGAGTTCCGCGTCGGTCGCGGTCAGGATGTCGTCGACGTCGCGGCGCAGGATCGGGAACGTCAGGTTGCCGAGGTGCTGCGTTTGCGCGCCGTCGGCGATCGTGCGCGGCGTGTCGATGTGGACGATCGACCCGGACCGGAACGATTGCTGCCCGTCGTTGCCGGCTTCCGGCTCGACGCCGTACAGCTTCGCGTGCGGCGACAGCGCGCGCGTCGCGAGCGCCGTGCCGGACAGCAGGCCGCCGCCGCCAAGCGGCGTGAACACTGCGTCGAGCGGACCGGCTTCGTCGAACAACTCCTTCGCGGCCGTCCCCTGGCCCGCGATTACGTCAGGGTGGTCGTACGGCGGGATCAACGTGAGCCCGTGCCGCTCCGCGAGTTCGCGGCCGATCTGCTCGCGGTCCTCGGTATAGCGGTCGTATGTGACGACGTTGCCGCCGTAGCCGCGTGTCGCGGCCATTTTCGCGGCCGGCGCGTCCTGCGGCATCACGATCGTCGCCGGGATGCCGAGGATGCGCGCCGACAGCGCGATCGCCTGCGCATGGTTGCCCGACGAGAACGCGACGACGCCATGTCGGCGCTGCGCTGCGTCGAAGCGCGACAGCGCGTTGAATGCGCCGCGGAACTTGAACGCACCCATGCGCTGCAGGTTTTCGCACTTGAAGAAAACCTTCGCGCCGAGCGCTTCGTCGATCGTCCGCGACGTCATCACGGGCGTGCGGTGCGCGTGGCCTTCGAGCCGTGTCGCGGCGGCCGCGACGTCGTCATAGGTAGGGAGGGGCGGAGTGTGCATGAGTCGCTCGTCGGAAGGTCAGTCAACAGGTAAGCGGGGCGGCCCGAGGGCACGCGTCATTTTGCATCGTTGTATACGGTGGCGCGCGATACGCCGAGATGCTGCGACACGATCTCCATCGCGCGGCGCACGTCGAGGAAACCGTCCGCCTTCAGCGTCTGCATCAGCGCACGGCGCTGATCGGTCTTCAATTCGCGCGGTGTGGTCGCGAGGCGCGTAGCGAATGCGTCGATGCGTTGCCGGATCGCATCCGCGCCGGCCGGATCGAGCGTTTCCGCGACCGGCACGCCGTCGATGCTGCAGAACTGGTTCAGCATTCCCTGGAAGCCGCGGAACAGCGTGATGTCCGCGTTCAGGCACAACGCGGCCACGTAGCGGCCGCTCGAATCCTTGATCCCGACCGACGTGCTCTTCGCGGTGCGGCCGTCCGCGAAGCGGTTCGCGTAGTTCGCGAGCACCTGCGGGAAGTTGTCGTCGGCGATGCGCGCGAGCCCGAGTTCGGTCGCCGGGTCGCCGATCGCTCGGCCAGACAGGTTGTTGTGGATCGCGAGGATCGCGTGCTCGGGCGTGCGCAGGTCGTGCACGACCACCTCGGTGAACGGCGCGAGCATCGCACCGAGGCCTTCGGCGATGCGCAGCACCTGCTCGATCAGCGACGCCTGTTCCGATTGCGGCGTCGGGCTGGGCGCGGTCATGCGTCGGCCTCGAGCGCGCGCGTGGGGTTCGCGTCGACGGCTTGCGGCCGGGTGATGCCGGCCAGCAGCGGGCGCGCGATCCGCACGTAGTCGGATGCATCGAGCACGATCGAACGATCGAGCCGGCCCGCGTTGAACGCTATTTCGTCATTGAGTTCGATCAGCGCGGGATCGACGACGAGCGTCACGTTCGCGTCGAACACGAACGGCGGCACGGCGCCCATCACGCAGCCCGTGACCGCGGCCGCGAGTTCCGGTGGCGCGAGCGTCGCCTTGCGGCGGCCCACCGCGTCGGCGACCTTGCGGAAATCGATCTTCAGATGGCCGGGGATCACCGCGAGCGCGGTGGCGTCGCCGCCGTCCTTGAACGTGCAGAGCATCGCTTTCGCGCCTTGCTCGGGACGCGTGCCGCGGATCGCGGCGATCACGTCGGATTTGCCTTCGGCCGGGTGCTCGAGCACCCGGAAGCGCGCGCTGGCGGTCGCCAGCAGGTCGCACAGCGCATCGAAAACGGGGTAGTCGCTCATCGGGGGGCCTCGCGGGAGGAGCGGCGCCTCGCAATGCGCGGCGGACCGGTTTGGGTTCGAAGAATTGTCCAAGTATAGACGTTTTGTCATGACCGTGGCAAAGACAATGCCGGGGCCGCGAAAGCTGTCGTTTCTTCGAGTGCCGAAAGGCCGTTTCATATCGCGGAATGCAGCGGCGATTCGCGACGCACGGCCTTTCCGCCGCTTGAAAACCTGTTTTGCATCGCAAAAAGGCGCGCTTATCTCATTGAAAAACAAGAGAAATTTATATCTTATGTCTTATATAAGACTCGTTCGAAACCGCGATGACCGGCGTTAGTATTGAGTCCATGCAGTTCGCCTCGTCACACGCGGCGGGCACGCTGAACTCTTTACCCAAATGCGCTTCGTTCCCAGGAGATAGACATGTCCCAATATCAAGACGACATCAACGCAGTGGCTGCTTTGAAGGAAACCTACGGCAGCGCGTGGAATGCGATCAATCCCGAGTATGCGGCGCGCATGCGTGCGCAGAACAAGTTCAAGACGGGCCTCGACATCGCGCGCTACACCGCGAAAATCATGCGCGCGGACATGGCCGCCTACGACGCCGATCCTTCCAAGTACACGCAGTCGCTCGGCTGCTGGCACGGCTTCATCGGTCAGCAGAAGATGATCTCCATCAAGAAGCACTTCAACAGCACCGAACGCCGCTACCTGTACCTGTCGGGCTGGATGGTCGCCGCGCTGCGCTCGGAGTTCGGCCCGCTGCCGGACCAGTCGATGCACGAGAAGACCTCGGTGAGCGCACTGATTCGCGAGCTGTACACGTTCCTGCGCCAGGCCGACGCACGCGAGCTGGGCGGGCTGTTCCGCGAGCTCGATGCGGCGAAGGACGCTGCCGCGAAGGCCGCGATCCAGGAAAAGATCGACAACCACGTGACGCACGTCGTGCCGATCATCGCCGACATCGACGCCGGCTTCGGCAACGCCGAAGCAACCTACCTGCTCGCGAAGCAGTTCATCGAAGCGGGCGCATGCTGCATCCAGATCGAGAACCAGGTGTCCGACGAGAAGCAGTGCGGCCACCAGGACGGCAAGGTCACGGTGCCGCACGAGGACTTCCTCGCGAAGATCCGCGCGATCCGCTACGCATTCCTGGAGCTGGGCGTGGACGACGGCATCATCGTCGCACGTACCGACTCGCTCGGCGCCGGCCTGACCAAGCAGATCGCCGTGACGAACACGCCGGGCGACCTGGGCGATCAATACAACTCGTTCCTCGATTGCGAAGAACTGTCGGCCGATCAACTGGGCAACGGCGACGTCGTGATCAAGCGCGACGGCAAGCTGCTGCGTCCGAAGCGCCTGCCTAGCAACCTGTATCAGTTCCGCGCGGGCACGGGCGAGGCGCGTTGCGTGCTGGATTGCATCACGTCGCTGCAGAACGGCGCCGACTTGCTGTGGATCGAAACCGAGAAACCGCACATCGCGCAGATCGGCGGCATGGTTCGCGAAATCCGCAAGGTGATTCCGAACGCGAAGCTGGTGTACAACAACAGCCCGTCGTTCAACTGGACGCTGAACTTCCGTCAGCAGGCTTACGATGCGATGAAGGCCGAGGGCAAGGACGTGTCGGCGTACGACCGCGCACGCCTGATGAGCGTCGAGTACGACGACACGGAACTCGCGAAAATCGCCGACGAGAAGATCCGCACGTTCCAGGCCGATGCGTCGCGTGAAGCAGGCATCTTCCATCACCTGATCACGCTGCCGACGTATCACACGGCCGCATTGTCGACCGACAACCTCGCGAAGGAATACTTCGGCGACCAGGGCATGCTCGGCTACGTGGCCGGCGTGCAGCGCAAGGAAATCCGTCAGGGCATCGCGTGCGTGAAGCACCAGAACATGTCCGGCTCGGATATCGGCGACGACCACAAGGAATACTTCAGCGGCGAAGCAGCGCTGAAGGCGGCTGGCAAGGACAACACGATGAATCAGTTCGCGTAATCGTCCGACCTGCGGCACGACGCCAATCCGTTAATCACGGGTTGGCGTTTTTCCATCCGGGCAGTCGCGGCGGCGTTACGACGTGCCGGCTCGTCGCGGTCACGGAGGTCGCGTCGAAATCGACCGCACGTGCAGTGCTCCGCGCGAGCGCGCGACGCCGTTCATCGACGTTGAAATCGCCGAGCGCGTATTACCCCGGATTGCCCGGTGCGCCGTTTTGAGCGGTGCCGTACGCGGTGCTTCGCGACAGATGTTTGTGTACGCAACCTAATTCAGGGTTTGCCTGAGTAGCGAAAACGCCAATTCGCTCCGCACGCATTCGCGTGTGTCGCGTGCGCATCCATGACGCCAATTTTTCCGTCGCCCCGAAAGCCTTGCCGCACGGCCGTCCCGCCGGATTCGTCCCCAAAGCGTGCGCGTGGATGCAGTAAAAAGGACTTGTCTGCAACGCGCGTGCCGATACGTCGTCACAGTTGTTTCTTGTTGCAACGCAACGCCCGCCCAATAACGGCGATGGTATGCTGGCCGGCATGGCGTTGTACGGCAGGTTGCTTGCATGGCGAAACTCGCGTTCGCTCGCTTATACGAGACATCACATTCTCTCGCCCGCATCGCGGCATCGACACGCGCACCGTTCGCGCGTCCCGTGTTGCGCGTCGCTTCAACCTGCGCTCCGACCGCATTCCGCATCTCGCGGGCCCGCCCCGCATCCTCCATCCCCGCCCAATAATCTGGAGACATTTCCATGTCGCAAATCTCTTTGGCCGAAGCGACGCACGGCCCGCTGATCGCTCCCCCGGCATTCGTCAAACATCGCAAGCTCATCGATTGGGTGTCGCGCATCGCGGCGCTCACCGAGCCCGAGCGCGTCGTCTGGTGTGACGGTTCGCAGGAAGAATACGACGCGCTGTGCCAGGCGATGGTCGATCAGGGCACGCTGATTCGCCTGAACCCGGCGAAGCGCCCGAACTCGTATCTCGCGCAGTCCGATCCGTCCGACGTCGCGCGTGTCGAAGATCGCACGTTCATCTGCACCGACTCGCCCGACGACGTCGGCCCGACCAACAACTGGATCGCGCCGGGCGAAATGCGCGACACGCTGAACGGCTTGTTCCGCGGCTCGATGCGCGGTCGCACGCTGTACGTCGTGCCGTTTTCGATGGGGCCGCTCGGCTCGCCGATCGCGCATATCGGCGTCGAGCTGTCCGACAGCCCGTACGTGGCCGTGAACATGCGGATCATGACGCGCATGGGCCGCGACGTGTACGACGTGCTCGGCGAGGACGGCGATTTCGTGCCGTGCGTGCACAGCGTCGGTCATCCGCTCGAACCGGGCCAGCAGGACGTGCGGTGGCCGTGCAATCCGGTGAAATACATCGTGCACTTCCCCGACACGCGCGAAATCTGGAGCTTCGGGTCGGGCTACGGCGGCAACGCGCTGCTCGGCAAGAAGTGCTTCGCACTGCGCATCGCGTCGACGATGGGCCGCGACGAGGGCTGGCTTGCCGAACACATGCTGATCCTCGGCGTGACGTCGCCGGCCGGCAAGAAATATCACGTCGCGGCGGCGTTCCCGTCCGCGTGCGGCAAGACCAACTTCGCGATGCTGATTCCGCCGCAGGGCTTCGACGGCTGGAAGGTCACGACGATCGGCGACGACATCGCATGGCTGAAACCGGGCCGCGACGGCCGCCTGTATGCGATCAACCCGGAAGCGGGCTTCTTCGGCGTCGCGCCGGGGACCGGCGTGAAGACCAACCCGAACGCAATCGCGACGCTGAAGGAGAACGTGATCTTCACGAACGTCGCGCTCACCGAAGACGGCGACGTGTGGTGGGAAGGCCTGACCGACACGCCGCCCGCGAAGCTCACCGACTGGCAGGGCAACCCGTGGACACCCGAAATCGGCAAGGAGACCGGCCGCAAGGCCGCGCATCCGAACTCGCGTTTCACCGCGCCTGCGTCGCAATGCCCGTCGATCGACGCGGACTGGGAGAATCCCGCGGGCGTGCCGATCGACGCGTTCATCTTCGGCGGACGCCGCTCGACGACGGTGCCGCTCGTGACCGAAGCGCGCGACTGGGTCGAAGGCGTGTACATGGCCGCGACGATGGGCTCGGAGACGACCGCCGCGGCCGTCGGCCAGCAGGGCATCGTGCGTCGCGACCCGTTTGCGATGCTGCCGTTCTGCGGCTACAACGTCAGCGACTATTTCGCGCACTGGCTGAAGCTCGGCAAGCAGCTCGAAGCCGCGGGCGCGAAACTGCCGAAGATCTATTGCGTGAACTGGTTCCGCAAGGACGCGAACGGCAAGTTCGTCTGGCCGGGCTTCGGCGAGAACATGCGCGTGCTGAAGTGGATGCTCGATCGTCTCGAAGCCAATGGCGGCGGTGGCGAACACGCGTTCGGCGTGTCGCCCGCGTATGACGACCTGCACTGGGACGGGCTCGACTTCACGCGCGAGCAGTTCGATGCGGTCACGTCGATGAATGCCGACGAATGGCGCGACGAACTGAAGCTGCACGCAGCGCTGTTCGACACGCTGAAGCTGCGTTTGCCGACCGAGCTTACCGATACGATGAAGAAGATCGAACAGCGTATCGGCGCGTGACGGGCAGTATCGGGCTCACGACCTGAACGCGGCGGGGACGTCCCGCGCCGGCTTCGATGGCCGGCGCGGGACGTTTTCGCTTGCGCGATGCTCAGGGGCGACCGCGTTGCACCGCGGCGGCGCCCTTGCCGTTGAAGGCGAGCGTACGCCCGTCGTGCGTCAGCCGAGGTCGAGCGCGTTCGTCAGGTCGCCCGGCGGCGTCGCACCGCGCGACGCGAATGCCTTGTCGCGCGCGGCCACACCGTCGAGCGGCGCGAGCCCGTGCACGCGGCTGATGAAGCGCAGGATCGAGTTCGTGTCGTACATCGTGTGATCGACGTAACCCTTCTTCGCGAACGGCGAGATCACGAGTGCCGGAATCCGCGAGCCTGGGCCCCAGCGATCGCCAACCGGCGGCGCGACGTGATCCCACCAGCCGCCGTTCTCGTCGTGCGTCATCACGATCACGGTGTTCGCCCACTGCGGGCCGCGTCGAATCCGCTCGATCACGTGCGCGATGTGGCGATCGCCGGATTCGACGTCCGCGTACCCGGCATGCATGTTCAGGTTGCCTTGCGGCTTGTAGAACGCGACGGCCGGCAGGCGGCCCGCGTCGATGTCCGCGATGAAGCGATTGGTCGACGGCTCGTCGCCGAGGCCTGCATCGCGCAGGTGCCTGCGACGCGCTTCGGTGCCAGGTGCATAGTTCGCGAAGTAGTTGAACGGCTGATGGTGGTACTGGAAATCCGGCACCGTGCCCGTGTCGCGATGCTCGAGCGCGTACTGCCACGCGCCGCTGTACCACGCCCAGTCGACGTTCTTTTCCGACAGGCGATCGCCGATCGTTGCGTGGACTTGCGGCGGGATCACGCGGTGGTCGGACGGATCCGCATAGGCGGCGTTGCCGGGATCGGGCGGCGGCACGTAGCTCGGCTGATACGGCGGCGCCATCGTGTTCACGCCGTAACCGTCCGGTGTGAGCGGCCCGTCCACCGCGAACTTCGGCGGGCCGTCGAGCGCGGACGCGGGCGAATCGGCGGCGAGCGCGAGGCGCGTGCCGGCCGGATCGTCGCCGTCGACCTTCGACAACAGCTTCGCCGCGTGTGGATGCTTGTGCGCGTCGGGATAGATCGGCGGCTGCGCGGAAATCAGGAACATATGGTTCAGCCACGAACCGCCGAAGGCCGCCATGAAGAAGTTGTCGCACAGCGTGTACTGCCGCGCGAGATTCCACAGTCGCAGCGTGTCGGCGGAATTGCGGTAGTGACCCATCACGAGGCCGCCCGAATCGGCCCATGCGGCGAACTGGTTGTTGCGGCCTCCGGCGATCTGCATCTGGTTCTGGTAGAAGCGATGCCACAGATCGCGCGTGATCACGCCGTTCGGCAGCGGCTTGCCCTGCGCGTCGGCGATCCGGAACGGCGCGTTCGGCAGCTTGTCGATGTCGCGCTCCGCGATCGCGTAGCGCTTGCCGTCCACTTCCTGCGCCTGCGGCACCAGACCGCCCCAGATCTTCGGCAGCACCGGCAGCGGCGTCTTGCCGTCGCGATCCAGCTGCTGCGCATGCTCGGGCCGCACGTCGCTCAACGGATACTGGACGCCCGGAAAGTCGCCGTACAGGTTCGCGAAACTGCGATTCTCCGCATAGATCACGACGATGTGGCGCACCTGCCGCCGCAGCGCTTCGTCGAGCCGCAGGTCGGCAGCGGACCGCGGCGCGCTGCCGGGCGTGGTCTCGCAGCCGCCCAGCGCGACGCCCGCGCCGAGCGCGGCGAGGCCGCCGAGCATGCGGCGGCGGTCGGGATCGGCGGGCAGCTCGTCGGGGCGATCGGGGGTGTCGTTCACGTCGTGTGCTCCTCGAATGGGCGGTTGTCGTTCGATGCGCGGCAGCGTGTTCGCGCGTGCCGGGACCGGAACGGGGCGCAACAACCGGCGGCGCGAGCGATGCGATGCCCGGCGCGGCGCCGCTTGTCACAAAACTGTCACGAACGCGACTATAACGCGGGCCGCAGTGCCGATCAAAGCCGTTGGTCAGACGATGCGCGACGCGCACGCGCGAACTAGACTGAAAGCGTGGGCTGCGCGTCGCAGTGCACGGTCCGCCGCGAACGGCGCGCCGGTCGCACGTTCGCGCTGTCATTCATGCGATGAAACGCGGCAGCGGCAGTGTGCAGCCATTGCGTGCGCGCGCGGCGGGCGCTGCCGCGCGCCGCCACCCGCGCGTGTACGGGCCGGCCCGATGTCATGCCATGGACAGGAAATTCGACTACGCAGGATTGCTGATCGCCGCGGGCTTCTTCGTGCTGTTCGCCGCGCAGTTGCTGATGCTGCGTCCGGCGTCGACGATGATCGCGTACAGCGATTTCCATCGGCTCGTCGCCGCGCGGCTCGTCGACGATCTCGAGATTGGTTCGACGGCGATCACCGGCACGCTGAAGATGCCGCAAGCCGGCGCGCTGCTGCCGGCGTCCGAAGTTGCGGCCGTGAAGCACGACGGCGCGCCGCCGCGCTTTGCGACCAATCGCGTGACGGACCCGCAACTGATCGACTCGCTGAGCGCCGCCGGAATTCGTTTCCACGGCACGTCCGATACCGGCTGGATCACGGCGCTTGCATCGTGGCTCGTGCCGCTCGTCGCGTTCGTGTTCATCTGGAACCTGATGGTGCGCCGGCGCGGCGGGCTGCAGGACTTTACCGGGATGGGCAAGAGCCGGGCGCGCGTGTACGTGCAGCAGGAAACCGGCATCACGTTCGACGACATCGCGGGCATCGACGAAGCGAAGGCCGAGCTGCAGCAGCTCGTCGCGTTCCTGCGCAATCCCGATCGCTATCAGCGGCTCGGCGGCAAGATTCCGAAGGGCGTGCTCGTCGTCGGCGCGCCGGGTACCGGCAAGACGCTGCTCGCGCGCGCGGTGGCCGGCGAGGCGGCCGTGCCGTTCTTCACGATCAGCGGCTCGGCGTTCGTCGAGATGTTCGTCGGCGTCGGCGCGGCGCGGGTGCGCGACCTGTTCGAACAGGCGCAGCAGAAGGCGCCGTGCATCGTGTTCGTCGACGAGCTCGATGCGCTCGGCAAGGTGCGCGGCATCGGCCCGATGTCGGGCAACGACGAGCGCGAGCAGACGCTCAACCAGTTGCTCGTCGAAATGGACGGCTTCCAGGCCGGCTCCGGCGTGATCATCATGGCCGCGACGAACCGGCCCGAAATCCTCGATCCGGCGCTGCTGCGTCCGGGCCGCTTCGACCGCCACATCGCGATCGACCGTCCCGACGTGAACGGCCGCCGTCAGATTCTCGGCGTGCACGTAAAGCGCGTGAAGCTCGCGGCCGACGTCGATCTCGGCGAGCTCGCGTCGCGCACGCCGGGATTCGTCGGCGCCGATCTCGCGAACGTCGTCAACGAAGCCGCGCTGCATGCGGCCGAACTCGGCAAGCCGGCGGTCGGGATGGACGACTTCGACGAGGCGATCGATCGTGCGCTGACGGGCCTCGAACGCAAGAGCCGCGTGATGAACGCGCAGGAGAAACTGACGATCGCGTATCACGAAGCCGGCCATGCACTCGTTGCGGAAAGCCGCGTGCACTGCGATCCGGTGAAGAAGGTATCGATCATTCCGCGCGGCGTCGCGGCGCTCGGCTACACGCAGCAGGTGCCGATCGAGGACCGTTACGTACTGCGTCGCAGCGAGCTGCTCGACCGGATCGACGCGCTGCTAGGTGGACGCGTCGCCGAAGAGCTCGTGTTCGGCGACGTGTCGACGGGCGCGCAGAACGATCTCGAACGTGCAACCGCGCTGGCGCGCCACATGGTCATGCAGTACGGGATGAGCGAGAAGATCGGCCTGGTGAGCATCGACGACGGCGATGCGCGCACCGGCATGCCGGGCGTGTGGCATCCGGGCGAGGGCCGCTGCAGCGAGCACACCGCGCGGATGATCGACGACGAGGTGCGCACGCTGCTGACGGACGCGCATGCACGCGTCGCGGCGACGCTCGGCGAACGCCGCGACGTGCTCGAACGGCTCGCGCGGCGGCTGCTCGCGTGCGAGGTGCTCGAACGCGATGCGTTGCAGGCGCTGATCGACGGGCGTGTCGAGCCGGAATCCGCGCGCTCGCCGGCCGATCCCGCAGCCTGCACGAGTGCGAATGCGCCGGAACGGGCGTCGGCGGTCGAGCGCGATTTCGCCGCATACGGACGGCCGCACGAGCCCGAGCGCTGAAGCGCGAAGCTTCCGGCAGCCACCGGGTGGGGCTGCGATCCCGATATCGATCGCATCGCACCGGCGCCCGGCGCTGCGAATGATGTTCGCCGGCGCGGCGTCACGCCGGCTTTTCCTGTGCTCTTTTGCCAGTCACGGAGTCGCCATGAGCGAGGCGCACGTATCGGTCGATGTCGCGCAGCATGCGCGTTTCAGTTTCGAAGTCACGTTTGCCGGCACCGATCTGTCGCCGGTACTGACCGACGAACCGCCGCCGCTCGGAGCGGGCCGCGGGCCGAACCCGGTGCGGCTGCTGGCCGCTTCGGTCGCGAGCTGCCTCGCGGCGAGCCTGCTGTTCGCGCTGGAAAAACAGCGCGTCGATCCGCAGCCGGTCGCCGCGCATATCGACGTGGACATGGTGCAGAACGACGCGGGCAGGGTGCGGGTCGGCGCGATGGCCGTGACGCTGTCGGTCGGCAAGGCGTGGTCCGATCTCGCGGCCGCGACGCGCTTGCTCGACCGGTTCGACGCGTATTGCGTGGTGACCGAGAGCATGCGCGAAGGCATACCGATCTCGGTGGCGGTGCAGGACGTGAACGGCGCGGTGCTCGATCGCGAGACGACCGGCGTGTGACTGCGCGCGACGCGCAACAGCCGGGGCGTCAGGACGCCGTCGCGGCGGCGACTTCCGCAGCTTCGGCGAGCGCGTCGAGAAAGCGGCCGCGCCACCAGTGCACGTCGGTCTTGCGCACGATCGCCATCAGCGCGTCATGGCGCTGGCGGCGCTCTTCGAGCGGCATCGTCAGCGCGCGCTGGATTGCCTGCGCGGTGCCTTGCGTGTCGTACGGATTCACGAGCAGCGCAGGCTTCAGCTGTTCGGCGGCGCCGGCGAAACGCGACAGCACGAGCACCCCGGGATCGGCGTCGTCCTGCGCGGCGAGAAACTCCTTCGCGACCAGGTTCATCCCGTCGCGCAGCGGCGTGACGAGCGCGACGCGGCTCGCGCGATAGAGGCCCGGCAAGCGCTTGCGCGCGACCGTTCGGTGGATGTAGCGCATCGGCATCCATTCGAGTTCGCCGTAGTCGCCGTTGATCGCGCCGCACAGGCTGTCCATTTCGCGCCGCAGGTCGTCGTATGCGCCGAGATCCTCGCGGCTCGGCGCGGCGATCTGGATCAGCGTCGCGCGGTCGCGGTTCTCCGGATACTGTTCGAGCAGCTGGCGGAACGCGTGCACACGCTGCGGCAACCCCTTCGTGTAATCGAGCCGATCGACGCCGACGAGCAGCTGGCGGCGCGAATACTCGTCGCGCATCCGCTCGAACATGTCGATGCCGTCGCGATTCTCGGCGAGCGCGGCGAATTCGTCGACGTTGATGCCGATCGGGAACGCGTCGGCCGACAACGTGCGGCCGAACGCGCGCAGTCGGCCGTCGGGCAGCCGCGCGGCACCGGCTTCGGCCTCGACGTAGTGCTCGAAGTGCAGCAGGTCCGATTCGGTCTGGAAGCCGACGAGGTCGTACGCGAACAGCGAACGCATCAGCCACTCATGCTCCGGGATCGCGGCCATGATCGGCGGCGGCGGCATCGGAATGTGCAGGAAGAAGCCGATCGGATTCCTGCAGCCCATCGCGCGCAACTCGGCCGCGAGCGGAATCAGCTGGTAGTC
This sequence comes from Burkholderia latens, assembly GCF_001718795.1. Lineage (NCBI taxonomy): Bacteria > Pseudomonadati > Pseudomonadota > Betaproteobacteria > Burkholderiales > Burkholderiaceae > Burkholderia > Burkholderia latens. Next base: position 1,224,149 of record NZ_CP013438.1, on the reverse strand, counting down.
GTGGACCCAGACCGTATCGTCGGGGCGCAGCAGCGTGCTCAGCTTGCGCGCGAACAGCTGGTTCACGCGCCGGTAACCGTCCGCGAAGCGGCGGTCGAACTGCGCGAGATCGAGCCGGTAGTGGAACACCGGCCACAGCACGTTGTTCGAGTAGCCGAGGTAATACGCGTCGTAATCCTGCGGATCGAGATCGATCGTCGCGAGCTGAATGCCGCCGACGTTCTGGATCTGCACGTCGTCTCCGTGCGCGGGACGCTCGCCTTCACCGCGCAGCCTGCCGCTCCATCCGAACCAGACGCCGCCTGTTTCCTGCAGGCTGTCTTTCACGGCCACGGCCAGGCCGCCGGCGGCGGCTTTACGGGGATCTGCAATGCGATTGGATACGACGACGAGTCGGCTCACCAGCTCTCCTGCGAATGGTTGGGGAAAGTTCGTGCGGCCAGGGCGCGAGGCGGACGCCGCCATCGACGCGAGGCGCGATGGGGCCGCGATACGATCGGACGGGAATCAGGGGCATGCGATTCGCCGTTCGAACGCGGAGTGCTTTTTAAGCATACTCGTCATTCGAATGATTTAAAAGTGCGAGTCTGCGTTTGAAGCGGTCGCGAATGGCCTCCAATGCGCGGGATGCCCGACATCGTGCGGCCGGGACCGAAAATTGCGCACGCGCGTGAAGGCCGCGCGTGTAGGCGTTACGCCGCAGCGGTTTGCCAGTGCGACACGGAGGCGGCCCGATGCGCGGAGACTGCGTGGTCGCCGGCCGGCATCCTGAACGCGGACACCGTTTCCGACAGCTCGCGACCTTGCGCCTCCAGCGATTTCGACGCGGCCGCCGCCTGCTCGACGAGCGCGGCGTTTTGCTGCGTCGTCTCGTCCATCTGCGTGATCGTCAGGTTCACCTGGTCTATGCCGCGGCTCTGCTCGGCCGAGGCTGCCGCGATTTCGCCCATGATGTCGGTGACGCGCGCGACCGCCTGCGTCACGTCCGCCATGGTCTTGCCCGCTTCGCCCGCGAGTGCGGAGCCGTCGCGGATCGTCTGCACCGACGCGGAGATCAGCTCCTTGATTTCCTTCGCAGCGGTCGACGAACGTTGCGCGAGGCTGCGCACCTCGCTCGCGACGACCGCGAAACCGCGGCCTTGTTCGCCCGCGCGCGCCGCTTCGACCGCAGCGTTCAGCGCGAGGATGTTGGTCTGGAACGCGATGCCCTCGATGATGCCGGTGATGTCGGCGATCTTCGACGAGCTGTGGCCGATTTCCGTCATCGTATCGACGACGCGGCCGACCACCGAACTGCCGCGCAGCGCGACGTCCGATGCATTCGCGGCGAGCGCGCTCGCCTGCTGCGCGTTCTCGGCGTTCAACCGCACCGTCGACGTGAATTCCTCCATCGTCGCAGCCGTTTCCTGCAGCGACGCTGCCTGTTCCTCGGTGCGCTGGCTCAGGTCGAGATTGCCCGACGCGATTTCGCCGACCGCGTGTGCGATGCTGTTCGACGAATCGCGCACACGGCCGACGATGCCGATCAGCCGCACATTCATCGTGCGCAGTGCGTCGAGCAGGTCGCGCGTCTCGTCGTTGCCGCTCACGTCGATGCGGCTGCCGAGATCGCCGTTGGCCACCGTGCGCGCGACGTCGACCGCCGTGACGATCGGCGCCGTGATCTTGCGCGTGAGCCACAGGCCGCCGCCCGCGGCGACCGCGATCGCGGCTACGCAAATTGCCAGCAGCACGTTGCGCTCGGCCGCGTATCGATCCGCAAATTGCTGCGCGATCGCGACTTCGCGCTCGTGCGTATACGTTGCGTACGCATCGGTCGCGCGAACCAGTTGCGCGAGCAACGGGCGGCAGCGGCTATTGATATCGGCAGTCGCTTCGTCCTTCTTGCCGGCCTGCGCGAGGCCGACGATATTGAGCGCGACCGGCCCGTAGCTCGCTTCGACGCGGACGATTTCGGCGACCAGTTCGCGCGCACGGTCGGTGGTATCGATCGCATTCGCCATCATCGTCTTCAGCTGCGCGAGACGGTCCTGCACGTCCTTGTGCGCCTGCTGGACTTCGGCCAGCTCGGTCTGGATATCAGAGGGCGCGCTTACGAGCACGAGATTGCGCGCGGCGATCGCGCGCCGGTCCACGGCCGTGCGGATTTGCGCGGCCAGGTTCGCTCGCGCGTTGATGCCGTTCATGTAGCGGGAAAACTCGTCGTTGGTGTCGGACAGCGCTTTTAGCGCCATGCCCGACACGATCACGACCACCGCGGCAAGCAAACCGAAGCCGCCAAGCAGTTTGGCCTTGATGGTTATTCTGGTGATTTTCACGATGCGCCCCTGTGCGAGTGTGGTTGGCGATGGGATTTGTTCTTCGATCGGGTACGGGCTCGTGCCGGTATTAACGGGCATTCAGAAAATTTTCTTTACCCTTCGAAAACCCTGATATCGATTTATTTTTTTGCCGAAATCCCCGGCGGGGCGGGCGTTTTTGATCCATGTCAAAAACGCAAAATCATCCATGGCGCGGCGCATTCAAATGCGGATTAAATGACCAGTCCAGCCGGTGAATTTAAAATGAACGCTCTAATTCCCGGCATTGGAATATTCATGATTTATCGATGAATACCGGCACGCGCGTACGAAACTGGGCCCGGGAAACGGTGCGCGCCAGCGGAATGAGCGCCGTTGGGAAAATAAAGCCGGCACCGGCCATTGGCGGTGCCGGAGAGTCGCGCAGCGAGCGCAACGGCGCCGGGAAATCAGAACGTGGTGCGCAGGCCGGCCATCACGCTGCGCCCGCCTTGCGGCGCGAAGCCCCGCACGACCGAGGTCGCATAACGGATCTCCTGGTTCGTCAGGTTGTCGCCGCGCAGATACGCGAGCCAGTGCGTTGCGCCGACGCGGAACTTGTACGTGAGCAGCACGCCGAGCGACGTGTAGCCGCCGGTCGGCACGTCGTTGTCGGGCACGCGGTGCTGCGACCACGCGTGCGTGACCTGTGCGCGCGCACCGAAAGGACCGTACCCGTAATCTGCCGCAACCGTCGCGCGCAGCGGCGCAATGCGGGGCAGCGGCTCGCCGGTGTCGACGTTGCGCGCGTGTGTGTAGTCGGCGGTCAACTCGAGGTCGACCGTATGACCGCGGCGCGAGAACGCGCGCCATTTGCCGTCGAGCTCGACGCCGTAAAACTCGGCGCGCACGCCGCGATAGACCGCTTCCGCGAGCGTATCGCCGGCGCCGGGCGCGACCGGCTCGCCGTCACCGTCGACGACGCGGCCGGTGTTGTACTCGGTCAGATAGTTCGAGAAACGGTTGTAGAACACGCCGACGCTGCCGCGATTCGGGCCGCTCGCATAGCGCAGCGACAGGTCGGTCGACACGGCTTTTTCCTTCGACGCATTCGGGTTGCCGATCAGGAACTGGCCGGTCGCGTCGTGCGGGCCGTTGGAGTACAGCTCGTAAAAGGTCGGCGCGCGTTCCGTATACGCGACGTTCGCCGCGACCGACCAGACGGGCGTGAGCGAGAACAGCGCGCCGGCCGATACGCTGCCCGCATTGAAGTCGCGCGGCCGCGCGCTGGCGAATTTCTCGACGCCGGCCGGATCGGGATCGACCTTCACGTGCTCGATGCGACCGCCGACGCTCAACTTCAGCGCCGGATCGACCTGCCATTCCTCGAGGCCGAACAATGCGACGCTGTTCGTGCGCGTGGACGGCACGAGCGTTTCGTCGCCGAGCGCCGAGAACGTGTTTTGCCCGAACTGCACGCCGATCGCGCCTTCGAACGGGCCGATCCTGCGATGCCGCGCCTCGATGCGCGCCTCGTAGCCGCGGTTGCGGAACGTGGTCGCCGTCTCGCCGTTGTCGACTTCCTTGTGCCGATAGTCGGTGTACGCGAAATCGAACTTCAGCTTTGTGAACGGGCCGCTGAGGTTGCGCACCTCGGACGCGAACGCGAGGCGTTCCTGACGCATCCGCAGGCGTACGTCGTCCTCGGCGACGGAGCCGTAGTTGGATTCGTAGCCGCTGTAGGACAGGCCCGCGAAGCCGTCGGCCCATGTGTACGACGCGCCGACTGCGCCGCCATGCACGCGGCCGTCGCTGTTCGGCACGCTGCCGACCGGCTGCGGCGTGTCGGGGTCGTCGGTCGCACGCTGCGCGCTGCTGCGCGCATAGCCGGGAATCCGCAGCTTGCTTGTTTCGCGGTCGAATGCATCGACATGGAACGCGAAGCGGCCGTTGCCGGCTTCGACCTGCGCGGCCCCCGCGCGCATCGAATTGGCCCCGCCGTAGCGCGCGTCGAGCGCGCCGGTCACGCCTTCGATCGCGTCGCGCGGAATCCGGTTGTCGATCGTGTTGACGACTCCGCCTACCGCGTTGCCGCCGTACAGCAGCGCGGCCGGCCCGCGCACGATCTCGACGCGCTCGATCGACAGCGGGTCCTCCGGCACCGCGTGGTCGTACGACAGCGACGACGCGTCGTACGCGGCGACACCGTTCTGCAGCAGCCGGATCCGGTCGCCGTCCATCCCGCGGATGATCGGACGGCCGACCATCGGCCCGTACGTGGTGGTCGACACACCGGGCAGGCCGTTGAGGGTCTCGCCGACCGAACCGGCCTGGCGCAGCGTGAGCGCGTCGCCGGACAGTTGTGCGGTCGGCGCGATGAGCTCGGCGTCGCCGAGCGGGTTCGCGGTCACGAAGATCGGCGCGAGCGACGTGCTCCGTGCCGGCGCCGGTGTGGTCGGCGTGTCGGCCTGCGCGTGTGCGACGGCGGCGAACAGCAGCAACGGAACGGGGGACAGCGGGCGAAGCGGTAGACGAGGGAGGTCGCGCATGGTCGTTGGATCGGTTGGAGTGGGATTGGCGAACGAGCGCTGCGGGAGCTGACGTCGGATACGATATATTGTTGCATTTCGCGGACGCAGAAACCCGTTCGGATAGCGCTCGGCGCAGCCGGGCCACCCGGACGGAAAGCATGGGATGAGGGCCGCGGTTGCGAAACGATATGTTATATCATTTCGCAACCGAAACGAAACGGTGGTGTGCAAGGGCGTGCGTGTAATCGGCCATGGCCGCGGCGACAGCGGCGCGCTGTCAGGCCGGCCCCGCGACCCGCGTCGGCCCTGCGATGCTTCGCGACGCAGCGGCCGCCGTCGCGCGCGTTTTCTGCCCGTTGATGCGTATCAAGGCGTCGCTGCTTCGAGCCCGGATACTTGGCGGTCATCGACCAGACAGGAGCGACGCATGACACAAACCATGAAAGCGGCCGTGGTACACGCGTTCGGCGAACCGTTGCGCATCGAGGAAGTGCCGGTTCCGACACCGGGCCCGGGGCAGATCCTCGTCAACATCAAGGCGTCGGGCGTCTGTCACACCGATCTGCATGCGGCCGACGGCGACTGGCCCGTGAAGCCGACGCTGCCGTTCATTCCCGGGCACGAGGGCGTGGGCGTCGTCGCGGCGGTTGGCCCCGGCGTCACGCACGTGCGCGAAGGCGACCGTGTGGGCGTGCCCTGGCTGTACACCGCATGCGGTCACTGCGAGTACTGTCACACCGGCTGGGAAACGCTTTGTCACGGGCAGCAGAACACCGGCTATTCGGTCAACGGCAGCTACGCCGAATACGTGCTGGCCGATCCCGACTATGTCGGCCATCTGCCCGCGCAGGTCGCGTTCGACGAGATCGCGCCGATCCTGTGCGCCGGCGTGACCGTCTACAAGGGGATTCGCGTGACCGACACGCGTCCAGGCCAGTGGCTCGCGATTTCAGGCATCGGCGGGCTGGGCCACGTGGCCGTGCAATATGCGCGCGCGATGGGGCTGCACGTCGCCGCGATCGACGTGTCCGCAGCGAAGCTCGCACTTGCGCGGGAACTCGGCGCACAGCTGACGATCGATGCGTCGGTCGACGATCCGGCGACGGTCATCCAGAAGGAAATCGGCGGTGCGCACGGCGTGCTCGTCACGGCCGTGTCGCGCAGTGCGTTCGCGCAGGCGCTCGGGATGGTACGGCGCGGCGGTACGGTGGCACTCAACGGCTTGCCCCCGGGCGATTTCCCGCTGCCAATCTTCTCGACCGTGCTGAATGGCATCACGGTGCGCGGCTCGATCGTCGGCACGCGCCGGGATCTGCAGGAGTCGCTCGATTTCGCCGCGGACGGCCTGGTGCGCGCGCATATTCATCGCGACCGGCTCGCCAACATCAACGACATATTCGCGCGCCTGCGCGCAGGGCAGATCGACGGGCGCGTCGTGCTGACCGACATGCATTGACGCGCAAGCGGTCGCGCTGCCGCGACGCAATGCAGGTCGCGGCAGCGCATGCGTCATGCGCGCATCACGGCGCGAAGAACACGTCGGTGCGATTCGTCAGGTTGCCCGCGTTGGTCTGGACGAACAGCGGGTGAAACGACGACGACGGCAACACGTCGAGCCCCTGGTAATCGCCGATGAAGTATCCCTCTGCGTTCGGCGCGAGCTTCATGTCGAACGGGCCGCCGACGCGCCGTTCGTCGGCGAACGTGGCGCCGCCGTCGTGCGAAATCTTGCGCCAGAATCCGGTCGGCAGCGTCGTCGTATTGCCGGCCTGCAGGTCGCGGAAGTCGTAGTGCGTGACCATCACCGCGCCCGTATTGTCGACGCGCACCGACGGATTGAACGCCGGGCGCCCGGTCGGCGTGTTGATCTGCATCGGCGCGCTCCATGTTGCGCCGCCGTCCTTCGACGTCGACAACGCGATCTCGTCGTAGTGGCCGCCGTTGAAGCGGCCGTCTTGCCAGACGACGTAAAGTTGCCCCGACGCGGGATCGATCGCCGGCTCCGGAATGATGTCGCCGGTGCGGACCGGTTCGCCGGTGTTCGGGTCCGTCACGCCGACCGTCTGCAATCCGGCGATTACCTGCGGCTTCGTCCACGTCGCGCCGTCGTCGGTCGACTTGACGAACGCGACCTTGCCGGCCGCCTTGTTGAACGGCGGCTGGATCAGGTCGAAGAAGTTGTAGAGCGTGCCGGTTCTCGGATCGACGACGATCTGGTTGCCGATCGTCTGCTGCCGCGACGGCACGTTGACGATGATCTTCGCGGCACTCCACGTCTTGCCGCCGTCGACCGTTTTCGAGAAGAACGTCGGCCCGCGATAGGCCTGCGTATGCAGGTTCGCGTACGGGTTGCCGTTCGGCAGTTCGAGACGGTCCCACACCGCATACGCGGTGCCGGCTTTCACCGGGTTCGCCGTCACCGATTCCTTGTCGCTGAAGAACTGCGTCGTCGGCTCGTCGTTCGCGATCAGCACGGACGGGCTGCTCCACGTCTGTCCGCCATCGGTCGACACCGACGCCGCGACCGCGTTGCCGTTGTTCGACTGGTTGAACGAGATCGATACCGAATAGGCGGTGCCGTCTGGCCCGAACGACACCCATGGATCGGATGCGCGCTCGTACTTGAGTCCGCCCGGCGCGCATGCGCTGAACGGCTGCGGCGTGCGCGCCCAGGTCGCGCCGCCGTCGAACGTGTAGCCGGCGACGAGCCCGTGCGCGCCGCCGTTCGACCAGCGGTCCTGCTGCCACACGCCGATCATGTTGGTCCGGTTCGCCGGATTGACCGACAACCACGGTTCGACCTCGGCATTCACGTAGTTCGTGCCCGGGCCGCCGATGGTGCACGCGGCGAACGGGCTTGGGCCGGATACGGCGACGGGATCGGCGTGCGCCGCGGCGGCGGCGATCATCGCCATTGCGGCGGACAGGCGGGTGACGCGGATGACAAGCGAAGGGGACACGATCGTGCGTCGCATGGACTGCTCCTCGGTGACGTGCGGTGACGATGGCGCGGCACGGCCGCGCAACGCGACCCGCCGCACGGCAACGGGTGCCGTGCGATGCGTCGGGTCGGGTTCGTTCAGGAGGCCGCTTGGGCCATCGCAATCCGCGTGCGCTGGATACCGCCAGCACTTCGGTCAAGACTCCTATTCGTTTTCACTGCTGGCCGGGCGAGCATCGCGCTGGAGACCCGACGGAAGACCTGTCCGTGCATACGACGAATGCGTCGAAGTGGATTGCAATGTAGGCGATCCGTCTGCGGCGCGGGAGGCACTTTTTTGTAACAGAGCGTAGCCGGAAAGCGTTGCCGAAACCGCGCGTCGGCAACGCGGGGCGACAACGCAAAATTTGCCGCGCATACGCGGCCGGAAACGAAGCGGAAACGCGAATCGGAATCGCTATCGCTCACATGCGATCGAGTGCGATGACGTGCGCGATCGCGCGTGGACGTGCGGAAGATGCAGTTCAGCGTTCGGCGGGAAACCGGTCCTGCAATGCGTGCAACCAGCGCGCGACGATGTCGAGTTCCGCGTCGGAAAAACCGTCGCACAGCTTGCCGTTCAGTTCGCGCAACACGACGCGCGCACGCTTGAGCGCCGCATGACCTTCGTCGGTCAGGAACAGGCGCGTCGCACGCCCGTCGTCGGAATCGGCGTGGCGCGCGAGCAGGCCCGCTTTCGCCATCCGGTCGGCGAGCCCCGTCATCGCGGACGGCGCCAGTTGCAGTGCCGCGCCGACCTCGCCGATCAGCGCGCCGTCCTGCTTCGCGAGGAAGAACAATGCGCCGGCCTGTGCTGCGCTTGCGCGCGCATCGGTCTCGGCCTTGCGGTCGACCCAGCGCTGCACGCGCCGCTGGCCGACGTTCAACAGGAAAAACAGTCGTCGGTCTTCGTTCAAGCTCGGTTCCCTGTTGCAATCGAAAATGACGGGCGGCCCGCTTCGCGCGGCGAGTCGAGCGCGCGAGCGAGCCAGTCGGCGACGCCGGGCCACAGCACGCCGCCGGGCCGGCTGCGGAAGAAGCCCATGTGCCCGATCGGCCCGCTGTCCGCCGCGTGCGGATCGATCTGGCGGCGTTCGACGGCCGCGCGCGTGAAGTAGCTTACCAGCAGGTCGATCGCTTGCGGGTTCGCCCACGGATCGTCGTCGAAGCCGATTGCGAGAATCGGCAACCGTTGTTTCCCGAAGCGTTCGGCCGCGCCGAGCGTCGGGTCGTCGAAGAAGTAGCGCGGCAGCGTCGTCCAGCGGCTCCATTCGCGAAACACGCCGGCTGGCAGATCCTCGCCGAGGCCGAGCCGCTTGCCGGGCACGTAGCCGAGCAGCGCTGCGGCGAGCGGGCCGATCACGCGCAGGATCAGCCGCACCTTCAGCCGCTCCGCGGCACGGGAAATCAGCCGCGTACTGCCCGCGTGTGCGGCGACCATCACGGCCGCACGCAGGTGCGCGGTGCCGGCCGACAGTCCGATCGCGTGGCCGCCGACGCTGTGGCCGACGGCCAGCAGCGGCAGCCCTTCATGAGCCTGCCGAGCCCATGCGGTCGCGGCGCCGACGTCGAGTTCGATCCAGTCGCGCATGCGCGCATGCAGTTCGTTCAGCCTTGGCGGCCGCGACGCGCCGATTCCGCGGTAGTTGTAGGTCAGTGCCGCGAAGCCGCGCCCGGTCAGAAACCGCGCAAAGCCTGCATACAGCCGCTCGGGCACCGCGGTGGCCGGATGGATCAGCACCAGCGCGCGCGGCGGCACGTCCGGCGACCACAGCGTGCCGCGCAGCGTATAGCCGTCGGCGGCGGAAAACTCGATCGGTTCTGACGTCATGGCCGTCCTCGCTCCGAGGGGTTATTTCGTATGCGAAATATAGCTGCCGTTTTACTTCGCGTGCGAAATATCAATCGAGGAAATCTTCGAATGGCCATCCGCGACGGCGCGCGGGCGGCGTCCTCGCGGAGACATCCTTCCATAAAACATTTGCATCTTTGAATAGCAGAATAATGCGTTTGTCTCATGGTCGGGATGAACGTATCGTCACGGATTCCATCCTGTCCGCCGGCTGTCGCACCGCGCGGGCCGTCATTCAACTTCCGGGGAAATCATGTCGTTGAGTCGAATCGTCGCCGCGCTGCTGCTCGCGCTCGCCGCGCAGCCAGGCATCGCGAAAGACACCGTCACGCTGCGTGTCGGTGAACAGAACTACTTCAACATCCAGGCGTCGATGGAGGCGTCCGGCGTGTTGAAGGACCTGCCTTACACGATCGAGTGGAAGCACTTCCAGGCCGCCGCACCCGTTGCGGAGAGCCTGAACGGCAATGCGATCGACATCGGCTTTCTCGGCGATTCCGCGCTGCTCACGCTGGCCGCGCGCGGCGCGCCGGTGAAGGTCGTCGCGGTATCGCGCCAAAGCCTCGACGGCGTCGCGATTCTCGTGCCGAAGAACTCGCCGGTGCGCACCGTCGACGACCTGCAGGGCAAGACCATCGCGGTGTGGCGCGGCGCCTGGAGCCAGCAACTCGTGCTGCGCGCGCTCGAGCACCCGGGCCTGCGCGCGGATTCCGTCAAGTACGCATACCTGATGCCGATCGATGCGACGAACGCGCTTGCGAACGGCTCGGTCGACGCCGTGTCGTTGTGGGAACCGTTCGTCAGCACGCTTGCGCTGCGGCAGGGCGCGCGAGCGGTGACGACCGCGCAGGGGCTGATGCCCGCGTTGAGTTTCGTCGCCGCGAACGAGCAGGCAGCCACCGCCAGACGTGCGGAGATCGCCGACTTCCTGAAGCGCGTCGTGGCCGCACGCCAGTGGGTCGACAGCCATCCGCGCGAGTACGCGGACCTGTGGGCCAAACGCGCGAAGCTCGAGCCGGACGTCGCATACCGATGGCTGAACAACGCGCACCAGCGCGTTGGCCCGATCGACGACACCGCCGCGAAAGACGCGCAGAACACCGCCGATTTCCTGCACAAGGCCGGCGTGATCCCGGTTGCTTACGACACGGCGAAGCTGCTCGACCGCTCGTACGCGGGCGCGTTCGCGGCGCCCGCGCAGAAGACGGCCGCCGTGCAGTGATCGCGCGGCGCCGCCCACGCATTTCCATCGACAACGAGAAGGACATTCCGACATGCCTGTCGACATCATCGGCATGATCACCGCGACGCCCGGCGCGGAGGTCGACGTACCGGGCGGGGCGGCCGTCCAGCCCGACTACGTGCGGCGCTTCGCGCAAGCGCACGAAGCCGCCGGCTTCGACCAGATCCTGGTCGGCCATTTCAGCAACGCGGCGGACGGCTTCATCGTCGCGTCGTTCGCGGCCGCCGCGACCGAACGCATCCGCATCCTGCTCGCGCACCGGCCCGGCGTGATCGTGCCGTCGGCCGCCGCGCGGCAGATTTCGACGCTCGACGTGTTCAGCGGCGGCCGGCTCGCACTGAATATCGTGTCCGGCGGCGACGACACCGACCTCCAGCGTGACGGCGACTTCGTGCCGCACGATGCACGCTATCGCCGCACCGGCGAATATCTCGACGTGCTGAAACGCATCTGGCGCGCCGACGCGCCGGTCGATCACGACGGCGAGTTCTACCGGCTGCGCGGTGCGTCGCCGGTCGTCAAAGGCGCGCAGCGCCCGCACGTGCCCATCTATTTCGGCGGTTCGTCACCGGCTGCGCTGGCCGTCGCAGGCGAGCATGCGGACGTCTACATGACGTGGGGCGAGCCGCTCGCGTCGGTGCGCGAGCAGATCGCGCGCGTGCGGGCGGCCGCGTTGCCGTTTGGACGCGCGCCGCGCATCAGCGTGTCGTTCCGGCCGATCGTCGCGCGGACCGAAGCCGCCGCGTGGGAGCAGGCCGACGCGATTCGCGAGCGCGTGCGCGCGGCGCGGCTCGCGAACGGCCAGCCGATCGACGGTCACGCGCCTCAGAACGCAGGCTCGCAGCGGCTGATGGCCGCGGCCGCGCAGGGCGACGTGCTCGACGAGCGGCTGTGGATGGGCGTCGCGAACCTGACGGGCGCGCGCTGGAATTCGACCGCGCTCGTCGGCACGCCTGAACAGGTCGCGAAGGCGCTCGGCGAGTACTACCGCCTCGGCGTGTCGACGTTCCTGATTCGCGGATTCGATCCGCTGCACGATGTGTCGGCGTATGGACGCGAGCTGATTCCGGCGATTCACGCGCATGTCGCGGAACTCGACCGGGAGCGTGCGGCTGTGAAGACGTAGGCCACGATCGGCTTCCGATATGGGTCGTGCGCGATCCGTCGCATGTGTCGTGCTGCATCTTCTCCGTCGCAACGATAAACCTCCGCACGTTACAATCCGCGATCGGTCATGGGCCATGACCGGCGAGTGCGATTGCGACGAGCCGCAGCGGATGTGCGTCGTTCGATCAGCATCAGAATCGACGATTGAAGCGACGAAATTCATGAGAAAGATTGCAGGGGCTTTACTGGTATGCGGGGTGCTGGCGGGCTGCGCCGGTAGCGGGGCAAAGCGCGGTGGCGTGTACGACCCTGCGACGCAAGCCCGGATCCGCGTATACCTGGGCGCCTATTCCCATTTCTACTTCAACACGACATGCGAGCCGGCCGACAACTGGTTCGCGAACGGGGCGCCCGGGATCGACGTCGCCGTGCCGGGGTTCACGCGTGCGTTTGCAGGTAACGAGACGATCGGCATGCCGGTGCCGGCCGACGCCTACAAATACTACGACGAGTACGTGATCAAGGCCGGCCAGCCGCTGACGATCACGTTTCGTGTCGGTGGCGATCGAGTCGTGGATCTCGGCATGGCGGGCAAGACCACGATCAGCCAGCGTGTCCAGCATATCGCGCGCTCGTTCGTCCCTCTGCCGGGCAACGATTACGAAGTGTTCCCGTACGATGCGGCATGGGGGCTCGAGGCGAAGCTGCGCCAATTGCATGTGGAAGGCAGTCGGGTATCGACGACCGACGTACAGCTCGCCGCGGCGCAACGCTGCCGGTGACACGTCCGTCGTCGCATGGCGTATCCGCCATGGCGCGCCACGCGATCAAAACGACGGCAACCCCGGCGGATTCGTCTCAGCCCGCGCGACCGCCTCGCTCTGCAATCCCCAGCGCGCGAGCGCCTGCCCGTAACGGCCGTTGCCGATCAGCGTATTGGTGGCGAGCGTCAGCGCCGGCGCAAGCCCGCTGCCGCGACGCGTCGCGATCGCGACATCGGCATTCGCCGGCCAGCCCGCATTCACGACACCGACCCGGCGGATCTTGCCGTCGCGCGCGGCCTCGTACGCAAGCGACGCGTTCGGATTGAGCTCCGCATCCGCACGGCCTGACAGCAGCGCGACGCGGGCGGCCGCATCGTCGTCGAAATACAGCAGCTCGGCGGCCTTCAGCCGCTGCGCGACATTGCGCCGGCTCCATTCGAGCAGGATGCGCTCCTGGCTCGTGCCGGCGCCGGTGATGATCCGCAGCCCTGCAATGTCCTTCGGTTCGGCGATCTTCGCGATCGGGCTCGCGGTGCGCACGTAGAAGCCGTGCAGCCCGAGCCGGTAGGTCGTGAAGTCGTATTTCTCCTTGCGCTTTTCGGTCACGCCGACGTTCGAGATCACCGCGTCGTACTTGCCGGACGTCAGCCCGAGCGGCCAGTCGGCCCATGCAACCGGCACCAGCACAAGCGTGCGGCCCAATGCATCGGCGACGAGCTGCGCATAGTCGGGATCGGCGCCGACCACGGTGCGCGCATCGGTGGCGTAGGTCGACACGGGCGGCGCGTGCGGTGAGATCGCGACCGTGAACGCGCCGTCGCGCACCCAGCGGTAGTTGCTTGCCGCGCGAATCGCGGCGTCGTCGCGCGCGGCGCGGATGCGGCCGGCCTGGCGCGGATCGAGATCCGCCGCCGCGAACGCGGCATCGGCTGCGTGCGATCGCATCGCGGCCGCTGCCGCCAGCGCGGCGGTCATGAACTGGCGTCGATCGATCGTCATCGGTTACCTCGCAGACACGAAGCGGCGTGCATCACAGCACCCGCGACAGGAACGCGCGCGTGCGCGGATGGGCCGGCGCGTCGAGCACGCGGGCAGGCGGCCCCGATTCGACGATGCGGCCGCGTTCCATGAACAGCACGTTGTCGGCGACTTCGCGCGCGAAGCCGATCTCGTGCGTGACGATCACGAGCGTGGTGCCCGAGCGTGCGAGCTCCTTGATCACGTCGAGCACTTCGTTCACCAGTTCGGGGTCGAGCGCGGACGTCGGCTCGTCGAACAGCAGAACCTTAGGGCGCAGCGCGAGTGCGCGCGCGATCGCGACGCGCTGCTGCTGTCCGCCGGACAACTGGCGCGGATATGCATCGGCCTTGTCGGCGAGGCCGACGCGTGCGAGCAGCGTACGGGCAGTGCGCTCGGCTGCGTCGCGCGTGACGCCCGCGACGGCAATCGGCGCTTCGATCAGGTTGTCGAGCACCGTCAGGTGCGGAAACAGGTTGAAGTTCTGGAACACCATGCCGACTGCGGTGCGCCGCTTCAGCACGTCGCGCTCCTTAAGCTCGTGCAGTACGTCGCCGTCACACCGATAGCCGATCAGTTCGCCGTCGATGTCGATGAAGCCGTCGTCGACGCGCTCCAGGTGGTTGATCGTGCGCAGCAGCGTCGATTTGCCGGAGCCGGACGGCCCGACGATTACCGTCACGCTGCCGCGCGGCGCGACGAACGACACGTTGTCGAGCACGCGCTGCATGCCGAACTGCTTCGACACGTTGTGTACGGCGACTTCGCCGCCGGTGCGCGGCGCGTGGGCGGCCGCGGTTTCGTCCTGCGTCGCCGCGGCGGCCGTCGCTGCATTGCGAATCGATGCGCGCCGCCACAGCGCACTCGCGCGCGCCAGCACGAATGTCAGCGCCGACGGCGGCGGATTGCGCAGCGCGCCTCGCGCGTAGTGGCGCTCGACCTGCACCTGGATCGCGGACAACACGGTGAGGATGATCAGATACCACACGGTTGCGACCATCAGCAGCGGAATCACTTCGAGATTGCGCCGATAGATCACCTGCACCGTATAGAACAGCTCGGGCATCGCGAGCACGTACACCATCGACGTGCCTTTCGCGAGCGTGATCAGATCGTTGAACGCGGTCGGCAGGATCGAGCGCATCGCCTGCGGCAGCACGATCCGCGTCGTCTGACGGCCACGCGGCAGCCCGAGCGCGGCGGCGGCTTCGAGCTGCCCCTGGTCGACCGCGAGAATGCCGCCGCGAATCACTTCCGCGGAAAACGCCGCGTGGTTGAGCGTCAGGCCGAGCACGGCGGCGAGGAACGGGCTGATCAGGTCGGTGGTGGGCGTGTCGAACCATACGACGTCGGTAAACGGCACGCCGAGCCGAACGTGTTCGTACAGATAGCCGAGATTGTTGAGGATCAGCAGCAGCACGATCAGCGGAATCGAGCGGAACAGCCACACGAAGGCCCACGCACTTGCCGACAGCAGCCGCGAGCGCGACAGCCGGGCCAGCGCGACGAACGCGCCGAGCGCGAAGCCGAACACGGCGCCGAGCAGCGTCAGCAGCAGCGTGCGTGCGAGCCCGGACAACACCGGCGGCGACAGGAACCATTCGGCGAATACGGGCCAGCCCCATTGCGGGTTGCCGAGAATCGAGTGCAGCGCGAGCGCAATCAGCCCGAGCGCCAGCACCGTGCCGGCCGTGCGCGACCGATGGCGGGCCGGCACGATCCGCACGTGCGCGCCGGCGTCGCGGACGCCGGAGGAAGAGAGCGGCGGCAGTGCGCCGCCGAGATGGGTCGTGTCGCTCATGTCGGTGAAGTCCTCGGTCGGGGTCGGTCGGACGCGCCGCGCGGTGTAGCAACGCGGCGGGCGTTGGCGTCACGCGTGCGCTTCGGCGGCGTCGTCCTGTCGTTGTGACGTGTCCGGCGCCGCATAGCGGCTCGCCTTGCGCGGCAGGCCGAGGTGATCGCGCAGCGTGCTGCCCGGCAGCTCGCGGCTGTAACGGCTCCGCGCTTCGAGCGCCGGAATCACGAGTTCGATGAAGTCGTCCACGCCTTGCGCCTGGACCGGGAAGCCGAGGATGAAGCCATCGCCGGCGCCGGCGTCGTGCCAGCGGATCAACTCGTCGGCAACGTGTTCGGCCGTGCCGATGAAGTTCGGGCGCGGCGTCGCGACGGCCAGGGCCGTCTCGCGCAGTGTGAGGTTGTTGCGCTTTGCGTCGGCCTTGATCCGGTCGGTGGTCGAGCGGAAGCTGTTGCGGCCGATGTCGCCAAGTTCGGGAAACGGCGCATCGAGCGCGTACCGGGTGAAATCGTGGTGATCGAAATAGCGGCCGAGATAGGCGAGCGCTTCGTCGATCGTCAGCAGGTCTCGAATCGCCTGGTACTTGTCTTCCGCTTCGGCGGGCGTGCGGCCGACGATCGGCCCGATACCCGGAAAGATCTTCACGTCGCCGGGTTGCCGCCCGTGCTCGATAGCGCTTTGCTTCACGCGCCGCGTGAACGCGGCCGTTTCTTCGAGCGACGGCGAATGCGTGAAGACGGCGTCCGCATACTTGCCCGCGAGCCCGATGCCGGTGTCCGACGAACCTGCCTGGAAGATCACCGGCTGCCCCTGCGGCGAGCGCTGGATGTTCAGCGGACCGGCCACGTTGAAGAAGCGGCCGTGATGGTCGAGCGTGTGCAGCTTGTCGCGGTCGAAAAAGCGGCCGGTCGCGCGATCGCGCACGAATGCATCGTCGTCCCAGCTGTCCCACAGCCCCTGCACGACGGCGAGGTATTCGTCGGCGATCTCGTAGCGCAATTCGTGATCGGGATGCGTCTTGCCGAAGTTCTTCGCGGTTCCTTCGAGCGGCGTCGTCACGACGTTCCAGCCCGCGCGGCCGCCGCTGATCGTGTCGAGCGACGCGAGCTGCCGCGCGACCGTGAACGGCTCGCTGTACGACGTCGAGATCGTGCCCGCGAGGCCGATCTTCTTCGTCGCGACCGCGAGCGCCGACAGCACGGTCAGCGGCTCGAAGCGATTCAGGAAGTGCGGAATCGACTTCTCGTTGATGTAGAGGCCGTCCGCGACGAACGCGAACGCGATGCCGGCCGCTTCCGCCTTGCGCGCGATGCCGATCGCGAAGTCGAGGTTGATGCTCGCGTCCGGCGGGTTGCTCGGATGCCGCCATGCGTTCATGTGGCTGCCTGCGCCTTGCAGCATCAGGCCGAAGGGTATCGATCGTCGGGTCGTCATCGGCGCGTTACGTGTTTTGGTCGAAAGAAAGGGAGCGGCCCGCATGGCCGGCCGCGAGGGCTGCCTGCAGCGGCGTGATCGACTGCGCGCCGCCGAGCCATTCGGCCGATGCGAGCCGAGCCGTGTAATCGGTCACCGGCGAATCGATCACGAACGCATCGACGTCGAGCCGCCGGCTCAGTGCGTCGAGCGCGCTGTGAATCCGCTCGGGCGTATCCGCGAGCACGGCCGGGCGCAGCTCGTCGATCCGGTAGCCGGACGCGCCGCTTTGGCGCGCGAACTCGGCCGCGGCCTGCGCGCTTGCGAGGTTGAAGCTCGGGCCGCCGGCGAACTGCAGCTTGAAGATCTTCAGCGGGCCGCTCAGTTGCTCGGCGGCTTCGCGCGTCGGCGCGGCGATCGCATACAGCGCGACGAGCGGCCGTGTGCCGCCTGCGTCGCGGTAGGCGGACAGCGAGCGCTCGAGGTTCGCGTCGTCGCCGTTGAAGTGGCCGGCGTAGCAGAAGCGCCAGCCGTGGCGCGCGGCGAGCTCGCCGCTGCCTGGCGAGCCGCCGAGCAGGATGCGTTCGGGCGCATCCGGCGGCACCGGCATCGCGACCGCGCCGGCGAGCGGGTGATCTTCGGCGACACCCCAGCCGAGGAACGCATCGAGCTCCGCGAGCTGTCCGGCGAAATCCGGCTTCCTCGCGTTGTCGTGAAACCACTGCAGCGCGCGCGTGGTCAGAGGCAATCCGCCGGGCGCCTTGCCGATGCCGAGATCGACGCGACCCGGCGCGAGCGCGGCGAGCAGCTTGAACGTCTCGGCCACCTTGAACGGGCTGTAGTGCTGCAGCATCACGCCGCCCGAGCCGACGCGAATGCGCGACGTATGCGCGAGCAGATGCGCGACGACGATCTCCGGCGCGGAGCTTGCGAAGCCCGGCGCACCGTGATGCTCGGCGACCCAGAAGCGCTCGTAGCCGAGCTGTTCGGCACGCCGCGCGAGCGTCGTCGTGAAGCGCAGCGCGTCGGCGGCAGTCGCGCCGTCGGCGATCGGGCTCTTGTCCAGCAACGAAAGCGAATAAGACATCGTGTTCGGCGCTCCTCTGCGCAACGTGAACGGGCGGCGCTCAGATCTTCGGCAAGCCGGGCGGATTCGTGCGCGACTGATCGATCGCCTCGGACGCGAGATTCCAGCGATCGAGAATCTGCTGATAGCGGCCGTTCCTGATCAGCCCGTTCAGCGCGAGGGTCAGCGGATCGGCGAGCCCGCTGCCTCGGCGCGTCGCGATCGCGATGTCGGCCGTGCGCGGCCAGCCGCCGCTGATCGCGCCGACCAGCCGCGTCTTGCCTTGCTGCGCGCTTTGGTACGCGAGCACCGAGTTCACGCTGAACACCGCATCGGCTCGGCCGGACTGCACGGCGACGATCCGCATCGCCTGGTCGTCGTAGTACTGAACCTGCACGGGCTTGAGCCCGTGTGCGACGTTCTCGCGGTCCCACGCGAGCAGGATCTTTTCCTGGTTGGTGCCGGCGTCGGTCACGATGCGCAGGCCCGCGACGTCCTTCGGCTCGCGGATCGACTGGATCTTGCTGTCATTGCGCACGTAGAAGCCGACCTGGTCTTTGCGATACGTCGAGAAATCGAACTTCTGCTTGCGCTCCTCGGTGACGGTGACGTTCGAGATCACCGCGTCGACTTTTCCCGATTCGAGCGCTAGCGGCCAGTCGGCCCATGCGAGCGGCACGATCTTCAGCTTGCGGCCGAGGCTGTCGGACACGAGCTGGCCGACGTCCGCGTCGAAGCCGATCACCGTGCGCGCGTCGGTCGCATACGAGCTGATCGGCGGCAGGCTCGGCGCGACGCCGATCGTCAACGTGCCGGGTTCGGCGAACTTGAACGACGCGGGCACCGCGCGTTCGACGGCCGCATCGGCCGCGCCGCGCGGGCGGCCGCGCTGTTCGGGGCTCAGGTCGAAGGTCGCGGCGGCCGCGGCGAGCGCGGTGACGCCGATCACGGCGGCGGCCAGCGTGCGCAGCGCACGCGGCGTGAAGAGAACGGCTCGTTGCATGGTTGCGTCCTGTTGTCGTGGTGTTGTTGTGATGTTGTCGCGGTGTCGCCGGAAGCCGGGAAGCCGAACCGGATGGCGCCACGCGTTCAGCGCGGCAGCACCGCTTCGGGCAGCGGTGCCCATAGGTCGGCGAGCGTCGACGTGCGCGACGGATCGGCGAGATCCTTGCCGAAGCGCAGGTGGAAATACGCTTCGGGATCGATCGACGCATCGAACAGCCGCGTGTAACCGGTGCGGTCGTACAGCGCCCACGCTTCGGGCTGGCGAAAGCCGGTGGTCAGGTACACGCGCCGGTACCCCTGCTGCGCGGCGCGCAGTTCGAGTGCGTTGACGATCACGCGTGCGAGACCCTGGCGGCGCAGGTCCGCGCGGGTCCAGATGCGTTTGAGTTCGGCGGTCTGCGCGTCGTAGCGCTTGAACGCGCCACCGCCGATCGTTTCGCCGTCGCGCAGCAGCAGCACGAACGCGCCTTCGGGCGGCGCGAACAGTTCGGCCGGGTAGCGCGCGAGTTCGTCGCGCGCGGATGCGCGACTGTCGGGGCGATACGCGTCGTAACGCGTCGCGTATTCGTCGATCAGCGCGTCGATCAGCGGTTGCGCGCGGACGTCGAGCGGTGTCGTGTCGATGAGGCGGTCGTTCGTGGCCATGGGCATCGCGAGGGGCGGGCGATGCGGACACCTCCGGCGGGCTCGCGGCACACGGGCCGGCCGGTCTGTTCCGTTATCGCGACGCGGTTGTCGTGATGACGGCGTGCGCGATGCCTGCTGCGATGCACCCGGCGCGCCGCCGCCGTTTCGAACACGTTAGCGGCGCGGCGGGCAAAGACGAACGAAGCAATTTCGATAAGGATTTCGTGCGGGGTGTTGGAAGGCTTGCAGCAGCGGCGCGATGGACAACGCGGCCGGTTTGGCAGCACCGCACGCCGTGCCTCTGATGTGGGTGATGGCCGGACGACCCGACCGAACGCGTTACCCGATGACTCGCGGCGGCGTCGACGGCTCCGCCAGCTGGAACAAGCAATCACCGCGTCGCACCTGCGCGGGCACACGCTTGCACACGACCTCGCCGTCGCCGTTGAACCGGTGCAGCACCGGCTCGCGCAACGGCGTATCGGGAAAATGCACCCACGCGGCCGGTTGCCCGGCCTTCACCTGATCGCCGAGTTCGACGAGCGGTTCAAACAGCCCGCGTTCGTACGCGTAGACGAAGTGCCGATCGCCATCGACACGCAGAAAGCGCGTGACGGTCGGCGGTGCGTCGGGCACGAGCGGGCCGCGCAGCAGACCGATATAGCCGAGATAATGCAGCAACCCGTGACGGCCGAGCCGGATCAGCGACGGATCGGCCATCCCCGCACCGCCGAGTTCGGTCACGATCGAGATTGCGCGTTGCCGGCGCGCCGCCGACGCCGAATGCACGGGATTTGGCGCGTGCAGCAGCGCATTCGGCAGCCCGAACGCAACGAGGAGCCCGTTGAGTTTTGCCGCTTCGTCATCGTCGAGCGGATCGATCGCGAGCATGTTGCCGCCCTGGTACAGCAGCGAGCTGCCGCCCGAATGCAGGTCGACCAGATACTGCGCGCGCGACAGCAGCGCGTGCTCGATGTAATGCGCGATCATCTGCGTCGGCGTGCCGGCCGGGTCGCCGGGAAAGCTGCGGTTCAGGTTGCCTTCGTCGAGCGGCGACACGCGCAGGCCCGCGTCGGCCGCGGGGAAATTCGCCATCGGCAACAGGATCAGTTGGCCGCTGACCATCTCCGGATCGATCTCGCGCATCAGCTGCGACACGATGATCTGGCCTTCGTACTCGTCGCCGTGGTTGCCGGCCATCACGAGCGCGACCGGGCCGTCGCCGTTGCGGATCGACGCGATCGGGATCGGCAGCCAGCCGTACGCGGAGCGGTGCACGGAATGCGGCAGGCGCAGGTAGCCCGCATGCTTGCCTGGCGCGTCCAGATCGATTTCGCAGTGGATGGGATTTCGGTGTGCGGAAGAGGCGGTCATGGCAACGTCGTTCGATGAACGGAATCTGCCATCTTATCGGGAAACGGCCGCCGCGCGGCGCGCGCGGTGAAGGGTTGGCCGAAGGCCGCCGCCGGGCCGGCACGCGAACGCGCGACACGTGCAATCACAGCCGCCGCGCGCGATGTTGCAGCGCTGAAACGCATGCCGGTGTGCGGGCCGGCTGCCCGCACCCGCCGGATGGCGCGTCAGCCCGTTGCCACGGCAGCGGCGGCGCGCGCGAGCGTCAGCGGCCCGACGTTTCAGCCTCGATACGGCCTTCCTCCCACAGTGCCCAGTACCGGCTGCCGGCGCGATACGGATTCGCGCGGCGCGCCGCGTAATCGGTCACGCCCTGGCGATACGCGCCGTACAGCGTGAGCGGCGGATTGTCGACGCACGCGGCTTCACGCGCGGCGGTCGTGCGGTGTTCGGAGACGAGCCGCCGGATCAGCGCGGCGCCGTCGATCACGTCGAGTCGATCGCTCGTTTCCGCGTGGCTGAGAACTTCGACGGTATTCATGTTGTGGCTCCCTGACGTGCTGTTTCATAGTCAAAGAGCAATAAGGGTGCCAGCCGTGAAATACCGCTCGCCGCGCCGATCGTGCCGGCTTCTGCGGCGAACGTGACGCGCGCGGCGGCCCGATGTTACGGAACACGTCACGTGACACGGGGGCGCGCGGCGAAACACCGGCCACGGATGCGCGCGTACGCACGCGCGCAGAATCGCGCAAAGCGTTGCGGGATCGAATCGCGGAAAGGGGGCGGCGGAATGCGTGCAACGCCGGGAGCCGGACCGACGTGCGACAGCCAACGGCGGACCATGCGCGTGCGTTGGCGCCGCTACGCGCCGCAGCGCGCTCAGCTTGCAGCCACGGGCGCGACGCGGCTGCTGCCCGCCGAGTAGAACCGATAGATTCCCTTGCCGGCCGACTTCGCGTCGTACAGCGCGCTGTCGGCTTGCCGGATCAGTTCGTCGGGCGATCCATGCCCGTCGTCGAGTGCGATCCCGATGCTGATTCCGAAAATGACGGTCTCGCCGATCGACAGCGTGTACGGCGCCGAAATCTGCTGGATGATCCGCTCGGCGACGAGCGAGCACGCATGCATCGTGGTCGCGTCGAGCGCGACGATGAACTCGTCGCCGCCGACCCGCGCCGCGAGTTCGCCGTCCGGCAGCGTCTTGCGCAGCCGCTGCGCGACCTGCATCAGCACTTCGTCGCCGGCCTGGTGGCCGAAGCGGTCGTTGATCGCCTTGAAGCCGTCGAGGTCGAGATACATGACGGCGAGCGACGGGCTCGGCATGCGCGGCCGATGCGCGAGCATTCGCTTCAGCTGCGCATGGAGTTCATGGCGGTTCGGCAATCCCGTCAGCGCATCGTGCCGAGCAAGATGGCGGATATGCTGTTCGGTGCGCCGGCGCGCGGTGACGTCCTCGACGATGATTACAGCGTTGCCGTCCGGCACGCGATGGCGCGTCAGTTCGAGCTGGCGACCGTCGGCGAGCACGATGTCGAAGGGCACGGGCTCGGCGCGCGTCAACCACACGGCGCACTGCGCGGCGAGCCCGCCATCACCGGGATCGGCTACCGTGCTCGAACCGAGCGTCGCAACGACGTCGGGCAGCGGCGTGTCGAGCATGATCTCGCGCGGCGAGCCGAACAGCTGTGCGGTGCGCCGGTTCGCGACGATCACGCGGCTTTCGCCGTCGATCATGCATAGCCCGTGCGGCATGTAAGTGAGCGCGGCGTCGAAGTGCGCGACGAGTTCGGCATTGCGCTGCCGCGCTGCGATCAGCGCGACCAGCACACGGTAATGACGCTGGACGACGGTGCGCATTGCGGCGAGATAGATCAGCAGCGGCGGCAGCAGCAGCCATGCGCCGGGCCGCTCGACCAGCAGCGCGCCGATACCGATCGGCACGACGCCGAGTGTGACCTGCGTCATCGCGAGCCGCGGCAGCGCCGAATTGCGCGACGCGATTCCGCCGAACACGCCGCCGGCGACCATCACCGCCAGCGTGCCGACTTCGACGTCGGGCGCATCCACGCAGCCCATCACACCGACGCCGAGCACGAAGCACGCAGCGAGCGACACGGGCGCGTAGCGCCGCGCCCAGTATTCGGCGCGATCGTCGCCGGCGGCGCGGCGAATCGCATAGGTGCGAGCGATCGCGAGCCGCGCCGCGAGCAGGCCGACGTCGACGACGAGCCACGCGAAGCACCACAGTTGTTGCAGCCGGATCAGCGCGATCGTCGCGACGAATGCGCTGGCGAGACCGGACAGCGCCATCGGACGCACGTCCTCGAACAGCGTGACGAGCATCGACGGACGCAGTTCGGCCGTCACCTGGTGATTGCCGGAAGGAGGCGTGGCGAGAACGGCGTTCAGGAGGCGTGCCTTGACTGCCATGGCTATTTTGACCTCGACACGATGCGACTCGTCGCCGGCACCCCGCGCCGGCACACGGCGGGATGACGGGTGAGCCCGATGCGCACGACATTACCATGAAACGCCGGCTGCGCGGGCCGTCCGGGGACGTCGACGCGTACTGGTCAATCACGCATGATCGCGCGTGACGAATCCGTCGGCACGTGCGCCGGATCGTTGCTGACGGGACGATCCGGGGCAACCGCTTGCATGCGGCCTTGGCCGCGCGCCGTGCGCCGTTCGTCGCCGTGCGGACGATGGAAGCGGCCGCCGACCGAACGGCAGACGCGGCATCCCGCCCGCGCACGCGTGCGGCTCGCGATCCGCCTCCGCCACGGTATGAATCTCGTTATAAGAAATTCAATAAGTATTTCATGCGAGAAATACTATAGGCGATATATCGAAAATAATGCCAGAATGCGCGCC
Organism: Burkholderia latens; assembly: GCF_001718795.1. Classification (NCBI taxonomy): domain Bacteria; kingdom Pseudomonadati; phylum Pseudomonadota; class Betaproteobacteria; order Burkholderiales; family Burkholderiaceae; genus Burkholderia; species Burkholderia latens. The sequence goes on along the minus strand of NZ_CP013438.1, from coordinate 1,200,243 downwards.
GCTCCGAACGCCGCGACACCCGATCGCCGTCCGAGCCGTATCAGGAGATTCCCCCAATGAAAAACCACGGCCTGTCACGGCGGGGTTTTCTGAAAGCCAGCATGCTGGCGGGCGTCGCGGTCTACGTCGCGCCCATCGGCAGCCGCGCGTTCGCGGCGCTCTTCGAAGAAAAGCTCCTCACCCCGGTCAAATGGGATAGCGTCACCGGCATCCCCAAATTCCGCATCGACGGCATCGCGAAGGTCACCGGCTCGAAAGTGTTCGCCCGCGACGTGCGTGCCGCCGACATGCCGCACTGGCCTCAGCAGCAGTCGCATGCGCTGATTCTGCGCGCCACGCAGGCCGACCGCATCTACGAAGGCTTCGACCTGTCGCTGCTCGGCGATGAACTGAAACCGGACCGCGTGGTCACGGCGGACGATCTCGCGCGCGACGGCGTCGCGTTTCCCGCGTTTTACGGCGACGACATGCTGTTGCCTGCCGGCAAGACGCCCGCGTATCTCGGCCATGCGGTCGCGATCCTCGTCTATCACGACTTCGCGCGCTTTCGCTTCGCGAAGAACGCGCTCAAGTTCCGCGACGACGTGATCCGCTACGGCGCGGTCACGGGCCCGCTTGAGCGCGATCCGTGGGGCACGTTTCGCTACGTGCGGGTGGGCGGCAAGACCGCGTATGACGACGACGTCTATTCGAGCCTGAAGGACGCGCCGATCTTCCCGAGCATGATGCGCAAGCACCTGCCGGTGTGGCCCGACGGCAAGGAGCACGGCAAGCTCGACGAACAGGGCATGTTCCTCGCCGCGCAGATCGCCGGCGAACTCGATCATCCGCCGGCCGACTGGCTCGTGTTCGACCGCGAGTACAGCACGCAGTCGGTCGATACCGCTGCGCTGGAACCCGACAACGCGAACTGCTGGTACGACGCGGCGACGCAGTCGCTGCACCTCGTCGTGCCCACGCAGTCGCCGCTCGAAGTGGCAGAGAACGCGGCCGCGATGGTCGCGAAATGCCGCTTCCCGGTGAAGAAGCTGTTCGTGCATCCGTGCTACACGGTCGGCTACGGCTCGAAGGATCACTGCAACGTGCCGTTCTACGGGCTCGTTTGCGCGCTGTACGCGGACGGCCGGCCGGTGCGCTTCGCGAACGATCGCTACGAGCAGTTCCAGACGTCGCTGAAGCGCCACGCGTTCAACATGCGTTACCGGATCGCGGTCGATCGCAATACGGGTTTGCTGCAGTCGTTCAAGGGCGACTTCGAGGCGAATGGCGGCGGCCGCTCGAACTTCTCGCCGTCGGTCGCGATGGTCGGTGCAACCGCCGCGCAGTCGATCTATTACTTCCCGAAGAGCGATCTTGCGGCGGTCGCGATTGCGTCTCGCGCAATCGACGCCGGCTCGGCGCGCGGCTATGGCACGCTGCAAAGCATGGCCGCGACCGAGATGGCGATCGACGAAATCGCCGCGCAACTGCACATCGACCCGATCGAGTTTCGCCTGCGCAACGCGCTGCGTTCGGGGATGAAGAACACGCAGGGCGCGATTCCGGCCGGCGCGCTGCGCGTCGACGAAGTGCTCGAGCGCGCGAAGCAGCATCCGGTGTGGACGCGCCGTGCGGCGCGCAAGACCGAATTCGAGGCGGCAAACCCGGGCAAGCGCTACGGCGTCGGCTTCGCGTGCGTGCAGAAGGATTTCGGCACGGGCGCGGAGGCATCGTTCGCGAAGGTCGAGTTCGACGCGAACGGCAACGTGTCGCTGCATCACACGGCTGCCGAGATCGGCACCGGAATGTCGACGTCGCAGGCGGTCGCGGTCGTGAAGTGGCTGGGCCGCCCGGCGACCGACGTGCGCGTCGCGGTGACCGAATGGCCGGACCTGCCGATCGAGACGAGCGGCGACCCGTATCTGATGTCGCAGGCCGAACAGGACCGGCTGAGCGCGAATCCGCGCTGGTCGCCGGGCTATGCGTCGCCGTCGAGCGCGACGAATTCCGCGTATTACTTCACGCACAGCACGCGCGAAGCCGCGCGCGCGGTATTCCGCTATGGTCTGTGGCCGGCGGCGATGTCGATCTGGACGCGCGGCCTCGGCGGCGGCCAGGCAGCGCCGTACGCGATACGCATCGAGGATGCGCGCTGGGTCGACGGCAAGCTGACCGCCGACGGGCTCGAGCCGCTGACGTTCGAGCAGCTCGCGAAGCAGGCGCATGCGCTCGGCCTGCCGACCGGCGCCGTCGTGCACGTGTTCAATCGCTGGCAATGGACCGACGCCGAATTCGACGTCGGCGGCGCGATCGAGCGTCTGCCGATCGACGGGCTGTCGCTGCGCGTCGGCGCGCCGAAGACGGGCGACGACGGTCCGGTGCCGGGCACCGCCGCACCGGCCGGCGCGGCCGCGCTGCGCGGCACGCTGCCGCCGACCGCGAACGGTTATCGCGTGCTGGACCGCAAGCGCGTGTTCATCCCGCCGACGAGCCGCAATAACGCGGCGGTCACGTACTACACGGCGGTCGGCACGCTCGTCGAGCTCGCCGTGCATGAAGCGACCGGCAAGGTCGAACTGCTCGCGCATCACTCGATCATGGAGTGCGGCAACCAGATTTCGCCGCAGCTCGTGTCGGGCCAGTTGCAGGGTGGCCTTGCGATGGGTATCGGCCATGCGTTGCACGAGTATCTGCCGCTTTACGAAGACGGCCCCGGCAACGGCACGTGGAACTTCAACCGTTACCAGCTGCCGCGTGCGACCGACGTCGCCGTGTGGTCGCAGACGGGCGACATTCTGCCGCCGCTGTCCGAGACCGATCCGCCGAAGGGCGTTGCCGAAGTGGTGATGATCCCGGTCGTCGGCGCGATCGTGAACGGCATCGCGCACGCGATCGGCCATCGTTTCACCGATTTGCCGGTGACCCCGCAAAAGATTCAGGAGGTGCTCGCATGACGACTGCCCAAACCGCCGCGTCGGCCGCGAGCGCCAGTGCGGCCGCGACCGGCGCATCCGCGCCGAATGCGGCTTCGGCCGCACCCGGTGCATCCGCCGCGCCCGCTTCGTCCGCAGCCGCACCGGCGGCCGGCGAGCGTCCGCTCGTCCGGTTCCAGCAAAAGGCGCTGTCGGTCAGGATCAACGGCAAGACCGTGGGCCCGATGCCGGTGCCCGAAGGGCTGATGATGATCGAGTTCCTGCACGAGTATGCGGGCCTCACCGGCTCGCGGCTCGGCTGCGGGCAGGGCGTCTGTCACGCGTGCGTCGTGATCGTCGACAAGCCGGACGGCACCAGCGAGGAGATGCGCACCTGCATCACCGGTGCGCATTTCTTCCATGGCCGTTCGATTCGCACGATCGAAGGCCACGCGAAGCGCAACGAAGCGGGCGAGGTGGTCGAACTGTCGCCGATCCAGCAGAAGTTCCTCGAGCACTTCAGCTTCCAGTGCGGCTACTGCACGCCGGGATTCGTGAACGCGGCGACGGTGCTGATCGAGCGCCTGCATCGCGAGCCGGTCGCGAAGGCCGACGTCGAACGCACGATCACCGACGCGCTGAACGCGCACCTGTGCCGTTGCACCGGTTACGTCCGCTACTACGAAGCCGTGAAGGACCTGATCTTGACGACGCCTGGACTGGTGAAGGACGCCGCATGACACGCACATTCGCCCATCGTGCCGCGCGGGCCGCGCGCGTGCCCGCGCTCGCGGCCGCGTGCGCGCTGCTGCTCGCCGCGTGCGGCGGCCATGACGCGCCGGTATCGAGCGCGGCATCCGGCGCACCCGGCGCCGACCAGGTCGCACGCGGCCGCTATCTCGTGAAGGCTGCCGACTGCGCGGCGTGCCATACCGCGAAGGACGGTGCGCCGTTCGCGGGCGGTGCGCCGCTCGAATCGCCGTTCGGCACGTTCTACGGCTCGAACATCACGCCGGACAAGGATCACGGGATCGGCAACTGGAGTGCGGACGATTTCTACGCGGCGCTGCACGACGGCCAGGCGCCGGGCAAGCGGCTGTATCCGTCGATGCCGTACACGTCGTACCGGCAGCTCACGCGTGCCGATGCGGACGCGATGTTCGCGTACCTGAAGACGGTGAAGCCGGTCGCGCAGGGCAACCGCGCGCATGAACTGAGGTTCCCGTACAACCTGCGCTTCGGCATGGTGTTCTGGGACATGGCGTTCCTCAAGGACACGCTGCCCGACGCATCGGGCGGCCAGTCGGCAGACTGGCAGCGCGGCCGCTATCTGGCAGGCGCGCTCGGCCACTGCGCGGAATGCCATACGCCGCGCGCGTTCACGGGCCAGCTCGACGGCGCGAAGCCGTTCGCGGGCGCCGCGCTCGGCCGCGTGGCCGCACCGGACATCACGCCGGCGGGGCTTGCCGCGCGCGGCTGGACGGGCACCGACCTGCAGACGTTCTTCCGCGTCGGCATCGCGCCGCAAGGCTCGGCGTTCGGCGAGATGTATCCGGTCGTGCACCTGAGCACGCAGCATCTGACGAACGACGACCTGCGCGCGCTGTCGGTGTACCTGCTCGGCGACACGCCGCCCGCGCCGCAGCCGGTGAAGCCGGTATCGGCCGACGCCGCGCAGCTGGCAGCCGGCCGCTCCGTGTATCTCGCGGTGTGTGCAGGCTGTCACGGCATGAACGGGGAGGGCAAGCCGCACGTGGCCGTGCCGATGAATGGCAATTCGACGCTGCGCCAGCGCGATCCGCGCAATCTGCTGGTCGCGATGCTCGACGGCATCGACGAACAAAAGTTCGCCGGTGTCGAAAACATGCAGGCGATGCCGGGCTTCGCGCGCACGCTGGGCGACGACGAACTTGCGCAACTGGCGAACTACCTGCGCGCGATCTGGGGTGGCCAGCCCGCGAGCGTGACGCCGGCCGACGTGAAGGCCATGCGTCGATAAGCGGGGCGGCGACGCACGGAGTCGCACGGAATCGCACGCGAGCGCGGCCGAGTTACGGCCCCGCTCGCGCGCGGCTATCCGTTCGCCCCGATCCGGCGGCGCGTCAGTAGCCGCCCCCGCCGCCTCCACTCCCGCTGCCGCCTGCGCCGCCGTAGCGGCTCATACCCGGTCCTTGCGATGCGCCGCCGCCCGACGACGTGCATCCGGCCGACAGCACGAGCATCACCGCCGCGACCAGCGCCGCAGCCCATCTTGCCGATCTCATTTCGCTCTCCTTTTGCCGCGATGGCCTTGCGGTGGCGCGATTCGCGCGAACCGCAGGCCGCGCGATGACGAAACGTCCGGGGCGGGCGGTTTATTCCATGCTGTTTGCGGGTCCGGATAGCGGCACGGCGCGCGATACGGGTACGGACGATGCCGGGCCGCCATGCCGCCATCGCGGCGGCATGCGGCCCGCGATCAACGGTAGACGAGATCGGCGCGACGGTTCTGCGACCACGATTCCTCATCGTGGCCCAGCGCGACCGGCTTTTCCTTGCCGAGGCTCACCGCCTCGAGTTGCGACGCCTGCACGCCGAGCGTTTCGAGCGCGCTCATCACGGCCTGCGACCGGCGCTGGCCCAGCGCAAGGTTGTATTCGGACGTGCCGCGTTCGTCGGTGTTGCCCTGGATCAGCACGTGGCGCGACGGGTGGCTGCGCAGATAGTCGGCGTGTGCCTGCAGCAGCGACTGGTATTCGGGCTTCACCGAGTACTGGTCGAAATCGAAATAGACGCTGCGCTTCGCGAGCGGGCTGTTCGGGTTGTTGAGATCGTCGGCCGCGACCGTGGCGACGGCTTCGCTCGACGGCTCCGGCGCCATGCCTGCATTTTCCGGGGTTTTCGCCGCGTGGTGGCAACCCGCCAGCAGCGCGAAAACTGCGAGGACCAGTCGGTTCGTTTTGCTCATCGTGCGTCTCCTGCGGTTGACTGCGTGGACATCATCGAAAGCGTGATGCGCGAGAACTGTCACGGCACGGGGCCGACGACGCGGCGCGAAGGCGCCGGCCCGCGTGCGAGATGCACTTTCGTAAGCCGGCGATATGCGAGACGAAAGATTGTGTCGGCCGGAGCGCCAAATCACGGCGCCGCTGCAAGTAGAGTAGGAAAAATGTCACAACGTGAACAGTTTCTCCGCCTTTTTGTGAAAAAAACCACGCAGCACGCGATCTCCGTTGCGCGAACGCCCGATCGTCAGAACTTGTGTCGCAAGCCCAGCGCGACGACGACCTGGTTGCCGTTCGCGGACGGCGTCATCGTCCACACGGTCGCGTTGAACGCCGGATTGCCGTTGCCGCCGCTCACGCTTTGATAGACGGCTTCGAGATACGCGTCCGTGCGCTTCGAGAACGCGTAGTCGGCCTGGGCGACGACGTGGTTCCATTTCGGGCGGGTCTGGCCGGTGCGCGCGTCGAAACGGCCCATCGTGTACGTGTAGGCGGCGGCGACGCTGAACGCCGGCGTGGCGAAGAAGCGGCCGTCGACCGTGAAGTTGTCGAACACCAGCGATTCCCCCTTGAGCGGCGTGATGCCGCTGCCCTGAAGCACGCCGCTCACGCCATCGGTGGCCGAGTGCGACCACGCGGCGCCGATCGAGTGCGGGCCGAATGCGTAGCGCGCGGCCATCGCCCAGATCTCCTGGTTGCCGCCCGTGATCGTCGCCGAGCCGTCTACCGTGCTCAGCGCGCCGTCCGGATTCGGCGCATTACGGTCGCGGTTGATCTTCAGGTAGCCGGCGCCGAGCTTCAGCGGGCCGTTCGCATACGCGAGCCCCGCGCTCCACACGGCGTTGTTGGAAAACGCACCGGCCGTGTTCGAGAATCCGTAGAGCGCGCCGAACGTCAGCCCGCGATAGGCCGGACTCGTGTACTTCACCGCATGGTTGATGCGCAGATTGCGGTTCGAGTCGTCGTTGTCGTACGGGTGCACCGCGAGGTTGCCACCCCAGCCGGGCCCCGATGCGCCGAGCGGCGTGACGAAGTCGAGAATCAGATCGTACTGCCGGCCGAACGTCAGCGTGCCGGCCGTGCGCGAACTGATGCCGATCCATGCCTGGCGGCCGAACATGTCGACGCCTTTCTGCGACAGCTTGCCGGTCGTGCCCGAGAAGCCGTTCTCGAGCGTGAAGACCGCGGCCATCCCGCCCCCAAGATCCTCGCGGCCGCGCAACCCCCAGCGCGACGCGTTCAATGCGCCGCTCGTGAGCGCGACGCTGCCGCTGCCGGGCGAACCGGCGCCTTGCGTGCGCTGATTGGTCGCGTAGGTAATCGACGTGTCGATCAGCCCGTACAGCGTCACGCTGCTTTGCGCGTGCGCGACGCCGGGCGCCACGCCGGCGACGCACGCTGCGATGAAAGTGCCCGCGGCCGCGCGCGTGCGGGCGCGCGCGGCGATCGGCGTCGCGCGTGGCGTCGCGGGGGCGTGTCGGTCTGTTTGGTAGGAATGCACAGGATTTTCTTGTCGTTGGTCTCCGGCCGATTGCCGGTGGTCGCGTCGGCGCGCGGGGGCTCGACGCAGCGAGCGGCCATTATTGGAGATCGAGCGAAAGCCGATTAAGCCGCTGCACAGGAAAGGTTCTCTGCGAAATCGGGCGGAATCGCGGCAGCGCGCCGCACCCGGACGGCATTGGCAGCCGCCCGCATACGGACCGCAGCGCGCGCACCGACCCAATCAGCAAATTTTGCCGATTGCGTTTGCAGGGCCGCTGGCGACGGCCTGTTCGTAGCATGCGTCTGCCCGCACCGCCGCCAGCCGCGTGCCGACTACGTAATACGCGCATTTCCTCCGCGAGCCCGTTCGGCACAATGCATCATTGCGCGCGGCCCGCCTGCCGCCGTGCCGGCACGTCGCGCGAACCGCGGGAGAACGGACATGGTGTTGATGGCTGTGGGCGGAGGCGGGCCGGTCAGTGTGCCGCAGCCGCAGACTGACAACGATCCGGCGCCCGGCAACGGGGCCGGCAGCAATCCGCCGGCCCAGACGCCGGAGCAACAGGCGCTCGCGGCCGCGCAGGCCGAGACGCAGCGTCTGCTGCAAATTGCGCAGGCCGAAATGGCGACGCTCAAGCGTTTGCACGACCAGGGCGCGTCGCAGGCCGATCTCGACAATCAGGTAAAGAAGGCCGAATACGCGTGGGGCGCGGTGCAGGCGGCCGTCGAGAACCAGATGCGTTTCGCCGCCGACGGCGGCGGCGACGCGAACAAGGCGATCGCGGGCGTGGCGGCCGATCTGCGCAACGCATCGCCGAAGGATCCCGTGCTCGGCTCGGTCCTCGACGATGCGCAGAAGGCTGTGTCGGCCGAATCGGCGCCCGAGCGGGCAACCAACGAGAAGGCATTCGAATTCGCGCTGGCGATGCAGAAAGACCAGGGCGCGCATGCCGACGTGCAGAAGTACAACGCGTTGCCGGGCGGCGTCCGGCGCGCGGATCCCGACGCCGGCGCGCAAGTGCGCCAGGCGGCCGCCACGGCGGATACGAACGCGAACAACGCATACACCGCGCTAACCACCGCGTTGCGCCACGAATACGGCACGGCGGCCGCAACGCTGCGCCTGAAGGACGCAAAGGCCGACTACGCGGCATGGCAAAAGGAGCCCGGCGGTGCGCGCCGCGCCGACGAATCCGACATCACACGCGAGCTGTCGCAGGCGCAAAGCCAGTACGACAAGGTCGTGACGGGCGGCGACGACACGGCGCTCACGTACGTCACGGCCGACGAGCAGAAGCAGGTCGTCGCGGCCGTGAAGCAGAATCACGACGGCATGTGGTACACCGGCCTCGTCGACGCGCTCGGCGAGGAAAGCCAGCTCAAGCGCACGATCGCGACGATCAACCCCGACGACCCGTCGCTGTCGCCGCAGATGAAGCAGCTCGCGAAGTCCGACCCCGTCACGTTCGCGCTGCTGCAGGATACGGGCGTGAGCGTCGATCCGAACGATCCGAAGCTGTCGCCGCAGGAGAGGGCGCTCGCGCAACAGAATCCGCTCGCAGAAGCGTTCGTGAAGATGACGGGCATCAAGGTCGACACGGCCGGCCTGAGCGATGCGGACGCGAAGGCGCTGAACGCGAAGATCGACCAGGCGGGCGGCGTGTTCGCGTATGCGATGGCGCAGGCCCAGGCGCAGACGCAGGCGGCGAAGGACCCGGCCGAGGCGCAGAAGATCAATCCCGGTTATCAGCAGATCCAGACGCTGCTCGCGGCGGCCCCCGACGTGCGCCTGCAATACACGAAGCAGCAGGTCGCGCAGTTGATGCAGGACCCCGGCAGCAATCCGGGCGCGGCGCTGCAGGTGCTGAAGACGAACATGGACGCGTCGTTCTCGCTGGACGAGCGTCAGGCGCTGTGGACGCAGGCGGGCCAGCCGCACTTCGACGCGAAGTTCATCCATTCGCAGATCGACCCGCTGATGCAGAAGCCCGATTCGCGCGCGACGGATCAGGCGAGCATGCAGGCGCGCGCCGACGGCCGGATGAATGCGGACAAGGTCGGCAAGTGGATGCAGGACATCCTCGCGAACGCGCCGCCCGAATTCGCGGGCGCCGTGCTCGACACCGTCGAAAAGGATTTCGGCAACAAGTGGACGCAGTCGAACACGGGCACGCCGCAGCCGTACGGCGACGGCATCGAGTTCTACAAGGGCCTCAGTACGGCGGTCGGGCTCGCCGACCAGCAACCGACCGCGAGCGGCGTGCCCGTGCAGCGCGAGGACGACGTCGCGAACTGGCTGCTCGACGCCAACGGCAATGCGAAGACGCTGATCTACACGCTGCGCGGCAGCGACGCCGGCTACGGGTTCGACAGCGTGCGCCAGGCGCTGTCGTCGGGTGTCGATCCGGCGTTGTCGAAGGCGTTGCTGTCGAAGATGCAGAACGACGACCGGTTCAGTTCGGGTTTCGCGAACGACTTCCAGCTGCGTTACGACCAGGGCGTGAAGAGCGCGCAGAACACGCAGCAAAAGGCCGCCGCGAGCGCGAGCTACAAGTTCTTCCAGACCGATCCGGACAAGCAGCTGAAGGCGTATTTCGACGACTTCCAGAAGAACCTCGGCGACAAGTCGTACACGTTCGCGACCGATTCCGATCAGCTCAAGAACTTCGTCGGCGCGGGGCTCGGAATTCAGCCCGACGATTCGGCTGCGGTGCCGACCGACCGGAACGACGTGCCGTCGATGGCGCTGCTCGAGCAGTTGATCGTGAGCAACGGGCAATTGCAGAACGGCACGGGCGTCAACAGCCACTCGCTGTACGCGCAGAATTCGGCCGCGACGCAGATGATCCAGGCCGTGGTCGATCAGATCCGCAAGGTCGGCGGCGATCATGCGGTGGTGTCGCTGGTGCCGATCTACTACGTGTCGAAGCAATCGGGCACCGCGCCGAGCGCGCTGTTCAAGGTGCAGGTCGACGGCCATCCGGGCCAGTACAAGCTGATCGACGATCGCGGCTGGCAGTACGACAGCGTCGACAACTACCAGCACAACAACGCGCTGTCCGACGACGGCAAGCTGTACGTGCCGAAGAGCCTGATGAGCGACGCAGCGGCCGGCGACCTGTCGCAATACCAGTCGATCGACGCGCACAAGACGGAGTGGTACCAGCACCTCGAACACGCGCTCGAAATCGGCACCGGCATTCTCGCGGCGGCTGGCGGTGTCGTGCTGGTCGCGAGCGGCATCGGCGCGCCGGTGGGCGGCGCGCTGCTCGGCGCCGCATGGACGACGATCGGCGTGGGCATGGCGGTCGGCGCGACGGCCGCGGTGGGCGACCTGAAGAATCTGAGCGACCACGGGCAGTCGATCGGCTTCGGCAACGAACAGGCGCGCGGCGACTGGATCAGCCTGATCGGCAGCGGCGCCGGTTTCGCGGGCGGCGGGCTCGGCATGGCGGCGAAGTCGCTCGCGGAAGCGTCGTCGCTGCTGCGCACGACCGGACAGGTGTCGGACCTGCTCACGCTCGCGTCGCGCGGCGAGGGCGTGACGGCCGACGTAGCTGGGCTCGGCCGGTTCGCGCAGGAGGCCGACGCGTTCGAGTCGATGGCGCAGACGACGGGCCGCACGGCCGGCGTGTTCAACGTCACCGGCGGCGTGATCGGCGGCTACCAGATGGCCGACCAGGGCGTGTCGCTGGTGAAGAACTGGGACGCGATGTCCGACTCCGATCGCGCGCAGCAATTGCTGAACCTCGGGATCGGCGTCGCGCAAATGGGCCTCGGCTCCCACACGCTGATGGAGCGGCCGATCCGCGCGATCACGAAGACGCCCGCACCGTCGGCGATGCCGCGCCCGCTCGCGGTCAACGTCGTCGAGACGCTGTACGGCAACGGGCTCGCGAACCAGCGGCTCGCGGTGGGCGAGATCGGCAACCCGTGGCAGCACGCGGAGGAACAGGCGGCCAGCTTTGGCGAACCGGCCGACGAAGGCGGCGCGGTCGCCCCCGCCGACAAGGGGCTGCGGGCGCGCGTCGCCGCGTGGCTGCGTGCACGCCGCATGCAGGGCACGCCGGACGGCGATGCGCTCGCGCTGCGGCTCGCGCCCGATGGCGAACCGGTCGAAGGCGCCGCGACGCCGGCCGTCGCCGACGCGCTCGCAGCCGACGCAGCGTCGCCTGCCGAAGCCGGTGTGCCGGCCAGCGGCGCACGTCCCGCGTCGTGGGAGATCCCCGCGCGCATCGCGGCCGACCGGGCAATATTGAGCGACGTGGTCGCGCGGATCATCTCGAGCGGCAATCATCTCGAGGACGTCGAATACTACGTGTATGCGCTCGAGGACGCCGAAGGCAACGTGAGCAATCCGGAGGAAGACGGCCTGCCCGCGACCGACAAGGGCGATCTGCTCAAGGACATGAGCGCGGCGAAGGCCGACGAGCGACGCGCGAAAGCCGTCGCCGATGGACAGGCACGCGCGGCCGTCGCGCCGGATGAGGACGGCACGATCGGCGTGACGCGCTACGCGACGTATCACGATGCGCTGATGGTCGGCGCCGATGGCGTCGCGGGCGGCCGCTACCGGATCGCACTGGTCGATCAGCGCGCGCTCGCCGCGGACGGCACGGTGCCGCCGGAAGCGGTCGTCGGTCATATCGGGCTGACCGACGCCGGCGGTGCGTTCGTGCTGTCGATGAACGATGCGTACGACCGCACGCTGCGCGTGGTGTACCCGCACGGCTTCGATCCGCAGAAGCCGCTGATCCGCAGCGAGGACGGCCGGCGCGTCGACGTGATCAACGCGTCGTTCGGCATGAGCGAAACGCAGTGGGCCGCGTATCCGCGCCGCGAGGCCGACCTCGCGATCTATTCGGACAATCCGATCCAGCCGGAGAACCGGCTGCCGCCGGGCGAGCGGCCGCTGTTGCCGGTGCCGCCCGGATACTTCGCGGTCTATGCGCACGCGTGGGCCGACGCGTTCGCGAGCGCGACCGGCAAGGCGATGACCGCCGACGACATGGCCGAGATGATTCGCCAGAGCGGCTGGGACGGCAAATCGCCGGTGATTCTGTATGCGTGCGGCGCCGGCACGCGCGTGAGCCCGCTCGCGCAGCTGCTCGCGAACGTGCTCGGCGTCGACGTGTATGGCGCAAGCGGGTTCGTCGCGTGGCGTTCGCCTCGCTATCGCGCCGACGGTTCTCCCGATTCCGGCTATACGAGCGGCATCCTGATCGAGCCAGGCGCGCCGGACCAGGCCGGTGTGCCGGACCATTCGGTCACCAGCGGCCCGCGCACTTACCGGTTCTCGCCGGCAGTGGCGGTGATCGATCAGGGCGCGCATCCGGTCGACTGGAGCAGCGTCGCGCCGCGTCCGGTGTCGAACCAGTGGGGCGGCCGCACGGCGACGGGCGATGCGCGCGTGCCGATCGGCGTGTACGTGTGGCGGATGCTGACGAGACGGGGATCGATCATCAATCCGCGCAGCAACCGTCCCGCCAGCGCGCTCGAGATGACGCATGCGCTGGAAGCGCTGGCATGGAAAGGCTATACGCCCGGTACGCCGATCGCGCTCGACGGGCCGCGCAGCGGCGCCGACCCCGCATTGCTGCAGGAATTCGCAGACTTGATCCAGGCGCCGGTGTTCGGCCGGCTCGGCGACGACGACGCAGCCGGATGGCACCGCGCCGTGCCCAATCCGAACCGCCGGGTCGCGCGCTTCGAGATCGAGCCCGACGTGAACGGCAAGTTCTCGCCGGGCGGCGCGCAGCCGATCCGGATCAATCCGCTGGAACTGCGGCCGGTGCCGGGCACGAGCGTCGTGAACCTGCTCGGTCACGCGACCGCGCGCCAGTTCCTGAAAGTGTCGGGTTTCGATATCGCGGAATCGCACGGCACGCAGCCGCGCGACGTGAGCCTGGACAGCTCCGCTGCGATCACGCAGGGCGGCAAGACGATATCGCCGCGGCAATTCGCGCGTGCGCTGCTCGACGATCCGGCTTATACGGAAGGCAACGGCGTGCTGCTGACGGGCTGCTATCTCGGTGCCGGCGGCTATTCGTTCGCGCAGGAACTCGCATACGAGCTGCAGGTGCCCGTGATCGCGTCGATCGCATCGAACTCGGTGCGCGGCACCGGCGCACTGGAGCTGTATCCGCTCGACGAGTCGATCAAGGTGCCGGCCAACGATCCCGATGTCGGAACGCGGCTCTATCTGCACGTACCCGAGGCGCCCGATGCGAGCGACCCGCCGATGGTGTTCGCGCAGCGCGGCGAGCCGACGACCCACGCGCCCGCCCATGGCGACGCACCGGTCGAGCCGGTGCAGCCGGTCGAAGCGGAGATCGATCCGCACGGAGACAGCGGCCGGCGCGGCGCGGACGGCACGCCGGGCGGTGTCCCGCGCAGCGCGCCGGGCAATGCCGGGCGGCCGGACACGGTGCCGGGAGGCTCCACGCATCCGCGGCTCGCGCCCGAGCCGGACGCGGGCGAACCGCCCGTCCACGAACCGATTCCGCTCGTCGAAGTCGCGCCGGACCGGATCTACACGGTGGACGAATGGGCCGCGCGCGTCGAGCAGGCCGCCGAAGCGGAGGCCGACGACGGCTTGTCGGGCAAGACGGAAAAGATCTATCCGAAGACGAGCCGTGTCTATACCGACCGCAAGGTCGCAGACGGTGGAATCGTCACGACGACGATTCACGGCCGGTCCGTGTTGCAGCCCGGGTTCGACGACGTGACCGGCATCGACGCGACCCAGCATCCCGAATTCCTGCGCCCGGCCGATACGCTGCTGATGCCGGCCGACGATCCGCTGCACGCGGTCGGCGCGCGCGGGCTGATGTCGCCGCCCGGACATCATGTGGTATTCGGTCACGGGATCTCGGCCGACGCGATGCTGGGCCCGGACGGACGGCCGCTGACGCCGGACGAGGTCGCCGAGCGCGTCGCGCCGCACCTCGAACCGGAGCAGGACGTCACGCTGTATTCGTGCTACGGCGGATCGAACAAGCACGATCCGTTGCGGATCGCGCCGGGCCAGGTGCGCGCGGCCAGCACCACCTTCGCCGCGGCGCTCGCGCAGCGGCTGTCCGAGCTGACCGGCCGGCCGACGTCGGTCTGGGCGCCGCCGGACATCCTGCTCGTCGAACGCGACGGTTCGGCGACCGTGCGCGGCACGCGACTGACGGGCCAGGTCGACAAGGATCGCCTGCCGATGCAGCGCTTCCGCGGCGATCCGGCGCGCGCGGGCCGCGCGGCGCTCCCCGCCGGCGGCGACGCGCAAGCGGCGCCAACCACCGCCAGCACCGCCAGCACCGCCAGCACGCGTGGCGCCGGATCGCGCCCGCGCGGCGAGCGGCCGACGCGGCCGACGGTGCCGCGCGTGGCCGATCCGACGTTCGCCGATCCCGACTACGACTTCACCGCGATTCCCGACGATACGTTCGAATCGGTCACGCTCGATCATCCGTTCCGTACCGCGCTTGCCGACCGGCCGGGCGTGATCGGTGACGCGGCGCGCGTGACGCAGCCCGGCGGCACGGTGAGCCAGCGGTGGCCGAGCGAGTTCCTGGACAAAGCCGAGCCGACCCGCGTCATCGACGACGTGATGCAGGCGTTCCACGAGGCCGGGCTGACGAACCTGCGCGTCGAGTTCGTCACGCACGACGGCAGTGACGTGCTCGGCAGCGGCACCAATTTTGGCGCACTCGATCCGGAGGCGGGCTGGTTCCGGTTCAGCGGCACGGTCCCCGACGCACCGGCGGCCGCCACGCACGCACCGGGCCGCACGGCGGCCGATGCGCGGCTCGCGCTGCCGGAAGGCGCGCGCACGGTCGCGCAGGACGAACTCGGGCAGGCGCTCGACAGCGCACACACCGGGCCGCGCAATCACGCGTACGTGCCGACCGACGCGTTGCCGGATGCCACGACGTTTGCACAACCCGATTTGACGCCGCAGGAGCGTGTCTCGGCGAGTGCGGCCGCGAATCTCGACGCCGTCGAAAGTGCCGCACCGACCGACGTCGCGCTGCTGTCGGCGCTCGGTCACGATCCGGCCCGCGCGCTGCGCATCGCGACGCCCGACGGCGGCGAGTTGTACAAGCCGGCCGGCGTCGACATGTATGTGGTGCGCACCCGCGACCCCGCGACAGGCGCCGTGTCGTACCGGCTTGCCGGCATCGACGGGTCGGGCTTGCCGGAAGGCTATACGGCGGTGCATGCCGGCGGCACGCGCGCGGTCGGCGCGAACGACGGCCGGCCGACGTGGCCGACGCTCGGGCCGGCGGGGCCGGCGGGCGGGCGCCTGGCCGGTACGGCCGGCGACCCGTCCGGCGCGGCGACACCCGCGACCGTCTCCGGACACGCGAATCCGCCTGCGCCGCCGCAACGCACGACGCCCGCCGAAGCGACCGATCCGCAGGCGGTTGCCGCGACGTGGCTCGACAGCCTCGGCCGGCGCACGCTCACGCGCGTCGACGGCCGGCATGCGCCGACGCTTGACGGACTGGGGCGCAAGCTCGGCACCAACGCGCACGTGCTGATCACCGCGCATGCCGATGCGCCGAAGACGGGCGCCGAACACGCGGCGCCGACGTTCGTCGCGGTACTCGAAACCGATCAGTATGGCGTGCCCGGCCCGGTGCGGATGCTGGACGGCTCGCGCGTGCCGAAGGATCTGAACAAGGCGCTCGTCAAGACCGGCGCCAGCGGCCGCAAGGCACGCCGGCAATTCGATTTCTACGTGTCGCCGGTTGCGCACGACGAGCTGATGCGGTTCGGCGGCGCGTCGAAGATCGAGACGAAGGACGGCACGTCGTCGTGGCCGGTGGCAGCATCCGGTCATCCGGTCGACAACGCGCTCGCCGCGGACGTCGTGAAGCTGCACGATGCGCCGGGGTTCAAGCGGCCGCGTCAGGCCGTGCGCGCGGTCGAGGGCGATCGCCGCTGGATTCACGTGGTCGAGGAGGAAACGGGCAAGGTGCTCGGCTATGCGGAGCGCAACACGAACCACGAATGGAAGTATTACGAGAAGGCGTCGGTCGGCGACACGGAGATTCCCGAGCAGGATCTGCGCACGGTGTTCCGGCGGCGGCGGCGCGGCGGCATTCCGGTACTGCAGTCGCCGCGGCGCGGCATCCGCTTCGTCGTCAGCGACGTGAAGCCGGAGATCGTCGATCGCATCGGCGGCTTCCAGCCGACGAAAGACACCGCCGCAGCGGAGAAGCCGCCGCGCCGTACGCTCGGCGACGTGTTCCAGGCGAAGGTGCCGCTGCGCCAGCCGCTGACGCGCGCGGACCAGGGCCGAGCCAATGAGGCGGCGCCGCGCGTGCCGGTCGATCCGCACCTGCTGCCGTCGGAGAAGTCCGGGCTCAACGCGGTCGACTTCAGCGGCAACAGCGTGCCGCACTTGCTGACCGCGATCCGCAACGGCGCGGTCGACGGCAATCGCCACGTGATCTACGTGTTCAAGACGGACGGAGCGGTGGCCGAGTCGCTCGGCAATCCGCTCGGCGTGATCGCGGCGCGCAATGGCGAGATGCGCTGGTTCGACAACATCAGGCACGTGAACAATCTGGGTCGCCAGGGCGTGTCCCTCGATGAAATGCCGATCGGCAACGACCGCTTCGGCACGGACGTGCATTTCCTGCTCACCCAGTTGCGGCCGCGCGAGTTTCTGCGCAGCACGCGGCCGACCCGGATCGCGGCGCTGCAGGCGCGCGAAAAGGCGCTGCGCGAGCAACTGTCCGATGCGGAAGCGCGCGGCCAATCGTCGGCGCCGTTCCGCGCGCTCGCGGCGCGCACGCGCAGCCGTTACAACGAGGTGCTTGCCGACCTGCATCGTTTGCGGCACGCGAGCACCGCCGCGCCCGCGGCGCTGTCGATCGAGCCGTACCAGCCAGGGCTGTCGTCGTCGACTGTCGTCGCGTTCAACCTGCGCAACGGCGCGGCGAAGACCGAGCAGTATTTCCCGACGCACGATCAGATCGAGGCCTACAACAAGCAGGCGCAGCGCGCCGGGAAGGTCAAGCTCGTGCTGAAGGGCGAGCCGCAGGCCGTGATGATCGACCCGGGCATGTGGCGCACGCTGCTGAACAATCTGTATGTCGCGCGCGACGTGTCCACGTCGGCGTCGCGCTTCCTGCCGGTGCCCGGCAAGCTGCGCGCGCACACGCGCAAGTTTGGCGCGGCGACCGTCGCGGATCACCGGATCCAGCAGATCTTCACGCGCTCGGACCCGGCACTGCAGGACCGCATGGTGCCGATGGCGCGTTCGCTGTCGCTCAGCGACGATCCGGCGCTGATGCGCAAGATGGTCGAGCAATACGGCGGCGTGACGCCCGTCGTCACGCTCGTGGTCGATCCGAATCTGCTCGCGGCCGTGCTCGGCAAGGCGCACGATCCGGATTTCCTGCGTGCGGTGAAGGCGCTCGGCGACCAGAAGAACGCCGTGTTCGACGGCAAGAACGGCGTCATCCATCCGGCGCCCGGCACGGACGGGGAGGCGCTCGCGCTCGATCATCTCGCGCACCTGCATGCGTGGCTCGACGAAGCGGCGCGCACCGGCTTCGCGATCCGGCTCGAAACCGCACCGGCGCGCGCGCTCGTGTCCGGCACCGACTACCGGTACCAGTCGGGCACCAACCACGCGTACCACGATTACGTGAGGGTCATGACAGCGCTCGAGAAGTGGTCGAACGCGAACCCCGACAAGACCGCGCCGAACGTGATGATCACGTTCCACGGCTGGGATGCGGTGCCGGAGTCGGTGCCGGGCGCGGGGCACGAGAAGCTGCTGCGTGCGGTGCTCGAGCGCGAAGGGCTCGAATGGGTGCACGTCGGGCTGTCGTTCGGCACGCACGGCGCCGACTTCATCGGCAACCAGGACTTGACCGGCGCGCTCGCGAAATTGATCGTCGAGAATCGCAAGAATCCGTCGATCATCGATCGCCTGCACGGCGCCGACGCGCTCACGCGCGTGTTCGAGCGGGTCGACCGGCAGACGCTCGCGAATCAGCATCAACTGCTGTTCGCCGAAGTCGAGCGGATCGGCGCCGAGCGCGGGATGACGCCTGCCGAGATCGCCGAACTGCGCCACAAGCTGTACGAAGGCAACACGACCGTGTGGCTGAACCAGGCGCGCAAGGCGACCATCGAGCATGCGACGGAATACTGGAAGGGCGACGGTCGCAAACCGCGCGGCACCACGCAGAAGGGCGCGCGCTCGTTCGCCAGGCGCTGGCTCGACGCATATGGCGCCGGCATACCCGATCGCGTGACCACGCGCGCGCAGCCGTTGACCGCGAATCCGCTCGAGCACTGGAGTGCGGTCGTGCACGATCCCGCGCTGATCAACGACGGCACCAAGCCGATCGGCACGAGCCGCCGCGAGACCGCGCAGCTCGCCAACGTCGATATTCTCGATGCGAAGCGCGCGCAGGCCGAACTGCATGCGCTGCGCGTGCACGACGAGCCGATCGGCCCGCACCGGCCGCCGCCGTCGGGACGGCGGATTGCCGCCGACATGACCGGGGCCACGGCGGTTGGCGCGAGCGGCGCTGTCGTGCTCGAAGCGACGGGCAACGCGTTCGTCGGCCCGGCGACAAATTCGCTGTATGCCGGGCTGCGGGTCGGCCGCGTGTTCCAGGCGCTGCATCATGGCGCGGTCGCGAGCCTGAAGAACGCCGATCCGCGCGTGTTCGATCACGTCGTCGACCGGCTCGTGCGCGGGCTGCAGAAACAACTCAAGGCGAACGGGTTCGACGTCGACGCGCGCGGCACGCAGCTCGAGCAGATCGCCCATGAAGGCAAGGCCGCGGCCGCGCAACTGCGCGCGCTGAACAAGGATGGCGTGCTGACGTTCGACGAGACCGTCACGCACCTGAAGGCGATTGCGGACGACATGCTCGGGCAGATGCAGGGTGTGGTCGGCGGGACGTCGCTGAAACTGCTGCACCGGGGCAGCCCGCGGCACTCGGTCGGCCGCGTCGGGCGATTGCTTGCGCTCGGTGGTTACGGCGGCACGATCACGATCAACGGCTTCAAGTTCCTGCAAGGCAACTGGCTGGCCGGCGGGCAGGCGTTGGGCGGGATCATCAGCGCCGCCTCCACGGGTATCGTCTACAAGGGCGGCGCGCGCGGCGTGAACGCGGAGAATCGAAGCCAGATCGCGCGGCTCGCGAGCGCGACCGGCGACTACGTGACCTCCGCGGTGGGCCTCGCGACCGGCATTCACGGCGCGATGGCCGCGCATACGTTCGGCGACGGGATGACGGGCGTGCTCGGTGCGATGTCCGGTGCGCTGCTGGGCGCCGGGCGGCTGCATTCGCAATTCCCGAATGCGACGCCGTGGATGGCGCGGCTGCCGACCGGAGTCGCGCTGTTGCCGGTCGGGATCTTTGCGATCACGCAGGCGTACGGTGTCATCAAGGCGCTCGACGGGTCGGACGACAAGAACAAGAAGCCCGGCCTTGGCCCGTCGCCATCGCCATCGCCATCGTCATCGCCATCGTCGACACCGACGCCGACGCTGACACCGTCGCCGTCGGGTTCCGCCGGCGCGACGCCGACAGCGGGTGCATCGGTCGCACCCGCCCCGACGGCGGCGACCCGGCAGCCGGGCGCGACTGCGTCGCCGACGGCTAGGCCATCGCAACCGGCCCAGCCGTCGGCGGGTTCACGGAGCGCGACGCCTACACCGACGCCGCTGACCGTCGACGTGGTGGCCGGCGATTCGCTGTGGACGATCGCCGAAAATCACGAGGGAACGCTGCTCGACGCGGCGCACGTGCCGGCGGACGAACGGCAGCGGATGTCGGACGGACAGCGGATCGACGCGGCGTTCAACGAGATCCTGCAGTTGAACCGGAATCTGGCGAGCCACCCCGGCGACATCAATCCGGGGCAGCAGGTTATCGTCGGCTAAAACGCGGCGTCCGGGGACGACGAATGGCCGCGCGGCCGGCCGCCGCCGCGCGTTCACATGCGCAGCGCGGCGAGCAATGGCGTCCAGAACGCGGCGCTTTCATACGCGGCGGGATCGCAATCGGTGTCGAACCGGATCGCGATCGCCGCTTCGGCTTCGGTCAGCGGGGCGGCATGCTCGAGCTGCCGCGCCAGCACGGCGGTGTCCGCATCGGACGCATCGCGTCCGTGTGCCGCGCGGGCGGCGACACGCGCGGCGAGCGTTGCGCGGCTCGCGGTAAAGTCGAGAATCGCGACCGGCACGCCGCGCCGCGCGGCGAGCGACATGAACGCAGCCCGATTGTGCTCGCTGAGGAACGTCGCATCGACGATCGCGGCGTAGCCGCAATCGAGGACTACGGCGGCGTCCGCCAGCAGTCGCGCGTAGATAGCGTCCATCGCCTGGTCCGAATAGGCGCGTTCGGGCAGACGGGTCGCATCCGCGGCGCCGGCCGCACGCTTGCGGGCGATGTCGCTGGATAACCGGATTGCGCCGAGCCGCGCGGCCAGCGCCCGGCTGGCCTGCGATTTGCCCGACCCGGACACCCCGTGACACAGCAGCAACACCGGCCGCGCATTGCGTCGCGTGTCGGCCATCGCCGACGCAGCGCGCAGATAGCGGTTGCGCGCGGCGTCGTCGCCGCGCAACCGCGCGACCAGCGCGCGCACCAGCGCACGGTAGACGAAGTAGCACGGCAGCACGCCCAGCGCCGCGTGGTCTCCGGTGCGGGCCAGCCAGCCGGAAAGGAGGCGCTGCGCGCAATCCGCCCGGCCGCGCGCCGAAAAATCCATCATCGCGAACGCGAGATCGCTCGCGACATCAATCCAGCGCAGCGCATCGTCGAATTCGATGCAGTCGAACATCAGGATCCGGTTGCGCCACCGGACGATGTTGTCGAGATGCAGGTCGCCATGACACGCGCGCACAAAGCCATGCGCGTGCCGTTCGGCGAGCAGCGGCGCGATCCGGGTCAATTCGGCTTCGTACCACGCCCGCAACGCCGCTTCGTCGGGCACCGCGACGTCGAGTGCGTCGCGCAACGGCAGGCATTGCGCAACGACGCGCGCGCAGCTGCCGTGACGAGCGCTCGGCGCCCGGCGCGATGCGTGCAGGTGATGGCGGGCCAGCGTGTCGGCGAGCGCGTCCGCATCCGCGAGGCCGTCGTCGCGCGACGCACTGCGCGCCGACAGCATCGCATGCGCATCGAACCGCCGCATGCGGACCACGTACTCGCCCGGCGCCGCGTGCCGCCGACGCTGCGCGTCGATGCGCAGCGGTGCGTCGAACCCGCACCGGCGCCCGCGTGCGACGAGCGGCCAGACGCCGAGGTACAGCGGGCCGGCGAACGGCCGGTTGAACGTGCACTCGGCGAGCGCGCACCGGCGCCGCTGCGCGGGCCGCACGAGATCGGCGAACGGGAAGCGCACGGGCTTGATGCGCTTGTACGCATAGCGGCCGGCCAGGTAAACGACGGAGAGATGGGTTTCGATCCGCCGGATGCGTCCGGCGGGATGACGGTAGGTCGCGGGCCGGCGCAACGCACGATCGAATTGAATGGCCTGTCGGCGTGCGTTGGCGCGGCCGAGCGCGAATGGCAGATGTCGGGCGGTTGGCATGCTGGTCGATGGATGCGCGCGGCGTCACGCGTCGATGCCGCGTGCCGGCGCTGCACGTGACGCAGCGGGCGCCGGGCGCGCGGCTAGCGCGGTAGTCGTTGTTCGATCTCGAGGCTATCGCATGCCGATGCATCGGCGTTGACGCCGGTCAACGACGACGCGTCGCCAGCACCGATGATGGAAGCATATTCGAACGCCGCCGGCGCGTCCGGTCATCGAGTGAGGTCGGTATGTACACGAACATCATGGTTGCAGTAGACGGCAGCCCTTCGTCGCTGAAGGCGCTCGACGAAGGGCTGAACATGGCCCGAGCGTGTCGCGCGCGGCTATTCGCGGTGTTCGTCGTCGACAAATCCATCCTCTTTGCTTACGGCGGACGCATGGAGCCGGACGCGCTGCTCGAACAGATCCGGCACCACGGCAAGACGATCCTGCGCGGCGCTGACCGGGCGATCTCGCAAGCCGGCGTGAACGGCGAGACCGAGCTCGTCGAAACCCGGATCGGCGAGGACGTGGTGGAGCGGCTGCGGCGCTATGTCGACGATCGTTCGATCGATCTCGCCGTGACCGGTACACACGGCCGGCGCGGCGTTCGGCGCATGCTCCTCGGCAGCGTGGCCGAACGCTATTTGCGCGAATCCGCGTGCCCGGTACTGCTCGTGCGAGACGAAGGCTCCGCACCCGCGACCGTGGCGGCCTGATCGCGCCGTCCACGCGAGGATCGCGCGGGATACCAGGCAACACGCGCCGTGCGCCGAGCGGGTT
The DNA here is from genome assembly GCF_001718795.1 of Burkholderia latens. Classification (NCBI taxonomy): domain Bacteria; kingdom Pseudomonadati; phylum Pseudomonadota; class Betaproteobacteria; order Burkholderiales; family Burkholderiaceae; genus Burkholderia; species Burkholderia latens. Next base: position 1,177,553 of record NZ_CP013438.1, on the reverse strand, counting down.
GTCGCGCGCGGCCGATCGACTTCGAGTTCAGGTCACCATCATGCAAATATCGTTTCCGTTCGAGCCGCCCACCTATCGCGGCTTCGATCCCGCACTGAGTTTTCCGGCGCTCGTCGACGGGCGTCGCGTGCGATGCGCGATCACCGCCGAAGCGCTGGAAGATCACTTCCGCGCGATGTCGTCGCGCGAGCAGGATCTGGTCGATGCGTTTGCGCATCATCGTGCCGCCATCGAACAGGCCGCACGCTGCCTGCTCGAGGAAGTCGGCGGGCGGCCGATCGTGCTGCACAGCGGCTATTTCCGGTTCTGCGCGTGAGCGCCGTCGTCATTTGACACGCGTCAAGCAGGTGCAGGACCAGGCGCGTACGCTGATGCCTGAACGATCAATCGTCCGGCGCGCGGCCGGTCGTGCCGCGCGACGCGTTCTTCATCGCGGCGATGCTGCCGGGACGACGGTGCAGGCCGCACGTCAATTGTCGAAGGAGTGCGAACCATGAGCAACTTGTCGCGTTACGATCCGTTTTCGATCGAGCCCGTGTCTGACCTGTTTCAGGGGCTGTTCAGGCCGCTGCGCGGCATGACGCTCGCCGACGAGCCGGATCTTGCGTCGATGAAGATCGACGTCACCGAGAACGACAACGCGTATACGGTCAAAGCTGAACTGCCCGGCGTCGCGAAGGACGACATCGACGTACAGGTGGCCGGGAATACGGTTTCGATCAACGCGAAGGTCGAACGCAGCAACGAACGGAAGGACGGCGAGCGCGTGATCCGGCGCGAGCGCTACAGCGGCGCGATCAGCCGTTCGTTCTCGCTGTCCGGCGAAATCGACGATACGAATGCGACGGCCGCGTATGTGGACGGCGTGCTGTCGCTGACGTTGCCGAAGAAGGCGCCGGTCGGGCAGAAGAAGCTCCCGATCAGCTGACCGCACGGCGGGCATTGCGCGACGCGCGCACGCGTTGCCCGTCGGCCGGATTCCGGCGCGCGGCACGATTCGCGCGCCGTTCCATTGATGGTGTCGCAGCGGTCGCGGCGCATCGTCAGGGCCGCCGTCAGGCAAGCGCTGCAGCGTCGTGCCGCACGGTGCGGTGCAATGGCATCCGTTGACCTGCGTCAGCGGTCGCGGGACGCGGCCGTGCAAAGCTGGCCGTATGCGGCGGACACGCGTACCGAGGCTCACAGGAGAGCAGACGATGAAAACCGACAAGCAGTTGAAGCAGGACGTCCAGGATGAACTCGAGTCCGACCCGGCGATCGATGCAACCCGCATCGGCGTCGAAGTCGCCGACCGGATCGTGACGCTCTCGGGGCACCCGCCGAGCTATGCGGAAAAGCTCGCGATCGAGCGCGCGGCGAACCGTGTCGGGGGCGTCAGGGCGGTCGTCGTCGACATGACCGTGCATCTGCCGGACGACGACGTCCGCACCGACGAGGACATCGCGAAGGCGGTGCATTCCGTGCTGCACTGGACGTCCGGCCTGGACGACGACGCGGTCAAGGTGCAGGTGGAGCGCGGCTGGATCACGTTGTCGGGCAAGGTCGACTGGGCATACCAGAGCCATCTCGCCGTGCGCGCGATCTCGCAGATGCGTAGCGTGACAGGCGTGACCGACCACATCGCGGTGCAGGGGACGCTCGGTTCCGACGACATCGGCGCCAGCATCAAGCGTGCGATCATGCGCCACGCCGAGCGCGAGGCCAGGCACATCGCGATCGACGTGCACGACGGCACCGTGCGGCTATCCGGCAAGGTCGGCTCGTTTTCCGAACGCAAGGCCGTGCGCGGCGCTGCGTGGTCGGCGCGCGGCGTGCGCGCCGTCGTCGACGATCTGGTGGTCGAGTAAGGCGGATGGATGGCGGATGTGCGGCCCGCCGCGATCCGGGAGGACAGTCGGATGACAGTGTCAGGAGAGCTTCACGATACGGACTGGTCGGTCGCGATCGAAACGGCCGCGGCCGAAACGGGCGGCTTCCGCAGCCGCATTCACGTCGTGCTTGAATCGCCGGGCGCCGTCTGCGATCGAACGTTCTGTCGAAGCACCGTGCATGCGACCGAGCGCGACGCCGCCCTCGACGCGCTCCGCATCGGGATGACGTGGGTCGAGATGAAGAAGTCGAACACGTTTACCGTGTGAATTGCGATCCGCAACGGCGGCGTGCGTCGCGCCCGCCTTACGATCTCGCCAGCGCCGTTGCGAGTTGCAGCGCCTGCGCGAAGCGTGCGAGCGTGGCGATCGATCCGGTCACGCTTTCGTACCGCTCGCGTCCGATCTGCGCGTCCAGCGTCACCAGCATGCCGGCATCGCGCGCGAGTGCGACGAGGGCCACGGTGTCGAGCAGGGTGGTGTCCGACGTGGCCGCAGGCATCCCCGGGTCGGAACGATAGTCGACGTATGACATGGCGTGTCTCCTCGTTGTATTGCGATCGGGGCCGGGCGGCCGGAATCCGTGATTTCAGTATCGTCGGCGCGGGCCGGCGTTTCAATCAGCCGGCCCCGAAGTCGAGGTAGGAATCGCGAGCGTGCCGTCGGCGGATTCCTACACCGTACGCGACTTTGCGGACGCACGGCAGCGCGCCGGCCCGCGTTCCCGGCGCCGCGCATACCAGCTTCCGATCGCTTGCCAGATTTGGACGGCGGATTCGCAATACGTGAACAGTTCCAGGTCGCGGCGATCGATCATTCCTTCGTCCGCGAGAAACGCAAGATCGAGCGCACGGCGCCAGTATGCCTCGCCGACGAGGATCACCGGCAGCGGCGCGATCTTTCGCGTCTGCAGCAGCGTCAGCACCTCGAACAGCTCGTCGCACGTGCCGTATCCGCCCGGAAAGAACACCGCCGCCTTCGCGCGCTCCAGCAAGTGCAGCTTGCGGATCGCGAAATAGTGGAACCGGAAGCACAGCGCCGGCGTGATGTACGGATTCGGCGCCTGCTCCCGCGGCAGTTCGATATTGAATCCGATGCTGGGTGCGCCGCGCTCGTACGCGCCGCGATTGGCCGCCTCCATGATGCCGGGGCCGCCGCCGGTCACGATCGCGAGCCGCGCGTTGCGCGTGCACCGGTCCGCATGCGCGACGATTCGTCCGAATTCGCGCGCTACCCGGTAGTACACGCTGTGCTCGACGAGCCGGCTGGCGATCGTGACGGCGCGACGCCGGCTCGCGTCGTGCGGGCGTTCGGCGAGCAGACGGTTCGCTTCATCCAGGCGCGCGTTCGCGACCGCGGGCGCAACGACGCGCGTGCTGCCGTAGATCACGACCGCATGGCCGATGCGTTCGGTCTGCAGCCGCTCCTCGGCTTTCCAGTAGTCAAGCTGCAGCCGGATGCCGCGCATGCTCGCGCGCTGCAGCGTCGCCGCGTCGTCGTCGACTGCGCGGCGATTCACACGCGTGGCGACGCGTCGCGTGCGCCTTCCGATGCGCCGGATGCCGCTCGTGCGCTTCGCGTTGCCGGCAGGCGCCGGTTTGATCGTGGTCGACATGTGCGGAAGCAACGCGTGCCGGTTACTGGCTCAACACCCACCGGACGAGCCGATGCGCTTCTTGCGCTGACAACGGGCCACCACGCTCGAGCGCGGGCGGCATCGGCGTGTCGCCCCAATGCGCGGGGCCGCCGATGCGCAGCTTGCGCTCCAGTGCCGCAGGCGCGTCCGGATCGCCGCGATAGCGCGCGGCGATGTCGTGGAACGACGGTCCGAGGAACGTCATGTCCTGGGTATGGCAGAACATGCAGTGCTGCGCGTCGACGAGTTCGGTCGGCTCGGGCGCGGGCGCCTGCGCGGCGGCGATGCGTGCTGTCGCGGCAATCGCGCAAAGGGCGGCGCGGCGCATGATTGTCATGGCGATATCCTCGTGCGGATCGGAATCAGGAGAAGGAGACCACTTCATCGAGCGGGCGCCGACGCGAATGCGGCGTATGCGGGCCGCGTCCGACGCGCAGCAGCAACTGCGGTTCGCCGCGCAGCCCGAGCATGTGGCACAGGTGCGCACGCAACCCGGCCGTCTCGATCGGCTGGTTCAGATACGACGCGGTATAGCCCGCGCGCGCGGCGACGAGCAGGATCCGCTCGAGCGCCTGGCCGGCGGCGAGCCATGCTTCGCGATCGTCGCGCACCGTCGCGATGCAAACGATCAACGGCGACGCGCCGACGAGCTGATGATGCAGCGCGGCCAGCCCGTTGCCGAGATCGAAGGTCCGCACCGCCGTCGTGACGATCGGCGCCGAGAAGTCCAGCAACGCGGGCACGCCGGCCGCAAATGCCGGCATGCCGTCGTCGCGCCGGCGCGGATCGATCCAGCTCGCGAGCTCGCGCCGGAAACGCGGATCCGCGAACTGCTGACGATCGGCCTGCGCGACCAGCTCGGCGACGCGCGCGCGGTGCGCGATCGAGTCGACACACGCGATGTCGGCGCCTTCCGCGACGCCGGCGGCAATCAGATCCCGCTGGACGTCGTCGGGTACGGCCGTCGCTTCGAATGGCGCGCGCGTCGTGACCCGTTCCGCGATCGCATCGAACAACGCGCCGAGGGCGGCATCGGAATAGCCGTCGTCGCAGACCCGGACCAGCGCAAGCAGGTCGGGGTCGACCTCCGAAGGAAACGTGCTGATCGTGTACGCGAGCCCGGCGTGATCGAGCGCCACGCGCAGATTGAGCAACGCCGCGCCGCAACTGATGATCAGCTCGCGGTCGTACGGGTCGACCACGGGCAACGCGCGAACGCGGTCGGCGAAGACCGAGATCGTGGCGCCGTCGACGACGAATCGCCACGGCTGCGAATTGTGGCTCGATGGAGCCAGCACCGCATAGCTCAGCAGCGACCTCAGGAGCCGGTCGCGATCGGCGCTGGCGGCAAGCGGGGGAACGGCTATCATTTGATCGTCTCCAGGGGCGCCGCACTGGCGGCATCAAGCCCCTTCATCGTGTCAGCAACCGTGCGGCGGCCGTTGACCCACATCAAGCGCCTGTTTGGCGGGCGGTGCACGCGCCGGCGTGCTGCGACTAACCTTGACGAAGCTTGCGAAGACGATCGCACGGGGAGGCAAGCATGCTTGCGATGATGTTCGACGGCACGACACCGGCGTTGCGCGCAACGCAAGTGCCGGACCCGTCCCCTGCGGCGGGTCAGCTACTGATCGACGTGCATGCGTGCGGCGTATGCCGGACCGATCTCCACGTCGTCGACGGCGAACTCGCGCATCCGAAGCGGCCGCTGATTCCCGGGCACGAGATCGTCGGAACGGTGCGCCGGGTCGGTGAAGGCGTGACGGGCTTCGCGGCCGGCGATCGCGTGGGCGTTCCATGGCTTGGCTCGACGTGCGGACATTGCGCGTATTGCCGGTCCGGCCGCGAGAATCTGTGCGACAGCCCCGGCTTCACCGGCTACACGATCGACGGAGGCTATGCCGAGTGCACCGTCGCCGACCATCGGTATTGCGTGCACCTGCCGCAGCGCTATTCCGATCTGGAGGCCGCGCCGCTGCTGTGCGCCGGGCTGATCGGCTATCGAACCCTGCGCATGGCGGGCGATGCGCGCCGCATCGGCATCTACGGCTTCGGGGCGGCTGCGCATCTGGTCGCGCAGGTCGCGCATCGCGAAGGGCGCGACGTGTTTGCGCTGACGAAGCCCGGCGACGTCGCGGCGCAGCAACTCGCGCTGTCGCTGGGCGCGGCATGGGCGGGCGGCAGCGATGAAACGCCGCCGACGCCTGTCGATGCCGCGCTGATCTTCGCGCCGGCGGGTGCGCTGGTGCCGGCCGCGCTGCGCGCGCTGGACAAGGGCGGAATCGTCGTGTGCGGCGGGATTCACATGACCGACATCCCGGGGTTTCCGTACGCGTGGCTGTGGGGCGAACGCCGCATCGCGTCGGTCGCGAACCTGACGCGTGCGGATGCGGCCGAGTTCATGCGGATCGCCGCGGCGATGCCGCTGCGTGTCGAGGCTGTGCGCTATGCGCTGACCGATGCGAACCGGGCGCTCGACGACTTGCGCGGCGGGCGCGTGTCGGGCGCCGCCGTGCTGAGCATGCGCGGCTGACCCCCGCGGCGGCCGCGCGCCATCGTCAGATGCTGCGCAGGCCTTCCGAATCGACGATCCGGATCTGCTTGCCCTGCGCGGCGACGAGCCCCTTGTGCTGGAACTTCGACAGCATGCGGCTGACCGTTTCCAGCTTCATCCCGAGATATTCGCCGATCTCGTCGCGCGTCATCCGCAGCACGAACTCGGCGGCCGAGTAACCGCGCGCCTTGAAACGCGCCGACAGGTTCAACAGGAATGCGGCGACGCGCTGCTCGGCGGTCATCGTGCCCAGCAGCAGCATCTGCGACGATTCGCGGACGATCTCGGCGCCCATCATCTGATACACGTGATGCTGCATCGTTCGCACTTCGCGGCACAGCTGCTCGAGCTGGCCGAACGGGATGATGCAGACCGTGCTGTCCTCGAGCGCGATCGCGTCGCCATTGTGGTGGCCGGTATGCACGCCATCGAGCCCCAGCGATTCGCCGACGATCTGGAACCCCGTGATCTGCTCGTCGCCGTCGCGGTGCATCACGATGGTCTTGAACGATCCGGTCCTGACGGCGTAGATGCTGTTGAACGTATCGCCCGCGCGAAACAGCGTTTCGCCGCGCCGCACGTGACGCGTCGTGCAGATCATCGCATCGACGCGCGCGAAATCGTCGGCGGAAAGCTCGGTCGGCATGCAGACGGTACGCAACGCGCAGGTCGAACAGCGCGACGCGGCGCGCTTCGGCTGGTCCGTGGAGGCAACCGGATGCAGCGGGATGAACGGGCGTGACGGCATGGCCGTCGAGACATCGGCATTGCACTGCATGATCGGCTCCAGTGTTGCGGCAGCTGCGGTTCGCCGTCGGGCGGGGAGCGCGCTGACCGTTGTACCGGCGGCCTTGGTCTCTGCCGCCTTCGTGTAAGGGAACGCCCGGCCGGACGCGCCGGTAGACCGTTATGCCGGTCTCGACGAAGCCGTCGCCGTTGCGCCGGGAAGCATGCTGAATTGTTTTTCGTGATCTGCAGTATGGATGGCACGCAGCCTCGAGAAAATCAGCCGGAATTGAAGTTGCGGTAGGGAAGAGGGAAGTCTTGTAGGGCGATTCCTACAGAGATGCGGCGACTTGTCGCGAGCGCCGGCACCGCCGCCGTCACAGCTCGTCCGGGTCGTCGAACAGCTTGTGACGCATTGCATAACGCACGAGCGCCGTGTCGTTCGGCATCTGCATCTTTTCGAGGATCCGTGTCTTGTACGTGCTGACGGTCTTGACGCTGACGCACAGCGCCTGCGCGATTTCGGAAATCGACTCGCCGCTCGTCACGCGCCGAAATACGTCGAACTCGCGGTCCGACAGCCGCTGGTGCGGCAGCAGATCGGTCGGTTCGTTCAGGCTCTGCGCGAACTGCTCGGCCATGGTCAGGCTCACGTAGACGCCGCCGCCCGCGATTTTCGTGAGGGCCGCGACCAGTTCCGCGCTCGCGCTTTCCTTGGTCATGTAGCCGGAGGCCCCGGCGCGGAACGCACGCACCGCATATTGCTGCTCGGCGTGCATCGTCAGCACGAGGATGTGCAATCCCGGTTTCTCGTCCTTGATCTGCTTGATCAGTTCGACGCCGTTGCGGCCGGGCATCGACAGGTCGAGCACGAGCACGTGAGCTTCGTTGGCGCGAACGAGCGCGATCGTCGACGCACTGTCCTGCGCTTCTCCGACGACTTCGAAACCGCTCGCGTTTTGCAGGATGTGCCGCAGACCGTCCCTGACGAGTGCGTGGTCGTCGGCGATGAGTACCCTGATCATGACAGCGCGTCTCCTTGCTGGATGGCGTGCAGCGGCAGCACCACGGTGATCGTGAACCCCACGCCCGGGCGGTTGTCGATCGTCACCGTCCCGTCGAGCATGTGCGCGCGCTCGCGTATGCCGATCAGCCCGAACGATGGGCGATCCTGTGCGTCGCGGGCCTGCGCGGGCGCGCCGTGACCGTTGTCCGCGATGCGCAGCATGCAATAGCCGTCCGCCGCTTTCAAGGCCAGCGTCACGTTCGTCGCGTCCGAGTGGCGCGCGACGTTGGTCAGCGCCTCCTGCACGATGCGGAACAGCGCGGTTGCGCCCGCACTGGTCAACGCCGCATCCATGGGCCCGATGTCCCGGTCGACGGTGATCCTGTAGCGGCGCGTGAAATCGTTTGCAAGCCATTCGATCGCCGGCACGAGCCCGAGGTCGTCGAGCATCACCGGCCGCAGATCCGCGGCAATGCGCCTGACCGACGCAACCGTGGAATCGATCAGCCGGTGCATGCCGCGCAGCTGTTCGCGGATCTCGGTGCCCGGCGGCACGACGCCGGCCAGCCCCAGTTCGACAGCGGCCAGGTCCATCTTCAGCGCGGTGAGCTGCTGGCCGAGATCGTCGTGCAATTCACGCGCGATCCGCGTTTTCTCCTCCTCGCGCACGTTCTGAAGGTTGGCCGAGAGCTCGCGCAGTTCCTCGCGCGACTGCTTCAGCGCATTCTCCGCGCGCACCCGCTCGGTGACGTCGCGCAGCATCACCGTATACAGCTTGCCCGTGCCGTCGCGAATCTGCGAGATCGATGCCTCGATCGGAAACTCGGTGCCGTCGCCGCGCAGTCCGAACAGCACGCGTTGCCGCCCCATCTGGCGCTCCGATACGCCGGTGACGCCGAATTGCTCGACGTGGCGCGCATGTGCGGCACGAAAGCGCTCGGGGATGAAGCGGGACAGCGGCGCACCGACTGCGTCCATCGCGGATACGCCAAACACCTGTTCGGCCGCCGGATTGAAGATCACGATCGTCTGGTTTTCGTCGACGGTGATGATGGCCTCCATCGACGACCGGATGATGCCCATCATCCGGGCTTCGCCGGGTTGGGCGTCGCCGGCGGGTGTGCCGGGGCGCGGCCGGTTCGCGACGGCCTGCCGCACGAGTGCGGCCAGCGCGAGCGACAGCACGGCGCCGCCCAGCAGGGCCGCCATCGCAACGCGCGACGTGTCGGCGCGCGGCGCGCTGTAGCGGAGCGAGAGCGCGGTGCCGCCGAACGTCAATCCGTCGGTTCGTTCGAACGTGTCGCGCACGTCTGCGGCATCGTCGCCGCGCGGGCCGCCGGAATACACGGGCGCCGCCGGATTGCCGGCCGTGACGTCCATGTGCAGCCGTTCGAGCACCGACGGATCGACGAGTCGATCAGGAATCAGCGATGCATATACGTATCCGGTCGCCGTCGCGTGCGCCGGTTCGGGCGACGTGCCTTCCGCGGCGTTCGCATAAACCGGCAAATACAGCGTCAGCTCGGTGCGGGCGAGCGTCGCACCGGTGCCGTCCTGGATCGCAGTCGCGGCAAGCGCAACCCTGCCGGTTTGCGCCGCCCGATCGAGCGCCTGGCGCGTCGGCTGGTTGTCCTCGGCGGCGCTCGGCTCGATTCTCCCGACGCTGCGGACCGGTGACTGCAATCGGTCCAGATCGAGACTCGCGAGATAGCGGCGCCATCCGGTACCGGACGGCTGCGCCGATAGCGCCGACGCGAACCCGCGTGCACCGCCCACTAACGCCGCGGCGCCGAGAAGGCTGCGCCGCACGTCGGCGGTCGCGAGCGTCGCGGTTTGCTCGAACCTTGCGCGGGCCGCCCGTTGCATGTCGTTCTGCAGCGCCCGCGATGCAGCGAACGTCGCGGTCAGGCCGAGCGCGAGCGTGAGCAGCCCGGCGAGCGCGGCATATCGGGCAGGCAGCCTCCGGTGCGGGGTCGGTCCGGCCCTGGAAGGGGGCGCATTCACGGTCATTGCAGTTCATCCCGACGAATTTCGACGGCGAGGGCGCGGCCGGCACCACGCGGGACACGAAACGCGGGCCCGGCCGGCGCTGCGATAACGCGCTGATTGTGCGCGCTCCGCCGGCGTTCGCCAATCGGAACCGATACGTACGGAAAGCACCGCACGGGCTTGACGCGCGTCAACGGGAAGCTGCCTGCCGGGATCAGACTGGTTTCACGCATCGATCGAACCCGAACCACAGCAGGGAGGCGTCATGTACGAAAGGATCTTCGTGGCACTCGACGGCAGCCGCGGAGCGCGGCTCGCGCTCGACGAGGCGATTTCGCTCGCCTGCGGTTCGGGCGGTCTCGTCATCGCGTTGTGCGTCGTGTCGGACGCGCCCCGCCTGGCCGACTTCGACAGCGGCTATATCGACCAGCGCGACCGGTCCGGGTTGGACGCGGACAAGGCGGCGATTGCGGTTGCCGATGCCGAAACCGCGTTCCGGCTGTCGGGCGTGCGCGGCAGCGCGCAGACGATCGATGCGTGTGGGGAGGACATATCGGACGTGCTGGCGCGAGCGGCCGCCGAATGCGATGCGGATCTGATCGTGATGGGCACGCATGGCCGCCGAGGTGTGCGCCGTGCGCTGTTCGGCAGTGTCGCCGAGTCGCTGGTGCGTATCGCGGAGCGGCCGGTGCTGGTCGTGCGCGAGAGGCCGGGCGCCGGCATGCTGTGACCGTCGCGATGAGCGCGGGGCGGCCGCGGGCGGCGGCCCCCGTTCGCTCGCTCAGTGGGACAGCAGGACCGGCACCGTCATCGTTTCGAGGACGGTGCGCGTCGCGCCGCCCAGCACGCGTTCGTGCATGCGCGCATGACTGTACAGCCCCATCACGAGCAAATCCGCATGCAGGTCGGTCACGCGGTTCAGCAGCGTCGCGCCGACGCCGACCGAACGGTCGCGCGGCGTCGTCGAAAACGACGCGCGAATCCCGTGCCGTTCGAGATATGCGGCGACGTCGACGCCCGCCGGCGTCTTGTCCGGATCGGGTGGGCGGCGCGCGACCGTCTCGACGTTGACGAAGCGCGCGCGGGCGAGCAACGGCAGCGCGTCGGCCATCGCGCGGGCCGCCTCGCGTCCGCCGTCCCAGCCGATCAACACGTTCTCGCCAAGCGTGCGGACTTCGCCCGCATACGGCACGACGAGTGCCGGCCGGCCGCTGCCCATCACGACATCCTCGACGAAATGGCGGGCCACATACGTCATGCGGTCGTCCGGGTCCTCCTGGCCAAGCACCAGCAGATCGGCATGGCGCGCGTGCACGACCGCGGCGTCGGGCGCGTTGCCTGCCGGCGCCTGCCACTCGACGCTGCGTCCGGCGCGTTCGGCTGCGGCCAGGAACCGCTGTTCCGCGTCCTTGCGCCGCTGCTCGGACAAGCGCTCGTAGACGGCCAGCTTCAGCGGTTCGTCCGGTCGCCCCAACGGCTCGAGCAGGTCCTGGCAGACGACATAGAGACCGATCAGGTGGGCGTTCCAGCGGGCCGCGAGTTCGAGCGCGAGGTTGACGCGCGTCGCGCAGCGCGCGCTGTCGTCGAGATGGACGAGCAGGGTCTTGTAGCTCATGACGGCTCCTTTTCGGTCGATGCGGCGGTGGTCGTAACGGGCGCGTTCGCGGCGCAGCTCGCCGGAATCATCAGGACCGGACGCGTCGCATGGCGCAGCACGCGCTCGGCCACGCTGCCCAGGAACAGGCGGCGAAAACCGCGCCGGCCGTGCGTGCCCATCACGATCAGGTCGGCGTCGAGCTCGCCGGCGAGCGCGACGATGCGCTGCGCGACGTCTTCGCCCACCGGCGCGACGTCGACGATCCGCGGCGTGCCGGCCACGTCGCGCGCTTTCAGTCGTCGTGCCGCATCCTCGGTGACGCGCAGCCCTTCTTCACGGAATGCATCGACCAGGATCGACGGGTCGTATGCAAAGGTGTCGTACGCCGGCACCATGAAGTCGACGACGTAGACCGGCGTCAGCCGCGCACCCGTCTGCGCCGCGAGATTCAGCGCGGCGTCGAGTGCGCGGGACGACGTCTCGCTGCCGTCGAGCGCGACCAGAATGTTCGAGTACATGGCATTTCCCTTCAACGGATGTCGATGGAATCATCATCGGCGCACGCACGGCGATCGCGCTGATCTGGATCAATCTGCGCCGTTGCCGCGCAGCACTCGCACCGCGGCGCGCGCCGCGATCCACGCTTCGTTGGTCGGCTCGACGACCACCGCGACCGCGCTCGACGCGGACGACACCACGTGTGCGTGCGCGGCATTCGCGCGCGCGTCGAGTTCGATGCCGAGCCAGCCGAGCGCCGCGCAGATCCGCTCGCGCAACGGCGCCGAATGTTCGCCGATGCCGGCCGTGAAGACCAGCATGTCGAGACCGCCGAGCAGTGCGGTCAGCGCGCCGGTCTCGCGCACGACGCGATGAACGAACAGCGCCAGTGCGTCGCGGGCCGGCACGTCGCCTGCCGCTTCGCGCGCAAGCAGCACGCGCGGATCGCCGGATGCTCCCGATACGCCCTTGAGCCCCGCCTCGTGATACAGCAGGTGGCCCAGCGCGGCGCTCGACAGTTTGCCCGTGTCGAGCAGGTGCAGGACGACGCCAGGATCGAGCGTTCCGCAGCGCGTGCTCATCATCAGTCCGTCGAGGGCCGAGAAGCCCATGGTCGTCGCGACGCTGCGGCAGTCGCGCATCGCGCACAGGCTCGCGCCGCTGCCGAGGTGAGCGGCGATCACGCGGCCGTGCGCACGCGCGCCGAACGATTCGTCGAGCGCGACGGCGAGGTATTCGTACGACAAGCCGTGGAAGCCATAGCGGCGCACGCCGTCGTCGAACCATGCACGCGGCAACGGCAGCAACTGCTCGACACGCGGCAGCGTGCGGTGAAACGCGGTGTCGAACACGGCGATTTGCGGGACGTCCGGGAATGCGTCGCGCAGCGTGTCGATCGCATCGAGGCTGTGCGGCTGATGCAGCGGCGCGAGCGGCGTCAGCGTGCGCAGCGCGTCCAGCACGTTGGCGTCGACGAGCACCGGGTCCTCGTACCGCGCGCCGCCGTGCACCACGCGATGCGCGATCGCGCCGAGCGTGAGATGCGGCAAGCGCACGCGTATCCACATCGCGACCTGCGTGAGCACGGCGTGGTAGGGATTGCCCGCCGTCAGCGGCAGCGCCGCGTCCGGCTCCGCATCGAAGCGGATCGACACGCCGTTGCCGACGGCGACCGCTTCGCCCTCGTGCAACGGCCGCCGCGCGGGGTCGCCGTGCGGCGGATACGCGAAGACGGCGAACTTCACGCTCGACGAACCGGCATTGACGACGAGCAGCGCGAGCGTACGCACGGGCCGGCTCAGTGCGACATCAGCACTGGCAGCGTCATCGACGCCAGCACCGTGCGGGTCGCGCCGCCCAGCATCAGTTCGCGCCAGCGCGGGTGACCGTAGGCGCCCATCACGAGCAGGTCGGAGCCCGTTTCATATGCGTGTGACAACAACGTGTCGCCGATCGCCGAGCCGTCGCCTGCATCGATGTCGAGCACGGTCACGTCGTGTGCATGACGGGCCAGCATCAACGCGGCGTCGGCGGCCGGAATACGCGTGGCCGCCGCTTCCGACCTGCCGTCGACGACGGCCGCAACCGTCGTGCGTTTCGCATGTTCGAGAAACGGAATCGCATCGTGCGCGGCGCGGGTCGCTTCGCGGCTTCCGTCCCACGCGACGAACACGCGCTCGCCGAGCGACGGGAATTCGCCGGCGTACGGCACGAACAGTACCGGGCGTCCGGCGGACAACGCCAGGTTCTCCGGAAACTGGTCGTCGATATAGGTCTCCGGATCGTTCGGATCGCTCTGGCCGGCGATCACGAGATCGGCAACGCGTGCAGCGCGCGGCACCGCGAGGTTCGCGCGCTCGTCGACCCGCACCCACGTTGCCGACACTTTCGCGCGCGCCGTCTCGGCGTGAAACAGCCGTTCCAGCGCGGCAAGCCGGTCGTCGCGCTGGTCGCGGCGCTCGCGAAAGTAGTCGGCGGATCCGGCCATCACGTAGAACGAATGCGGTTCCGGCGTGTAGATCGCGGCAACGCCTGTCAGGTGGGCGCCGAAGCGGCGCGCGACGCGCAACGCGAACTCGAGGCGAGAATGCGCACGCAGGCTCGTATCGAGGTGCACGACTATGCTCTTGTAGCTCATCGGAATCGCTCCATCGACGGGTGATCCGCCAGTGCAATCCAGTCTACGGAGCAGGGTTTCCTCGCACTTGACTCAGATCAACGGCAGCCGCGCGCGATACCCGCACAGTGAAGCGGCCGCGATGCCGAACCGGGGCGGACGGCACGACGCGTGACGCCAATCCATTGATCCGATCGAAGGGGGAAGCCGATGAGCACGTACGCTTTGACGACACCGAATGACGCCTGGCGCGCGGGCTGCGATCTCGCATTGCGCACGGCCGCGCTGAACCGCGACTGGCAGCACGAATGGCACGCAATCGCCGGGCGGCGCATCGAGCGCGACCGCGACGCGCTGCGCCGCCTGCGGCAGACGCTGGCCGAAACGCCCGAGTGGACCGCGTTCGGCGAGGCGGCCACGCAGGTGATGCGCGACTATGCGATCACGAGCGTCGGGATCTGGCAGGACGCCACCGAACTCTGCATGCGCGCGCAATTCGAGAGCGCCGGCGCGTGGCGCACGTGGCTGCGCGACTACGGCGCGGGTGCGCTGTCGCGTTATCAGACCGACTGGTTGCCCGACCTCGGCCGGCTCGCAGCGGTCAATGAAGCCAGCATGCCGTGGGCCGACTGGATGGCGGCGCTCGAGCGCGGGATCGAAGGCGCGGCCGGCCCGCGCAGCGAATCGGCGGGCTCGACGCGGCGGCTGAACGGCATCGTCGGCGCACGGGAGAGCGATCATGTGCGCTGAGCGTGTCGCGTTCGTCACGGGGGGCATGGGCGGCCTGGGCGCCGCGATCGCCCGGCGCCTGCATGAGGCCGGGATGACGGTGGCGGTGTCGTACACGGAACACAATGACCATGTCGCGACGTGGCTCGCGCGCGAACGCGACGCGGGCCGCACGTTCCATGCGTTCGAGGTCGACGTCGCCGACTACGATTCGTGCCAGCATTGCGCGGCACGCGTGCTCGCCGAGCTCGGGCGCGTCGATGTGCTCGTGAACAACGCTGGAGTGACGCACGACGCCACGTTCGTGAAGATGACCAAGAGCATGTGGGATGCAGTGTTGCGCACCAATCTCGACGGCATGTTCAACATGACGAAGCCGTTCGTGCCGGGAATGATCGAAGCCGGCTTCGGGCGGATCGTGAACATCGGCTCGGTGAACGGTTCGCGCGGCGCATACGGGCAGGCGAACTACGCGGCCGCGAAGGCGGGCATCCATGGTTTCACGAAGGCGCTGGCGCTCGAGCTCGCGCGCCACGGCGTGACGGTGAACACGGTGGCGCCTGGCTACCTCGCGACCGCGATGCTCGAGTCGGTGCCGAAGGAAGTGCTCGACACGAAGATCCTCCCGCAGATTCCGCTCGGCCGCCTCGGCGACCCCGATGAGATCGCCGCGCTTGTCGCGTTCCTGTGTTCCGACGCGGGCGCCTTCGCGACCGGAGCGGAGTTCGACGTGAACGGCGGGATGTACATGAGATGAACGCATCCGTCACGCACGCACCGTTCAGGCCGGAGCGGGCACAGCCGGCGGGCGCAAGCGAGCCCCCGTCGTGCGAGCCCGGATGCGCACCCGTCCCGACGACGCCCGCCGACCGGTGGAACCGCGCCGCGCATGCGAACGTCGCCGCGATGACCTTCGGTCTGTCGCCTGTGTCGCTCGCGCTCGCGATGCTCGACTGGAGCGCGCATCTGGCCGTCGCGCCGGGAAAATGCTTCGAACTCGCGGCGCAGGCGTGGCTTGCGGCCGTGGCGCCGACGGCGCCCCCGAACGAAGGCGGCGCCGACGATGCGGCCGCCGACGGTCTCGCCGTGCACGCCGGCCACGCCGATCCACGCTTCGCCGCGCGCGAATGGACGGCATGGCCGTTTAGCGCGTATCGCGACGGATTCCTGTCGATTCAGCGCTGGTGGCGCGACGCGACGCGCGGCGTGCCGGGCGTCGAACGGCATCATCAGGAACTGGTCGGCTTCGTCGCGCGACAGTGGCTCGACGCGTGCTCGCCGGGCAATTTCCTGGCGACCAATCCGGTCGTGCTCGACGCGACGATACGCAGCGGCGGCGCAAACCTCGCGGCAGGGTTCCGGCACTGGCTCGACGACGCGAGCGCATTGCTCGATCGGGCCGGCGGCACGCCGGCCCGCGACGCGCGCGACTACCTGCCGGGCCGCGACGTGGCGATCACGCCGGGCCGCGTCGTGTGGCGCAACGCGCTGTGCGAGCTGCTGCAATACGATCCGGCGACGGCCGACGTGGCGCGCGAGCCGATCCTGATCGTGCCGTCGTGGATCATGAAGTACTACATCCTCGACCTGCAGCCGCACGATTCGATGATCCGCTTCCTGGTCGACTCCGGCTTTACGGTATTCGTCGTGTCGTGGCGCAATCCGGGCGCGGACGCGCGCGAGCTCGGGCTCGACGATTATCTGCGCGACGGCTGCATGGCTGCGCTCGACGCGGCCCGCCCGATCTGCGGCGAGGCAGTCCACGCGGTCGGCTATTGCCTCGGCGGCACGCTGCTCGCGATCGGCGCGGCGGCGCTCGCGCGCGATGGCCGGCAACACGGCGCATTGCGTTCGGTCACGTTGCTCGCGGCCCAGACCGATTTCAGCGAGCCCGGCGAACTGGGGCTCTTCATCGATGCGAGCGAATTGTCCGCGCTCGATGCGCTGATGTGGCGGCAGGGCTACCTCGACGGTGCGCAAATGTCCGCCGCGTTTCAGCTGTTGAACGCGCGCGACCTGATCTGGTCGCGGATGATGAGCGAATACCTGCTCGGCACGCGTACGAAACCGAACGACCTGATGTCGTGGAACGCGGACACCACGCGCATGCCGTACCGGATGCATACGGAATACCTGACGCGGCTCTTTCTCGACAACGATCTCGCGGCCGGGCGCTACTGCGTCGACGGTCGGCCGGTCGCGCTGTCCGACATCGACGTGCCGACGTTCGTGGTGGGAACCGAGCGCGATCACGTGTCGCCGTGGCGTTCCGTCTACACGTTCCACCTGCTCACGCACCACGCGCTGACGTTCGTGCTGACGTCGGGCGGCCACAATGCCGGCATCGTGTCCGAGCCGGGCCATCCCGGGCGCCACTATCGCTGCGCGACCCGCGAGCCCGGCGCGCCATACCGCAGCCGGCACGATTTCGTCAACGCAACGCCCGTCGTCGACGGCTCGTGGTGGACGTGCTGGCGCGACTGGCTGCACGCGCATTCGTCCGGCGACGTGCGGGCGCGCGTGCCGGCCGCCGGCTTCGGCGCGGCGCCCGGCACCTACGTACTGGAAACATGAACGATTCCCTGCATCCCGATGCGTCCGGCGGCGAGCGGCTGCCCGGCGTGCTGCCGCCGGCGGACGGCGCGCTGCCCGGACTGCTCGCGCGGGCGCGCCACGCGCCGCCGCTCACGGTGGCCGTCGTCCATCCGTGCGACACGGCGAGCGTCACCGCGCTTGCCGCGATCAACGCGTCGCCGATCGGCGCGTCGATCGAGCCGCTGATCGTCGCGCCGCGCGCAAAGGTGTTGCGCATCGCGGACGACGCGGGCATCGATCTGGCGGGCTGGACGATCGAGGACGTCCCGCACAGCCATGCGGCGGCGGCCCGCGCGGTCGAACTGGCGGCGAGCGGTCGCGCCGGTGCGCTGATGAAGGGCAGCCTGCATACGGACGAACTGATGGGCGCGGTCGTCGCCGTGGAATCCGATGTACGCACCGACAAGCGGATGTCGCACTGTTTCCTGATCGAATCGCCGGCGTATCCGCGGCCGTTCATCCTGACCGATGCGGCCGTCAACATCGCACCGGACCTCGCGCAGAAGGCGGCCATCACGCAGAACGCCGTCGACGTCGCACATGCGCTCGGCGTCGCATGCCCGCGCGTGGCCGTGCTGAGCGCGGTCGAGACCGTCAATCCGGCGATGCGTTCGACGCTCGACGCCGCGGCGCTCGCGAAGATGGCCGAGCGCGGGCAAATCACCGGGGCGGTGGTCGACGGGCCGCTCGCGTTCGACAACGCGATCTCGCAGCAGGCGGCGCACGAGAAGGGGATCGACTCGCCGGTTGCCGGTCGCGCCGACATCCTCGTCGTGCCCGATATCGAAGCGGGCAACATGCTCGCGAAACAGCTCGAATACCTGGGCGGCGCCGCGAACGCAGGTGTCGTCGTGGGCGCGCGCGTGCCGATCGTGCTGACGAGTCGGGCCGACGGCGTCGCGGTGCGGGTCGCGTCCTGCGCGCTGGCACTGTGCGTCGCGTGGGCGCGGCAAGCCGGTGCGCCGACGAACGATGCCGCCACTCTTTCAATGGAGGAACACCGATGAAAGCACTCGTATACCGCGGGCCGGGGCGCAAGTCGCTCGAACAGCGGCCCGCACCGGCGCTGCAGTCGCCCACCGACGCGATCGTCCGCGTGACGCGCACGACGATCTGCGGCACCGATCTGCACATCCTCAAGGGCGACGTGCCGACGTGCGAGCCGGGGCGCATTCTCGGCCACGAAGGCGTGGGGATCGTCGAGCAGGCGGGCGCCGCGGTCGACTCGCTGAAGCCGGGCGATCGCGTGCTGATTTCATGTATCTCGTCGTGCGGGCGCTGCGAGTACTGCCGCCGCGGACTGTATTCGCATTGCACGACGGGCGGCTGGATTCTCGGCCACCGGATCGACGGCACGCAGGCCGAATACGTGCGGATTCCGCATGCGCAGACGAGCCTGTACCGGATTCCGGCCGGCGCGGACGAGGACGCGCTCGTGATGCTGTCCGACATTCTGCCGACCGGCTTCGAGTGCGGCGTCCTCAACGGCAAGGTGCAGCCGGGCTGCACGGTCGCGATCGTCGGCGCCGGGCCGATCGGGCTGGCCGCGCTGCTGACCGCGCAGTTCTACTCGCCGGCGCGAATCATCATGATCGATCCGGACAGCAACCGGCTCGACGTCGCGCGGCACTTCGGCGCGACTGACTGCCTCGACGGCCGGGCGGCCGACCCGCTCGCGGAAGTGATGAAGCTGACGGACGGCGTCGGCGTGGATTGTGCGATCGAAGCGGTCGGCATTCCGGCCACGTTCGAAATGTGCACGTCGCTCGTGGCGCCGGGCGGGGTCGTTGCAAACGTGGGCGTGCATGGCGTCAAGGCCGACCTGCACCTCGAGAAGCTGTGGGACCGCAACATCTCGATCACGACGCGGCTCGTCGACACGGTCAGCACGCCGATGCTGCTGAAGACCGTGCACGCCGGGCGTCTCGATCCGAAGCGTCTGGTCACGCACCGGTTCTCGCTCGACGAGGTGGAGCGCGCATACGACACGTTCGCGCGCGCGGCGGAAACGCACGCGTTGAAGGTGATCATCGAAGTCGATTGACGTTGGGGCCGGATGCGGGCGGCGCATGACGCGAACCGGTGGCGCGGCGATTCTCCGTCACGCCGCCGGTTTGCCGGCCGCGTGAGCGGGCAGGGTAGGGCGGCCGGGAAGACCGACCCGGTCACGAGGAAAGCGCAGCAGGCTCCTGCGCACCGGCGGCTTCGACCTCGTCCAGATCGACGCACTGACCGTAAGTCGGCACCTCGCACGGCCAATGCAGGCTCTCCGAAATGCGCCGGCGCAACGCATCGGCGGCAGCGGGTTCTCCATGGGTGACGAACGTCCGCACCGGCGCGCCCTGCATCGTGCCGAGCCATTTGAGAATCTCTTCGTAGTCGCCATGGGCGGACAGCGTCGCGATCGACTCGACCTGCGCGCGGACGCGGACGTATTCGCCGTGGATCTTCAGCGTCGGTTCGTGCGCGGCCAACGCCGCACCGCGCGTGCCGGCGGCCTGGTAGCCGACCAGCGCGATCGTGTTGCGCGGGTCCGGCGCATAGCGGCTCAGGTGATGCAGCACGCGTCCGCCCGTCGCCATGCCGCTGCCGGCGATGATGACCATCGGGCCATGGTGCTCGGCAATCGCCTTCGACTGCTCGACGGACCGGATCATCGTCGCCGCGTGGCCGAGCGCGTTCGCTTCGGACACGGTCAGCCGATGCTCGACGATATGGTGGCGGTAGATTTCGGTGACGTCCGTCGCCATCGGGCTGTCGAGGAAGACGGGCACGCGCGCCATGCGGCCCGATGCCTTCAGCCGTGCGATGTAATGCAGGATTTCCTGTGCGCGGCCGACGGTGAAGCACGGCATCACGACGACCCCGCCGCGTGCGAACGTACTGTCGAACATCGCGGCGAGCTCGTTTTCGGGATCGGACGCCGGATGCAGCCGGTCGCCGTACGTCGATTCGACCACCAGATAATCCGCATGCGCGGGCGGCCGAGGCGGCTGCATGATCGGATCGCGATAGCGGCCGAGGTCGCCGGAGAAAGCCAGCACCTTGTGATCCCAGTGCATCACGACGCTCGCCGCACCGAGGATGTGTCCCGCCGGCAGCAGGCGGAACGCGATGCCGCCGCCCAGCGCCGTGCATTCGTCGAACGCGACGGGCTTCAGCAGGCGCAGCGCACGCTGCGCGTCGTCCAGCGTGTAGAGCGGTTGGGCGGGGTGGTGCTTCGAATAGCCGTGCCGGTTCGCGAAGTCGGCTTCCTCTTCCTGCAGCCGCGCGCTGTCGCGCAGCATGATCTCGCTGAGTTCGGCCGTCGCGGCCGTGCAGTACACGGGCCCGCGGTACCCGTCGCGCACGAGCACCGGAAGATAGCCGGTGTGATCGATATGCGCGTGCGTGAGCACGACCGCATCCACCGTGTCGGGCGCGACGGGCAGCGGCTGCCAGTTGCGCAGCCGCAGGTTCTTCGTGCCCTGGAACAGGCCGCAATCGACGAGGATGCGGCTGCTGCCGTGCTCGACCAGATACTTCGAGCCGGTCACGGTTTCGGTCGCACCGAGAAAAGTCAGTTTCATGGATCGCCTCACCGGGGGTCAATGGAGCAGTGAGTCGATTACACCCCGAACGGCACTGTCGCGCTTGACGGAAATCAGCAACCGCGGGATTCGCGTGCGGCTCGCCTGCACGCGCATCACGAACGCTCGACGTCGGCCGCATTCAGCTGCGCGACGAAGGCGGCGGATCCGGCAATCAGCGTCACGATTGCGTACGGCAGCACGCGCGCGCCGACCAGCATCGCATGCACGACGCCCAGTAGCGACGCGAGTGCGATGAACACGCCCAGCGTCGCAAGCGTGGTCCGGTACGAATGACGAATCATGACGTTCTCCCGTGGAGCGGCCGGTGTTCGTCCGCGTTGCCGCAACCGCGGAAGCTTGCGTTTTCGCAAGACATGGCGTGATGATCGCGCGCCGGCTGCCGGCGCGGTTGATCTGTATCAACAGACGGATTGCGGCTACGCGCGCAATTGGCCGCTCAGGCCATCTGGCCGATCGTCTTGCGGAATCGCATCAGCGACAACGCAAACAGCGCGCCGCCGATCGCGAACAGCGCCGCGAATTGCGGCCACACCGCATCGACGCCGGCCCCGCGATACAAAATGCGTTGCGCGAGCTCGACGAAATGCGTGGTCGGCGCGGCGAGCATGATGTCCTGCACGGCCAGCGGCATGCTCTCGCGCGGCGTGAGCCCGCCGGACAGCAGTTGCAGCGGCAGCAGCACGAGCACGAGCAACATCCCGAACTGCGGCATGCTGCGCACCAGCGTCGCGAGAAAGATGCCCATCGACGTCGTGGCGAACAGGTGCAGCGCCATTCCGGCCACGAACAGCGGGATGGAGCCGGGAATCGGCACGTGCAGCGCGCCGCCCACGACGCACGTCAGCGATGCGACGGCCGCCATCGTGACGACGAGCCCCATCGACCAGACCTTCGCGAGCATGATTTCGGCGGCGGTGACCGGCATCACGAGCAGATGCTCGATCGTGCCGTGTTCGCGCTCGCGAATCAGTGCGGCGCCGGTGAGGATCATCGACAGCATCGTCACGTTGTTGATCAGCTCCATCAGCGCACCGAACCACACTTCGTCGAGATTCGGGTTGAAACGCATGCGCATCGCGAGATCGACCGGCGGCAACGGCGCGCCGCGGTAGCGCCGCGCGAATGCGTCGATCTCGCCCGCCGCGATCTGCTGCACATACGCGCTGCCCGTGAACGCCTGCGTCATGCGTGTCGCATCGACGTTGAGCTGGATCGTCGCATGGCGGCCCGCGAGCACGTCGCGCTGCAGGTCGGGCGGGATGTCGAGCGAGAACGTGTAATCGCCGTTGTCGAGACCGCGATCGGCTGCGCTTGCGTCGACGATCGGCGGCGGTGTGAATTGCGGCGGGAAGAAGGCCGCGGCGATGCGCGCCGACAGCGGCGACGCGTCTTCGTCGACGACGGCGATCGGCACCTTGTGCAGCGTTTCGGGGCGCGCTGTGGCGGCCACGTAGATCGACGCGCTGAACGTGTAGACGATCAGCGCGAGCAGGATCGGGTCGCGCGCGAGGCTCCAGAGTTCCTTGATGCCGAGCCGGTAAATGGCGAGCAGGCGCGACACGCTCATCGCTCCTGTTTGCGCAGCAGCAGGCCGGTCGCGACCATGATCACCGGCACGGCGGCGAGCAGCGGCCAGAACCGGGACGACAGATCGGCCAGACCGAGCGCCTTGTTGTAGACGCCGCGGCTGATCGCGAGCATGTAAGTTGCCGGATAGACCGTACCGATCCACTTGCCGCTGCCTTCGAGCGACGACAGCGGCGTGAGCAGGCCGGAGAACTGCACGACCGGAATCAGCGTGCCGACGATCGTCATGAAAATCGCTGCGATCTGGCTGCGCGTGAACGTCGACGCAAACAGCCCGATGCCGGTGGCGACGACGTTGAAGATCAGCACCGCGGCAGCCAGGGTCGCGAAGCTTCCCTTGATGCGCACGCCGAACACGACGTCGGCGAGCACGACCATCAGCAGAAAATTCAGCATGGCGAGCATCACGTACGGCGCCTGCTTGCCGAGCAGGAATTCCGCACGCGTGACGGGCGTCACGTACAGGTTCACGATCGATCCGAGCTCGCGTTCCCGCACGACGGCGAGCGCGGTCAGCATCGCGGGCAGCATCAGCAGCAGCATCGGCATGATCGCGGGGATCATCGCGGGCAGACTCTTGACGTCCGGGTTGTACCGATAGCGGATCGCGATATCGACGGCCGGTGCGAGCGACATGCCGAGGCGGCGCCGGGCCTGATCGCGCAGCCAGTTTTCGTGCATGCCGGCCACGTAGCCGCGGATCGTTTCCGCACGCATCGGCATCGCGCCGTCGACCCACGCGCCGATCTCCACGTGCCGGCCGCGCGCGACGTTGCGGGCGAAACCGGGCGGGATCTCGATCGCCAGCGACAGCTGGCCGTTGCGCATGCGGCGATCGACGTCGCGATCGTCGGCCAGCTGTGCGCGCGGCACGAAATAGCGGGAGCCCGCGAGATTCTGCGCGTAGTCCTGGCTGAGCATCGACTGATCCTGATCGAGCACGGCGAACGTCAGGTTGTCCACGTCGAGACTGATGCCGATGCTGACCACGCACATCAGCACGAGCGAGCCAAACAGCGCGAGCGTCGCGCGCAGCGGGTCGCGACGCAGTTCCAGCAGTTCGCGCCACAGGTAGCTGCCGGCGCGCGCGGGACTGAACCATACGGTGCCGCGAGCGGAACCGCGCGCATCCGGCGGCGCGAGCCAGTCCGTGCTCGACGACGCGTCCGCCGGGGCGCCATCCGCGCGCTGCGCGTCGGTCAGGTAGCCGATGAATGCGGCCTCGAGCGTGTCGGCGCCCCGCACGCGGACCAGCTCGTCGGGCGCCGCGCTCGCCAGCACGCGGCCCGCGTGCATCAGCGAGATCCGGTCGCAACGCGCGGCTTCGTTCATGAAGTGCGTCGAAATGAAAATCGTGACGCGATCGTTGCGCGCGAGTTCGATCATCAGCCGCAAGAAATCGTCGCGCGCGACGGGATCGACGCCCGAAGTCGGTTCGTCGAGGATCAGCAGGTCGGGCTTGTGAACCATTGCCACCGCAAGCGAAAGCCGCTGCCGCATGCCGAGCGGCAGGCGTTCCGGCAGTGCGTCCAGCACGCCGGCGAGCCCGAAGCGCCCGACCATTTCGTCGATGCGCGCGGGCAGGTCCCGTTCCGGCACGCCGAACAGGCGTGCATGCAGCACGAGGTTCTGCCTGACGGTCAGCTCGCCGTACAGCGAAAACCCCTGCGACATATAGCCGACCCGCCGGCGCGTGTCGATGTCGTTTGCGGCGATGGGGCGGCCGAATAGCGTCGCCGTGCCTTCCGATGCGGGCAGCAGGCCCGTGAGCATCTTCATGGTCGTCGACTTGCCGCAGCCGTTGGAGCCGAGAAACCCGAAGATTTCGCCGCGACGGATCTTCAGGCTCACATGGTCCACGGCGACGAAATCGCCGAAGCGCATCGTCAGCCCGTCGGCTTCGATCGCATAATCGTCGGCTGCGCCGGGCTCGAACGGCGCCAGCCCGATCGGCTGATGCCCGTGCCGTCGCGCGTCCGGCAGCAACGCGATGAACGCGGCTTCGAGCGTGTCGCAACCGGTGCGCGCGAGCAGTTCGCGGGGGCTGCCGGTCGCCAGCACGTGGCCGGCGTCCATCGCGATCAGCCGGTCGAAGCGCCGTGCCTCGTCCATGTAGGCGGTCGCCACCAGCACGCTCATCGCCGGACGTGCGGCGCGGATGCGTTCGATCAGATCCCAGAACTGCGCGCGCGATAGCGGATCCACACCGGTTGTCGGTTCGTCGAGGATCAGCAGGTCGGGATCGTGAATCAACGCGCAGCACAGGCCGAGTTTCTGCTTCATGCCGCCGGACAGTTTGCCGGCAGGGCGGTCGAGGAACGGATGAAGGCCGGTGCTGTGCGTGAGCGCGTCGATGCGGCGGCGTCGCTCGGCCGCATCATGGCCGAACAGTCTCGCGAAGAACTGCAGGTTTTCGTCGACCGACAGCGTCGCGTACAGGTTCCGGCCGAGCCCTTGCGGCATATACGCAATGCGCGTGCACACGCGTGCGCGATGGCGGCGCGATGACAGATCGCCGTCGAGCGTCCAGACGCGACCCTGCTGGATCGCACGCGCGCCCGACACGAGCGCGAGCAGGCTCGACTTGCCGACACCGTCCGGCCCGATCAGCCCGATCATGAGGCCGGCGGGGATATCGAGCGTTACGTCGTCGAGCGCGTACGTATCGCCGTAGCGCAACGATACGCGCGCCAGCCGCGCGACCAGGCCCGATTGCACGGATGCCGGCGGATCGTCGGCCGCGCCGGCATCCGTCTCGACGGGCGCCGTTGCCTTCATTGCGGCACCTTGATCGCGAGGCGAGCAGGCCATGCAGCGTGCGAATCGGTCTTCAGCCACGCGACACCCGGCAGGCCGGTCTTGACGAGCTTCAGGTGGCGCTGCAGCAGATCGCGGTCGATGCGCGCCTTGACCCGAAACATCAGCTTCTGCCGTTCGGTCGCCGTCTCGACCGTCTTCGGCGTGAATTGCGCGGTGCTCGACACATACGACACGCGGGCTGGGATCACGTATTCCGGCGCCGCGTCGAGCACGATGCGCACGTCGGCGCCGAGCGGAACTCTGCCGACGACCGTTTCCGGCAGGAAAAACGTCATGTAGACGTCGAACAGGTCGACGACATTGACCACCTTGCCGCCTGCCGGCAGGACTTCACCCGGTTCGGCAACGCGATACTGCACGCGCCCGTCGCGCGGCGACGTGAGCTCGCTGTCCGAGATATCGGCCTGCACGCGTGCAACCGTCGCCTGCGCGGCCGTTACTGCGGAGCGCGCTGCGACGAGCTGAGCCCGGGTTGCGTCGATCCCGGCCTGGGCGGCTTCCACCTGGGCGCGCGCCGCATTCACCGTCGCCCGCAGGCTGCCCGCGCGTGCCCGATCGTCGTCGAGTTCCTGCAGCGACGACGCGCCGTCCCGCGACAGCGTTTCGGAACGCGCAAGCCGTCGCATCGCGGCGTCCAGCTCGCTTTCCCGCTGCACGACGAGCGCGGCCGCCGCGGCCTTGTCGCTGCGGCGCTGGGCCACCTGCGCGTCGATGCTCGCGGCCGTGTTCACCGCCTGCTGTTCGCGTGCCTGCGCTTCGTCGAGCTGCGCGCGCAGCACGACGACGTCCATGCGTGCAAGCGGCTGACCGGCCGTCACGAAGTCTCCCTCGTCGACGAGCATCGCAGTGACCCGCCCCGGCAACTTGGTCGCGACATCGATCTCGGTCGCTTCGATGCGGCCGTTGCCGCTGACGAGCCCGGCATCCGCCCGTGCGTCCCGCCAGCGCGTCCAGCCGTACCAGGCGACGCCGAGCGCGAGCACGGCCACGCCGGTACCGATCAGAAGAGGGTGCTTGATGGTTTTCATTATCTGGAGCCCGAATCGCCGGGAGAGTGGCCGCGCTCGGCGCTGGCGCCGCCGGCGTCGGTCGTGCCGCCGCCGAGTGCGTCGTACAGCGCAACGCGGCTCGACAACAATGCGCGACGCGTCATCACCCACTGCTGCTGCGCGTTCATCAGGTCGCGTTGCGCATCGAGCACTTCGAGAAAGCGCGTTGCACCGTTGTCGTAGCGCAGCTGCGCGAGACGCGCCCGCTCGGCCTGGGACGCGAGCGTCGCGCGTTCGATGGCAACCTGGTCGGCGAGCCAATAGCGCGCGGCGAGCGCATCGGATACGTCGCGGAATGCGCGCTGCGCGGTCTTCTCGTAGTTGGCCAGGGCTTCGTCGCGCTGCGCGCGCGCGAGGGCGAGATTCGACCGGTTGCGGCCGCCGTCGACAAGCGGCAGCGTCAGGTTCGGAATCACCGACCACACGCCCGCGCCGGACGACAGCAGGTCGTGCAGTGCGCTGCTTCCCGAACCGATCGCGCTCGTCAACGCGATGCGCGGGAAGAACGCGGCGCGGGCCGCGCCAATATTCGCGCGCGTTGCCTGCAATTCGTGCTCCGCCGCGATCACGTCCGGACGCCGGAACAGCAGCGAAGCGGGCAGGCCGGGGGCGAGAGCCGGCAGCACGGCGCCATCGTCGAGCGCGAGCGGCGTGTCGGCCAGATCCGGCGTCGCGCCGACGAGCAATGCCAGTGCATCGGCGGCCGACGCACGCGCCTGCTGCAACTGCGTCCCAAGCGACTCCGCCTGCTGCAGCAGGATTTCCGACTGCGTGAGGTCCAGGCGCGAAATCGCACCGGCCGCGTGACGCAACCGGAAAATACGCAGCGATTCGCGCCGCGTATCGATCGTCGCCTGCGTCAGCGCGATCCGCTCGTCGATCTCGCACAGGGACAGATACGCGTTCGCGACCCCGGTGATCACGCTCAACGCCACCGCTTGCCGGGCCGCGTCGCTCGCGAGAAAGCGCTGTCGCGCGGCTTCCTTCATGTTGCGCACGCGGCCCCAGAAATCGATCTCCCATTGCGTCTCGGCGAGCTGAATCTCGTAGAGCTGGCCGATGGCGGGCGCAGGGGTCAGGAAGCCGCCCGGAGTTCGAAACCGCGCATAGGCCGCACCGGCGCCGATCGTCGGCCACTGATCGGCAGCGCGGATGCCGTAGACGGCGCGCGCCTGTTCGACGCGCGCAACGGCGGCCTGCAGATCGCGGTTGTTCGCGAGCGCCTGGTCGATCAACGCGCGCAAACGCACGTCGACGAAGTAGTCTTGCCAGGCAGGCGGCGCGTTCGAAACGGGCGCTGCGCGCGCCGCGGGATCGGGAAACGCGGCGGGAATCGGCGCGGCGGGACGATCGTCGGAGGGCGCGAACGACAGGCATCCCGACAGCAGGCACGCGCTCGCCGCCAGCGCGACGAGACGGGAGCGCAGTGCAGACGCACACGCAGGCTGACACAGCGGGGCAAGCGCGACAACGCGCATCGGATGCCTCATCGGATACGGGAATACGGGAAGGCGCTGCCGTCGTGGCGACGCCGCTCAGGGTTCACTTATATCCGACGATTGCCGCGCGCTCCCTTGATCTGGGTCACTGCGGCGGGAATGCGTTTCGAATGAACCCTCGCTTGACACGCGCGGCGCGGATTGCGCAGTCGATGTTTCGTCTACGGGCCCTCGCCCGGCGCGAGATTGAGCAGCACGACGAACGACACGATGCTCAGGATCAACGTGCCGATCGAATACCTGAACACCCGCTCGTCGAACAGCATGCCGTGCACGATGCCGGCGAGCGACGCCAGCGCAACGAACACGCTCAGCGTCGCCAATGCGTAACGAAACTGCTTTCGGTTCATGACGATCTCCCGGGAGGGCGCGCTGCCGGCTCGGTGCCCGATGTTTACGTTGCCACGGCATTCGCAGCGTCTGCCGTCATGATCGAGTCGCGCTGCGAAGCACCGTTGATCTGCATCAACAGACGAATTACGCATGTGCATGCCTGCGTGCAATTGGAGTCACGCAGCAGACGATTGATCCGCGTCAAGCCACCGCTGGCGCCATGCGCGATGCTCAATCCGGCACGGCGCGCCGGCGGTCGCATCCTTCGCGATCGGCGCGCGTAGCGACGGGAGACCGACATGAAGTCCGATGCAGCACTCAAGCAGGATGTCGAGCAGGCGTTGTTCTGGAATCCGGCGATCGACGCGCGCCGGATCGACGTCGAGGTCCACGACCGGATCGTGACGCTGCGCGGCACCGTCGACAGCTGGGCCCAAAAGCTCGAGGCGCAGAAAACGGCGCTGCACGTCGCCGACGCACGCGCGCTCGTGCTCGAAATGAACGTCGCACCACCCGAAAACGCGTGCGCGGACCAGGCGCTGGCGATCGCGATCACGTTCGCGCTCAACTGGCAGGACGCATTGCGCGGTCACAAGATCAGCGTCGAAGTCGATCACGGTTGTGTGACCCTCGACGGCGAAGTGGATCACGCGTTCCAGAGCCGCGCGGCGGAAAAGGTGGTCAGCCGGATGATCGGCGTCGTCGGCGTGGCGAACCGCATTCGCGTGCGTGCCGACCACACCGTGCCGGACGTCGGCACCCGGATCGCCGAAGCGCTTGCGCGGCGCGCGCAGCGCGAATCCGCCGGAATTTCGATCGAAGCGGCCGACGGCATCGTCACGTTGACCGGTACGGTCGCGTCGCTCGCCGAACGGCGCGCCGCGTGCGGTCCGGCGGGATCGGTGCGCGGCGTTCGGGAAGTCGTCGACCGGCTGACCGTCGCCTGACCGTTGCGACCGGCTTCTGGTCGAGCGCGCGTCGCGCACGCCGCGCGCCCGACCTGCACGCGCAGCTCGACCGGTTCGGCGAGCGACGGCGGGCGGGCGACGTAAGGGAATACGGCCGCGCATGATGTTTCGCGCGGCTGCGCATGGCGTTCGGCGAACACGGTCGTGCAGAGCGGCTGCCCGTCCATGGCGAGGCTCGGCGACGACGAATGCTTCATTGCATGAGTTTGGCCGGACGCGTCGGTGGTCGAGCGCCACGGCGCGCCTTCGCGGCCCGGCTTGACCGCGGTCAACGCGGCGGCCGGCATCGAATGTAACGTGGAACCACGTCCGGCATCCGTCGGCTGTCGGGATTCGCCGCGCCGCCGGGCGTCGCACGAGCCGGCAGGGCGCGCATGCCGTCGACCGCAAGCCATCCATCATGACCGACATCGTTACCGTCACCTTGAATCCGGCCGTCGATGTCGCGACGTCCGTCGAGCACATCGTCGACACGCACAAGCT
Source organism: Burkholderia latens (assembly GCF_001718795.1). Taxonomy (NCBI): domain Bacteria; kingdom Pseudomonadati; phylum Pseudomonadota; class Betaproteobacteria; order Burkholderiales; family Burkholderiaceae; genus Burkholderia; species Burkholderia latens. Next base: position 1,147,907 of record NZ_CP013438.1, on the reverse strand, counting down.
GCGCTGCGCGCGGCCGCGGCGCGACCCGGGCGGCGGCGGGATCAACGTTGCCCGCACCATTTGCCGGCTCGGCGGAGACTGCGTCGCGCTGTACCTGGCCGGCGGGCCGACCGGCGACGTATTGGCCCGCCTGCTCGAAGCCGAGCGCCTGCCCGCGCTGCGTATCGGGATCGCCGGCGAGACCCGTGAAAACGTCTGCGTGACGGAAACCTCGACAGCGCGCGAATACCGCTTCCTGATGCCGGGGCCGCTCGTCACGCAGGCCGAGTGGCGCGACTGCGCGGCGCGCATCGACGCGTTGCAGCCGCCGCCGCGCTATCTGGTGTTGAGTGGCAGCCTGCCGCCCGGCGCGCCCGACGATCTCTACGCGACGCTCGCGCGGACGGCGAAGTCGCGCGGCAGCCGGGTGGTCGTCGATGCTGCGGGCCGGGCGCTGCACGCGGCGCTCGAAGCGGGGGTTTATCTCGTGAAGCCGAGTCTCGGCGAGCTGAGCGCGCTGGCCGGCGAACCGCTCGACGAGACGTCGGCATGCCGGAAGGCCGGCGAGCTCGTCGCGCGCGGCCAGGCCGACATCGTCGCGTTGACGCTCGGCGCGCGCGGCGCATGGGTCGTCACGCGCGATCGGGCGCTGCGCCTGCCCGGCAGGCCTGCAACGGTGTGCAGCACGGTCGGCGCCGGCGACAGTTTCGTCGGCGGCATGGTCTGGGCGCTCGCGCGCGGCGTGCCGTTCGACGATGCATGCCGCTATGCGCTGGCGGCGTCGGCGGCATCGGTCGAACGTCCCGGGACGGCGCTGTGCACGCGCGACGACGTCGAGCGAATTCACGCCGAACTGGTTGCGCAGGCAAACCCGCGGACAGCCTGAGCCGTGCGCGATCTCGCCCGCGTGCGAGCGATCGCTGATCTGGCTCGGCGGCATGCACGCCGCGATGGCAAAAATGCGGCAAACGTTCCACCAGGTTGCCATGGCCTTTGCGCGTGATCGCCCGCCTGCTTCTGCTGTCGTTGTCGTGCGCTTGGCCGGTCCGGCGGATTCGACATCCAGTCCCATACGCGTATCGATTCAAACGCCGGATGTCGAGGTCTTGACTTGCGTGAATGTGGAATGACCGGCTGGCGGAATGCTCGCAGCAACAGCGGTCGAACCCGGTGCAACTCCCGGACCGGCCGCCGGCATCGCACTCGCGATGCGGTCCGGCATCAGTGCGTTAAGAATCCGATAAGGAATTCGCACGAAGATGAACGCATCGCTCAGGAGAACCACGATGCGCATATCCGACCCGGTTCGCATGCTTTGCCGGGCCTGCCTGGGGGCCGCCGTGTGCGTTGCCGCCAGCACAGGCGCCGGAGCCGAAACGCCGGCGCAGTTGCTGGCCGGCTACACGGCACAGTCAGGCGTGGATGCCGTGCCGTCGCGCGGTCAGCAGTTCTTCACGTCCCGGCATGGGCGCGACTGGAGCTGTGCGACCTGCCATGGCGGCACGCCGACCGGCGCAGGCAGACATGTCGTTACCGGCAAGGGCATCGAGCCGCTCGCGCCCGGTTTCAACCCGGCCCGGTTCACGGACGGCGCCAAGACGGAAAAGTGGTTCCACAGGAACTGCAAGGACGTCGTCGGACGCGAATGCTCGGCGGCCGAGAAGGCCGACGTGCTGAGCTGGCTCATGAGTCTGAAACCCTGACGGCGAACGATCATGAACGACATCGAACCGGCAACATCTTCCCTCGGGCTCGCCGCGCGGCAGCATGTACGACCAAGCATGCTCGCGATGCTGCTGATGTCGCTGGTGCCGTGCATGGCGCGGGCGGAAGACGAAATGCGCGGCGTCGCGACTCCGTTGCTGCCGAAGTACCGGCAGGAGTGCGCGACCTGCCATGTCGCCTATCCGCCCGGGGCGCTCCCGGCCGAGTCGTGGCGGCGCATCCTGAACGGTCTCGACCGTCATTTCGGCGCCGATGCGACGCTGGACCCGACGACGCTCGGGCAACTGGAAACGTGGCTGACGTCACACGCGGCGACGGGCGCCGCGGCGCGCCGGCCGCCGGAAGACAGGATCACGCGGTCGGCATGGTTCGTCGCCACGCATGACGAGGTTCCTGCGTCCGTGTGGCGCAGCCCCGCGGTGAAGCGGCCGTCGAATTGCGCCGCATGTCATGCGCAAGCCGACAAAGGAAATTTCGATGAACGATTCGTCCGCATCCCGAGCACACGGTGAACCGGCGCGCCCGCAGTCCGCGCGCATATTGGTCTGGGACGCGCCGGTGCGCGCATTCCACTGGCTGACCGCCATTGCGTTCGCCGGTGCGTGGCTGACCGCCGACAGCGAGCGATGGCGACTGATGCACGTCGCATTCGGCTACACGATGCTGGCGCTCGTCGCGTTTCGCCTCGTATGGGGCGTGGCCGGCACGCGTCATGCACGGTTCTCGTCGTTCGTGCGTTCGCCGGCTGCCGTGTTCCGCTACGTTCTGAGCGTGGCGAATGCCCGGCCCGAACGTCACGTCGGCCACAACCCGGCCGGCGCGGTGGCGATCGTCGCCATGCTGGCGATGACGGTCGTCACCGGAATGACCGGCTGGATGGCCTACACCGGAAACGGCGATTCCTTCGGCGATCTTCATGAGGGCGCGGCGAGCGCCATGCTCGCGCTCGTCGTCGTCCATGTCGCTGCCGTTGTCGTCAGCAGCTTCTTGCATCGCGAGAATCTGGCCGGCGCGATGGTGACCGGCTACAAGCGCGGTGCGCCGGTCGACGGCATCCGGCGAGCGTGGTGGGGGATCGCCATCGTGATGGCGGCAGCGGTGATCGGCTGGTGGTGGACGCAATGGCAGGCAGCACCGCAGCCTGCTCAAGCGGACCCGGCTGTCGCGACGGACACGGGCCGTCGTGCCGCCGGCGTTGCCCGAGACGACGACTGACAGCCGCCGGCAGCGCGCTCGATCGTGCGCATCGTGCTCGTGGCACCGGCGACCCGATCCTCGTCGACGCGCATCTCGACATCGACGCCGATCCAACCGTCGCACAAGGGCACGATATCGCCGTCGATGCGCGCGCGCGTGTGATGCGGCATCGCCGCGTGCCGAACGTGACGACCCACGTCGATCTGCGCAGGCGGGAGCGCATCGCCGAAGTCACGCCCGGGATGCATGGCCGGCAGGCGCCGCGGCGCGCATGCGGGCGTCATTCGGCGCCGCGCGGAGGATGGCCGCGCCTGAACGTCAGCCGGCGCTCGTCGAGGAGCGCGCGCCAGTCGAGCTTCATCAACGCGAATACGACGCCGAGCAGCACCAGTTGCGTGACGATGAAGTATCCGCCGAGGTAGGAGCCTTCCAGCCCGGATTCCACGTCCAGCCGGGTCGACGCGAAGCGGCCGACATGTGCCCAAATCGCATAGGTCGTGACGCGACCGACGAAGAACGCCGCGGCGATGATCCTGAGCGGCAATCCGGACAATCCGTATGCGATGAACAGATAGTTCGACGGCAGCGGGCTCAACGCATAGAAGAAAAACGCGCCGGCGGTGAGCGTACGGTGCTTGCGCAGCCACCGCGTGGCGACGTCGATGTTCTCGCGGTCCGAGTCCCGTATCCAGCGGGAGCGCAAGAGCGATCTCGCGAAGGTCGCCAGAATGACGCGGCCGGTCGTCGCCGCGCCGGCCGCCACGACGGCAAAGACCAGCGGATTGCCGTCGGGCAGGTTGAACCCGACCCACGACATCGCCATCCACGTGGGCGGCGCAAACGCCGGGATGAGATTCAGGAGGAGAATCAGCAAAAAGAGCAGGGCCAGCGTCAGCACGATATCGGCTCCACGTCATCGGGCGTCACGCTTCGATTGTGCTGACGAAAGGCGCCGGCCGCTTGATACACGTCAAGCAACGCGCCGTGCCGGTCGTTCGCGCGACGCGCTTCGCCGTGACGCAGGTCAAGGGCCGAACCGCGGCGTTTCCTAGACTGATGCCACACCGTCCCCAACCGGAACCGCACGCGGCGCCCGCCGTGCGCGGCGATCGGAACGATGATCATGTCCCGAATCCGCTGGTCGATCGATCTTGGGTTGCTGATCCTGGCTGCTTCCACGCTCGCTGCCGGGGGCATGTGCTTGGCGGTCGGCCGGCCTTCATTCGCGCGGCTCGCCTGGCTGCTGGGAACCGTGCCGGTCTTGCTGGCATTGACGTTGTCGCTTGCAAAGGCGGTGGCAAAACGGCAGGCCGGCATCGACGTGCTTGCATGGCTCGCGATCGGCCTGGCGATCGTGCTCGACGAAACGCTGACTGCCGCGGTCATCGCATTGATGCTTGCAAGCGGCCGGACCCTGGAGCGCTATGCACAAGACCGCGCGCAACGCGAGATGACCGCGCTGCTCGAACGAGCCCCGCGGCAGGCCACCCGGTTCGAGAATGGCGAATGGCGAGCCGTCGCGCCGGAAGCCATCGTCCCGGGCGACCGGCTGCTCGTGCGCAGCGGCGAATGCGCGCCCGTGGACGGCACGTTGACCGGCGACGCGGAACTGGACGAATCCATGTTGACGGGCGAGTCGGCTACCCAGCGGCGGCGCGCCGGGGAAAACGCATGCAGCGGCGTGGTCAATGCCGGCGCGCCATTCGAAATGGTCGCCCGCACCACGGCAGGCGACAGCACGTTCGCGGGCATCGTCCGCATGGTCGAACGCGCACGACACGAGCGCGGTCCGTCCGCACGTCTCGCGGATCGCTATGCCGCCTTCTTCGTGCTCGCATCGCTGCTCGTCGCCGGCGTCGCTTGGCTGCTGACCGGCGATGTCACGCGCGCGCTCGCCGTGCTCGTCGTCGCGACGCCTTGTCCGTTGATCCTCGCCGTGCCGGTCGCCATCGTGTCGGGCCTGTCGCGTTGTTCGAAGCGCGGGATCCTCGTCAAAGGCGGGGGCGCGCTCGAGCGGCTCGCACAAGCGACGATCCTGTTCTTCGACAAGACCGGGACGCTGACGGGCGGGCGCGCGCGCATCGTTGCGATCGAAGGCGGCGTGGGTGCCGGCACCGACGACGTGCTGCGCGTCGCGGCGTCGCTGGCCCAGGCGTCGGGCCATGTCATTTCGGATGCGCTGACGGTCGCGGCGCGAGAGCGCCGGATCGACTTGTCGCCGCCAACGGACGTCGTGGAAACGGCGGGCGAGGGCGTGACCGGCCGGGTCGGTAACCTGAGCGTCGCGATCGGGCAGTTCGAGTACGTCCGTGCGCGCTCGACGGTTGCCCCCTGGAGCGAAGCATTCCTGAAGCGGGTCGGCGGCGAGGGCGGCGCGGCCGTATTCGTCGGCGTCGACGGCGCCATGGTCGGTGCGATTCAACTGGCCGACCAGGTGCGGCTCGACACGCCGCGGGCGTTGCGGCTGCTCAAGCGCGAAGGCATCGAGCGCCTCGTCATGCTGACGGGCGACCGGCGCGACATTGCCCAGGCCGTCGGCGAACTGCTTGGTGTCACCGACGTGCGCGCCGAACAGGCGCCGGGGGACAAGCTTGTGGCGATCCAGGCGGCGCGCAAGGACGGCGTGACGATGATGGTCGGCGACGGCGTGAACGACGCACCGGCGCTGGCAGCGGCCGACGTGGGCATTGCGATGGGTGCGCGGGGCGCGGCCGCGTCATCCGAGGCAGCCGACGTCGTCTTGCTGGTGGATCGGCTGGATCGACTCGTGGATGCGATGCGCATCGCGCGTCGGTCGCGCCGGATCGCGCTCGAGAGCGTGCTGATCGGCATGTCGCTGTCGGTCGTCGCGATGGCGATCGCAGCGGCGGGATGGCTGCAGCCGATTGCCGGTGCGGTGATTCAGGAAGTCATCGACGTCGTCGTCATCGTCAACGCGTTACGCGTTCTGCTCGCGCGTTCGGGGCCGACGCAGGCACGGCTGACCGATGCCGACGTCGAGCAGCTCAAGCGCGAGCACACGGCATTGTCGCCGTTGCTGGATCGAATCACGGACCTCGCGGATCGCCTGCCGCAACTATCGGCGGCCGTCATCGTCCGCGAGCTTGTCGACGTCGTCGACGCGCTGGACCAACGGCTGCTGCCGCACGAGCGCGCCGACGACCGCGACGTCTACGCGCGCCTTGCGCCGCTGCTCGGCGGCGAGGATCCGCTAGCGGCGATGAGCGGTGCCCACCGGGAGATCTTCAAGATGGTCCGATCGCTCAGGCAGATGGTCGCCGACCTGCCGCGCGACGGAACGAACGCCATGCAGGTGCAGGCGATACAACGCCTGCTGTACGGGCTGGAGGCGATCGTCCGCCTGCATTGCGCGCAGGAGGAGGAACTGTTTCACGCAGTCGGCGCGGATGCGTGACGAGACGACGCGTCACGCATGCGGCGGGTTCACGAGCAGGACCGGCGTCTTGGCGATGCGCGCGACGCGTCCGGCCACGCTGCCGACGAGCCACCCCGTGACGCCGCGGCGCCCGTGAGTGCCCATGACGATGATGTCGGCATTCCACTCGACGGCGTCGCGGACGATCAGGCCGGGAACGTCAGCGCCCGTCCGGTCCGTCTGAATCAGTTGCGATCCCGCGCGCCCGGCCCTGTCGCCGAGCAGAGCGGCGGCCTTTTGCAGCGCGCGATTGCCTTCGCCGATCAATGCGGTTTCCAGCGTCTCGACCGGGACGAAATCACCCAGCGATACGGGGCGATCAAGCACGTGTATCGTCCGGAATTCGGTGTCCGGTCGCGCGAACTTCAACGCCGTTTGCAATGCGTTGAACGCGATCGGGCTTCCGTCGACGGCGAACAGCATGCGCCGCGGCAGCTGTTCGGCAACCGACGCGAAGCCGTCCGGAACGATGAGCAGCGGGCAACCGACGAGCTTGCCGAGCGGGCCGGATACCGTTCCTTCGACCCAGCCGGGCAGGCCGTGATGCTGGCGTGCGCCGACCATCACGAGATCGGCCTGCCAGACGCGCGCACAGTCGGCCAGCGCATGAACCACATCTCCGCCGCGAGTGGCCAGGTCGACGGTTTCCGTGTCGATGGCGAGGTCGTCTCGTGCGATGGCGGATTGCGCACGCAACAGCGCATCGGATGCGTCTCTGAGCAGCTCGTCACGCGCCGATTCGAGGAAGGCCAGCGTCTTCGAGCCGAGCGGGACGAGCGCTCTCGGGTTTTCCGCCACGCTGACGATGTGCACTGCGGCGTTCGCCGGGAGAAACGCTTTCGCGTACGCGAGTGCATATGCGGATGCAGTCGATCCGTCGACGGCGATCAGCACCCGCCACGGAGCGGGAATTGCCTCGACGATCGAAGCGCTGGTATTCATGAATGTCTCCCGGTCGCCACCGATGTTCGTGTACACGGCAATTGTTCGCGCGGGCGGCTTCCGCGGGGTTGACTTCCGTCAAGCCCCTTCGTCGTGGCCGTGCCGGGCGACGCTGCATTGTCGAAGACTCGATGGTCGCGGACCCGGGCGTTATTCATCAGACCTGACCGCGTCAACCGGTAACGCGGTGCGTGGTCCCGTGGCCGCCCTCAATTCCGGTCGCCGGACGGCATCCTCGGCCGGGCGGCGCGCGCCGGCAGCGGCAGAATGCGCGGCAACACGTTCTCCGACTTGAGCAGCTTGTGCGCTAACGCGCCAAGCACGTGCAATCCCACCAGCGCGGCCAGTCCGTAAGCCGTCAGCGCGTGCAGTTCTCCGAGCCAGTGCGACAGCTCGCGGCTCCTGGGCACCAGCGTCGGCAGCGAGAAGAGCCCGAAGCAGCTGGCGGGGTGTCCGGCCGCGTTCGTCTTCATCCAGCCGAGCAGGGGAATGGCGAGCATCAGCACGTACAGCGCCCCGTGGACGCAGCGTTCCGCGAGCCGGTTCAGCGAGCCAGCCGGATTGACGGACGGCGGCAGCCGGCGCCGCATGCGCAGCCGATTCGCGATGCGAATGGCCACGAGCACGAGAACGGCGATGCCGATCGACTTGTGCAGGTCGACCAGCGTTTCGTTGTCGTCGAGCAGCAAGCCGACGGTCAGGTTGCCGCTCAGGGCAATGGCCAGCAGCCAGTGCAGCAAGCTGATCGACAGAGGATATCGGGTAACGGTTTTCATGACGGGGATGCCTGTTCAGTGTCGAAAGCGTACGTGGCCGGGGTCAGCCGAGCAGGTCGTGATAGCGCTTTTTCGAATCGTCGATTCGCCGCAACGCCTGCTTCGCGGCCGACAGATCGTCGGCTTCGATCGCGCGATCAACGGCGACGAGTTCGTCGCGCAACGTGCGCATGCCTTCGTCGTAAGTGGGCTGATCGTCGCGATAGCGCTGCCGGCTCGCGAGTTGTGCGTCGCTTTCGAGTCGCGTCACGTAGCCTTTCATTTCCGGAATCGTCCGGCTTTCCATCGCGCCGCGCATCGCGTGCTTCATGTCCGTCATCAGCGTTTTGATTTCGCCTGCGCACGCGGACGCCGCCGCCAGTGAAAGCAGCAGGCCCAGCGTTGTGCAAAAACGCAGTCGGAACGGTAGGGTGTGCATGGTCGTCGATCGGTTGCTGGTATCGGTGAGCGCGACCATAGGGCGCGCACGTTAACGGATTCTTAAGGGCCGGATTTTTCGATGCGCCGCTTGATGCGTTCCCGCACGTGCGGTTATCGTGCGCGCATGGACGCCATGTCCGGACGAACAGGAACGCGACACCATGCGGGTGTTACTCGTGGAAGACGACAAGCTGATCGGCAGCGGAGTGGAAGACGGTCTGATCGAAGCGGGCATGACGGTCGACTGGGCGCACGACGGCAGGCATGCGCAGCTCGCGCTCGAAACGACGCCGTATGACCTCGTCGTGCTCGATCTCGGCCTGCCACGCATGTCGGGAACCGAGTTGCTCGACTGGATTCGCAAGCGGCGCGACCACACGCCGGTGCTGGTGATGACCGCCCGCGACACGGTCGCCGACCGCGTCAGCGGCTTGAGCGCGGGCGCCGACGACTACCTCGGCAAGCCGTTCGACCTGATCGAGCTGATTGCCCGCTGTCGTGCGCTCGTGCGACGCTCGCAGGGCCGCGGTACCGATACGATCGAATACGGCGACCTGATCGTCGATCCCGGATTGATGACGGTGACGCGCGGCACCGAACGGATCTCGCTGACGACGCGAGAATGCGCGTTGCTCGTCGAACTGCTGGCGAATCAGGGGCGTCCGCTGTCGCGCGCGCAGTTGCAGGACAGTCTCTATGGCTGGAACGAGGAGATCGAAAGCAATGCGATCGAAGTGCATGTGTCGAATCTGCGCAAGAAACTCGGCGCGGAATTGATCCGCACGATCCGCGGCGTCGGTTACGTCGTGGAGAAGGCGCCGTGACGGGCTCGATCCGGCAACGGCTGACCTTGCTGGTGCTCGCGGGTGTCGTCGCGTGTTGATGTCCACGCAGAACTGACCCACCTGAGGCTGTAGTTTTCATCGAATTTTGACCCACGTGATTGAATGCCCTGCTCAATCTTTGAGCAGGGGATACAGAGGTGATCACGGTGGGCATATTGGCCAAGATCAGGCGGATGTATTTCCGCGAGAAGGTCCCGCTGCGCGAGATTGCGAGGCGCACGGGCCTGTCCCGGAACACGGTGCGCAGCTGGCTTCGGCAGACGGATGCCGTTGAGCCGAAGTACCCGAAGCGCGTCAGCCCGAGCGTCGTCGACGAGTGGGCCGCGCAACTGACGGGCTGGCTGCGGGCAGACAGTCATCGCCCGAAGCGTGACCGGCGCACGGCCCGGTTCATGTTCGAGGCCATCCGCGGCGAGGGCTATGCCGGCAGCTACGGCCGCGTCAGCGCCTTCGTGAGACGCTGGCACGAGGAGCAGGCTGCAGCACCGCGCAGGAAGGCCTATGTACCGCTGGCCTTCGAACCCGGCGAAGCCTTCCAGTTTGACTGGAGCTGCGAATACGCCTTCATCGGCGGGTTGCGGCGACGCCTGGAGGTCGCCCACGTCAAGCTCAATGCCAGCCGGGCGTTCTGGCTGGTCGCCTATCCGACCCAGAGTCACGAGATGCTGTTCGATGCGCACGCCCGCGCATTCGCCGCGTTCGGCGGCGTGCCGCGCCGCGGCATCTACGACAACATGAAGACCGCCGTGGACAAGGTCGGCCGCGGCAAGGAGCGCGCGGTCAACGCCCGCTTCGAGGCAATGTGCGGCCATTACCTGTTCGAGCCGGAATTCTGCAACCGTGCCGCCGGCTGGGAGAAGGGCATCGTTGAGAAGAACGTGCAGGACCGGCGCCGCCAGATCTGGCACGAGGCTGCGCTACGACGCTGGGAAACGCTGGAGCTTCTGAACGAATGGGTCGCGGGCCAGTGTCGTCAGGCCTGGCAGATGCGGCACCCGCAGTGGCCCGAGCTGACGGTCGAGGACGTGCTGCAGGACGAGCGCACCAGGCTGATGCCCAATCCACGCCCGTTCGACGGCTATGTCGAGCAGACGCTGCGGGTGTCGTCGACCAGCCTCATCCACTTCCAGCGCAACCGCTACAGCGTGCCCACCGAGTACACGAACCAGCTGGTGAGCGTGCGCTGCTATCCGGCATATCTCAGCGTCGTCGCCGACGCCCAGGAGATCGCACGCCACGAACGCAGCTTCGAGCGGCACATGACCTTCTACGACTGGCGCCATTACATCACGCTGGTTGAGCGCAAACCCGGCGCGTTGCGCAACGGCGCTCCGTTCGTCACGATGCCACAGCCGCTGCAGCAGTTGCAGCGGCACCTACTGAAGCACCCGGGAGGCGATCGCATCATGACGCAGGTGCTCGCCGCGGTGCGCGAACACGGACTCGATGCCGTGCTGCTTGCCGTGCAGGCAGCGCTGGACTCGGGACGCCCCAGTGGGGAGCACGTTCTGAACGTGCTGAGCCGGTTGAAGGCACCCACCACGAGCACCAACCTCGCGACGACGAAACTCCAGCTTACCGAAGAGCCGGCCGCCGACGTGAGCCGCTACGAAACCCTGCGCGCCAACCCACCGGAGGACCGTCATGTCTAACGACATCGCCGCCCAACTCAAGGGGCTCAAACTGCATGGTATGGCGAGCACCTGGCCAGAGCTGCTGGCGCAGTCGCGTCACACGGAGTTCGCCCCGGAGCGCTTCATGAAGCAACTGCTGATGGCTGAGACGGCGGAGCGACAGGTGCGCTCGATCGCCTACCAGATGACCGCCGCTCGCTTCCCGGCTCACCGCGACCTGAAGGGCTTCGACTTCGCGCAGGCACACGTCGACGAAGCGCTGGTTCGAGAACTCAGTGACCTGTCGTTCCTCGCAGGCGCACACAACGTCGTGTTCATCGGTGGCCCCGGCACCGGCAAAACGCACCTCGCCTCAGCGATCGGAATTGAGGCCGTGCAGCGCCACGGCAAGCGCGTGCGTTACTTCTCGACCGTCGAGCTGACCAACGCACTGGAGCAGGAGAAGTCCATCGGAAAACAAGGCCAGATCGCCCATAAGCTGATGTACGTCGACCTGGTGATCCTCGACGAACTGGGCTACCTGCCGTTCAGCCAGACCGGTGGCGCATTGCTGTTCCACTTGCTCTCGAAGCTGTATGAACACACGAGTGTCGTGATCACCACCAACCTCAGCTTCGGCGAGTGGGCGACCGTGTTCGGGGACGCAAAGATGACGACGGCGCTGCTGGACCGCGTCACCCATCACTGCCACATCGTCGAAACGGGCAATGAATCCTGGCGCTTCAAGTCCAGTTCTGCCAAGGCGAAGACAACCAGAAAGAGAGCAGCAAAAGCAGCAGGCAGTGAGGAGTTATCCACACCGGAATAGATGTACTACGCTGTCTCGGGGTGGGTCAGATTTAGATGAAAACGGTGGGTCAAGATTCGGTGGAAATCAACAGTCGTCGCGATCTGGGCGTACTCGCTGGTGTCGAGCTATCGCCAGGCGGTTCACGAAGCAGAGGAGTGGGACGAGACGCGCATCGAGCAGATCGCAAGGGCGTTCGTCGTGCTCGACGCGGCCGATCTGTCAGGCTATGCGGATACCGTGCTCCGTTCGGCTCAGGACAACGACGGCGACAACGATGCATCGCCACGGATGCTCTATCAGGTCAGTGACGCAGGCGGGCGTATCCTGGCCGCGAGCCCGGGGCTGGCCGCCGAGCATCTCCCGGCGTTGCCGGTCGCGGCGTCGAGCCCGGTCCGGTTCGGCAATTCGAAGTGGCACGCGTACGTACTGACGGATCGCGTGCGCGGGCGTACCGTGCGCATCTTCGAGCAGCGCACGCACCGTTCCGATCTGTCTGCGGAGGTGGCGCGCCGCATCGCGCGACCCCTCGCATTCGCGCTGCCGGTGCTGGCCGCATTGATCTGGTTTGCGATCGGCCGCAGTCTTGCACCGCTGCGCGCGCTGTCCGAAGAGATCGATGCTCGTTCCCCCGGCAGCCTCGAAGCGATTGGCACGAAGGGAATTCCGGAAGAAGTGCGGCCGCTGGTTGCCGCCCTCAATACGTTACTGGGGCGCCTGCGCGGTGCGCTCGATCGCGAACGCGCGTTCACCAGCGACGCGGCACACGAGCTCAAGACCCCGCTTGCCGCGCTGAAGGTTCAGGCGCAGGTGGCGCTCACCGCACGCGATCCGGAGCGTCAGCGGCGCGCGATGCAGCGGGTCGTCGAAGGCGTCGACCGGAGCACGCATCTGGCCGATCAGTTGCTCGCGCTCACGCGACTCGACGAGGCGATGCCGGTGCCGGGCGAGGACGTCGATCTCGCGCGCGTCGTGCAAACGTGCCTGGACGACCATCAAACGCACGCGGACCGCAAGCAGATGTCGCTGGTGACGCGTGTCGACGGGCCGGTTGTCGCACATGTGCCGCCGGCGTGGGTGCGCGTGCTGCTCGACAACCTTGTCGATAACGCAATCAAGTACGGTCGCAGGCAGGGTCGCGTCGAAATCGCGGCGTGGCGAGATCGCGACACGATTTGCGTCGAGGTGCGCGACGACGGCCCCGGCGTCGCTAATGAGAACCTTCCGCGACTACAGGATCGATTCTTCCGCGGCTCGGATCATGACGAAAGCGGCAGCGGCCTCGGGCTGTCCATCGTCGCGCGTATCGTGGCAACGCTAGACGGTCGGTTGGCTTACATCGACGCTGGATGGAGCAGGCTTCGGCGTGCGCATCACGTTTCCTGTGGCGGCGCAACGTGTCGTGCAGGATGCCTGGCAGTCGCAAACACGACATCTGTAAATAGCCAGAAGGGGGTGCGGCGGAATTCTTGGACTGGTTTATGTGGTCAGCCCGAGGCTTGCTCGGTATTCGATCGGACTGCGTGCACCAAGCGAGATCTTGATCCGTTTCTCGTTGTACCAGCGAATGTACGAGTCAACGACCGCAATGAATTGGTCGGTGCTGACGGTCTGCCAGTCTCGAGGGTAAAACAGTTCCGTCTTCAGCCGTCCAAAGAAACCTTCGCACGCCGCGTTATCGGGCGAGCACCCCTTGCGCGACATTGAGCGCGTCAGATTGGCCTTGCGTATCCGAGTAAGCCAACCTGGCCAGCGATAGTGCGCGCCGCGATCTGAATGGACCACAGGCCGGCTGTTGCTACTTCCAATTGCTTCGATGGCGGCATCGAGCATCGTATTTACAAGCTCGGCGTCGGGGCGCGTACCGATCGACCAGCTGATCACCAGTCCATCGAAGCAATCAATGACCGGAGACAGATAGACTTTACCGGCAGGAATCTGGAACTCCGTGATGTCTGTGAGCCATTTTTCATTCGGTGCTGCGGCCCGGAAATCCCGATTGATCAGGTTTTCTGGAGCCGGACCTATTTCCCCGGCATAGGATCCGTATCGACGTCGCCTCGTTGTGGCTGCGCTTAGCTGCTCCTGCTTCATCAACCGCCGAACGACCTTCTCCGAGATGAAGACCTTCTGCCTGCCCAGTGCAGCGCGGACTCGACGATATCCGTAGCAGCGGTGATTCAGCTCAAAGATGTCTGCGATGGCACGGCGTACGCCAGCATACTTGTCGGCAGTTTGTATCCGTGCCCGGTGGTAGAAGTAGGAGCTGCGTGCGAGCCCCAATTGGGCAAAAAGCTCCGATAGCGTGTAGGTCTGTTTCAGGGCATCAACCAGCGCTGTCTTCTCCCGATTCGTCAGGAGTTGCGGGTTGATGCCCAGGCCTTTTTTTAATATTTCGTTGGCCTTCTTCAGGATGTCGTGTTCGATCTGGAGCTTTCGGATGTCTCGTCGGAGTGATTCGACCTGCTGCTCCAGCGTCGCCTTCTCGGAGCTCTGAGGCGAATCGTTGCGGCGTGTCATGGTTGAAACAGCCTCCTGACCGAGTAACCGAGTTCTCCAGTTGTACAACGTTGGGCGGCTCACGCCAATCTTTTTGGCAACTTCGTCTGCGCTTCCTCGTCGAGTGCACAGATCGATGACCGCTGTTTGCCTGAGCTCTGGTGTATGCCGAATACCCGAAGCCTTACCGAGGACGCGTTTCTTTCGCTCAGGATGCAGCTCATCAAGCCATGTGACGAGCGTCCCGCGTCCCGGATACCCCAAGGCCTTCGTCGTTGCTGCCAGACACTGGCCATGGGTCATAAAGTGGTCCGTGGCCGCCTGCTTTTGTTCCACCGAATAGCGCGGCCTCAGGCAGATACGTTTCTTCGGCAAGTCCAGACATCGCTCGTACATCTGATACCAGCGTTCGAGCGATTTCGTTGTTGGATAGCCAAGTTGACGAACGGTCGCGGTAAGGCGCTTTCCAAGCTTCAAGTAGAGCTTGACTGCTCGGATGCGTTCTTCGTATGAGTACATGGACTAGCTCCTGATAGTCCAAGAATTCCGCCGCACCCCCAAACGCGACATCTGAACTTGGGACCTACATCGTGACCGGTGATAATTCACGTTATGTCAAGTGCGATGGCGATGCTGCGCCGATCGCTCCGGGCAATCAAGGCAACCATTTCCACGGCAAAGCCTCGACCGGCAACAAGCTAGTAGGTCAAGTATTTCCCGCTTCGTTACGCCTGCCTCAAGCAGGCGTTTTTTTTGTACCGCTATCTGACGATAAATCCTCCGATGCCGAGCATCATTCACGCTACGCCGAAAGTTTCGAATGCCCCAGTAGAGATTCCGTATCTCACCAACGACCCGCGCAAGATCGGCCGGCGACAACGCAGGCCGCTCCCACAATTCAAGCTGAATCATGGCGCAAAAGCGAAGGAAAGTAGCAAACACGAAACGACGGCGGCGCTTTTTGCAACATTTTGTTACGTACCTTTCATTCACATTTGAACATCCGACATCCGCAAAGAATTTCCTGAACGCCGACTGCATCGCAATTTCGCTCAGTCATTCGCGAACCCGCACCACCTGGATGCATCGTCCGATTACGCTGCTGCCGGTCTCGACAGATCTTTGAACGTCGCAAGAGCAAATTTCCTCTGGACTACTGGTCGGGATGCGCAAATCTTCACTACCCGTACTGCTAGGAATCGAGATGGACGTCAATAGAAATTACAACGCCAACGCCGCTTACGACTGGAATCTTACCGAGCTCAATACCGGGGCGACGACACCTACACAAAGAGCATCCGGCGCCAATCATAGTGCAGCGCCCCACCTTCAAGGGCTACAACCATTGAACCGTGGTTCACGCGAGGCCGCCACCAATGCAACGTCCAATTACAACATGAACGCAGCTTACGACTGGAACTTCATGGACCTCAATACTGGGGCGACTCGACCGGCTGAGGCCACAAGGACGGCAGCGCGCACACACGACGTGGTGCACGAACACACCAACTTGATGGCCGCGCTGAATCCGTCGACCTCGGCGACTCACCGCAGAGCTATCCAAACCGTCCAGTGGCATCTGGACAAGCTGGGTATTGAGTGGTCGCAACTAGTGCCACCCGGGAACACCGATCGGCGCCCCCGCGCGCTTGAGCACGTGGTCAATACACTCATCGACGATTATGGCGTTAATCACTCTGCGCGGGCTGCGCTGAACCAAGCCTTCAATTTCGACCTGCGGGCAAAATCGGGAACCAATGTACCCGTGTTGCAGGAGCTCGAACACGCCAAATTGTACGACGCGCTCGCGGTATCCACGAGGTACCGCTCGTATATCAAACACTTCCTGGTTTATCTGGAAGGGCAGAATCTTAAGTGGTCCAAACTGGTGCGGCCAGGGAGCACCGATCCGTGTCCCGCCGCCCTACAGAATGAGGTCGATACAGCGATACAGGTTCATGAGCATCCCAGAGATCTACGGTACGCGATCAACAAGGCCTTCGGGTTCAAGTTGCAGGCGTAATCGAGCGAGGGGGAAAGTTGCCCCTCTACCCCCCCCACACGCTGAATACTGAGCAGACTCTCATTCAAGAAGTTGAGGCGGCGGAGAGGGAACTTTCCGTTAATCGCTGGAGCGAGACCGCCTCTAGATCGGATCGCTGCAAACCGTGTTGCCGGTCGCCATCCAAAACACGCCGATCCCACGGTTCCAAAATAGCTGAGCGCCGTCGAAATCCGCTCCATTGGCATCAACGCAGGCGTATGCCGCCGCGACAGCCTCACCACGCGACGATTCCGCCCCAAGGTGCGCATACGTCGTCACTTCCGGCAGCACGATGCCTTTGCTTGTCCAATACCGCTTTTTATTGAATCCGGCATCGTGCGCCCCTTTACCGACATACTTGGCGATATACGTAGCGATCCGATGACGCATCGCCCGCCCCTTGCCGCCAACCTTCCGGAACAGGCACTCCGCGCGGCCGATACTGTCGTTCACCGTGCCGTCCGTCCCGTCCTTCGAAATCACCGACAGCCAGATCGAGCGCAGCAGTTTCCAATTCTGACGCCCATGCACGGCCACATGGATGTGCCACGCGCCCCGCTCTTGCCGCTCCAACACCGCGACGTAGTGGAAGTCTTGCAGCTTGTTCAACCGACGCCGGAACGCGTCCCACCACCGCGCCCACACCTCTATACGCGTCTCATTCAGTCTGGTTGAAAGTGTCAACATTCGATCCGCACGAATTTGCTTGCAGCGCTTGCGAATCATCCGCTTCGACCGCTCGATCGACGTCCGAAGCGACTTGTCTGCCTGCGCCGTAACGTCGTCCTCACCCTCACTCACGACTCGCTTTCCACGCACCGCACGCGGCCGCAACCGAAGCTCGTTTAAGCGCCGCTGTACGGCTACGCTAAACGCCACGACCTCTTGCTGACCATCCTCGAAACGTTGCGTCCGTACGATGTACTCGTCGCTGAACGGCGAATAGTCGATCGCTTCGACCCCGACCATGCCCTCACTGCGCACCCGGTTCAGCGCCTGAATCGACTCGGCCTCGTTCACAAGACTTTGGAACGACCGTGATTCGTGCTCTACAATGCGTGCATCCACGTTGGATACCTCGTATATCCGATGTTGATCACCGCCCGGGATCGCTGCGAACGATCGCCGGGTTTTCTTTTTGCCGCGCTTGTTTCAGACCTTCACGCAGGTCGTTTCCGTTAAGTGTTAGAGGTACAAGTTTAGGGGCGCGCTGCGCGCGCCCCGGCTGTCCTCGCTGCCGCTGCGGGCAGGCGGGTCGCGTCGCATCACGCCCATTCCAGCGCCCGCAGACCACCACCGCATGAGAACGGCAGCTTTGCAGCGAGGCGGCCACTTGCACCGCGGTCGCCTACGTTCAGCCACACCGCTGATACCCGCTGCTCGGTCCGGCCGGCCGCGCTGAGCCGCGCGACAACCGCCACGACTCCGCAGTGCCGCCCCGCCCTACATCGCCCCGATCACGCGCCGGACACTCCCGACGCTGGCCGCCCTCACAACAACCCACTAGATCTTCTGGACCTGCAACAGCAACAAAATCTCAGTCTTGCCCGTCGACGCGGTATGTCCCGCCATCCATCGCGGCAAGAACGAAAGCCCCGAATTCGCCCGCGTACTCTTGTCTTGCGTCAACCCGCCTATCAGCAACACGTCGCCATCGGCCACGTTGAATGAACTCTCGACCTTGCGCGTGTTCTTTGTCGGCGAATTGTTCACGCCGGTCGTCGTGTTGACGAAATCGCTGATCTCCTCAACGAGCTGCAAATCGACCGTATCGCGCTTGACTGTAGGCTTCACACGAAAAATCACACCCGCATCCTGATATTGCACGCTCTGAACTGGCGCGGCCGTCGCACTGGGATACGACACCGAGCCAATCACCGGGACCGATTCTCCGACGTTCAGGCTCGCCGTTTCGCCCGAGCGCACCCGCAAATTTGGTGACGTCAGCACCCGGAACCGGGAGTCCGCATTCAACGCAGCCAGCGCCGCGCCAAAACCACCCACACTGAGACGGATCGCGTTATCGCTGTCACGCACACTACCGACATTCAACGCAGCGCCAAAGCGGCCACCAAGCAGGCTCAATGCAAGTTGAAACGCGGAGTTATTGCCGGTCGTCTCCGTCACCTCGTATACCCACGCCCGTATCGAGACATTGCTCACCGGCGTATCGAGTTGCGGCAACAGTTTTTGAAGTGTTGCCACTTCGCGCGCCGACCCAACGAACGCCAGCACATCCGCCGATTGGTCGATCAGTCCGGCGGCCGATGTTGGCGGCGAGTCACTAGCAACCTTGGCACCTTCAGGCGCGGCGACGGATCGGTTTTGCAGAAAACGGCCGCCAAACATCGGCTGCACGATGCGCGAGAGATAGTCCGCATTGCGATGCTTCGGCGCATATACGAACGTCTGCTGATCGGCCTCATCTTTGGAAATCGTTGCCTTTGCAACGTAATCAACACCATCGTGCCGCGTAACGGCGTAGCCGAGCGAATCAAGAAAAGACGCCAAGAAGGTCCGAACATCGCCCTGGGCTTTGTCAAACCGGAACGACACGGGACGGTTGTCGGTCAAGACAGCAGGGTCCAGCACATACGGCGCTTGGAGAAGCTCGGCATAAATCAGGTCAATCACTTGCGCCACGGGGACGAACCGCAGGTCAATCCGCGCACCACCTATATGCGGAAGTGCCAACATAGACGGCGCTGGAATCGTCGCAGCAAGCGAAGCTGATATCGGCATACCAGCAGGCAACGGAGGCAGCACCGGAACAGTTGGCACGCTGTCAGAAGATGCCGCACGCGCAATACTGGACGCAAGTAACAACACTAGCAATAGCCGCCTCATTTGGTCGCTCCAAACGCCACCGACACATTCAGCTTCGGCCCGGCCCATGTCGTTACCCGCTCACCGTCGACCACGCCCGCAGTCGCCAGTCCGCGCCCCATGAACCCACCCGGCGAAACCACGCGCAATCGATTCGTCGCGTCAGCCAGCACCACCCGCGCAAGCCCATTGACCGTATAGCTGCCGACCACACGCCACGACTCGGACACCGCCGCACCTACCGGCTTTGACGCCACCGATTGACCAACGGCCCCGCCCATCGGCGCAGCTATAACAGGATCCCTTTTCAACGTCGGATGAAAGAACCGCCATGCAAAGAATCCTGCACACCCCATCATCACAACAACACCCGCAACGAGCAGCCAAAGCGACTTACGAGCCAACACGTTTTGACGCTTATCCACCATGCTCTCGGTACCGCCAGCACCGGCATAGCTCTTGTACAGCGGGAAAATCTCGGCCTTGTACTTGCGAATGAACGTGCCGGTTTGCGTCGCTTTCGTTTGCTTCGAAGTCTCGTACATCTCAACGCGGTAGCCGCCCGACATGCCCAAGCTTTTGAGCTTGACCATCCGAAACGACAATTCGACCACCGCCTTAATCGACCGATGCAGGTCCGCAATGCTTTGGATCATCAGCACTACATCACAAGCAACGCCGGTTTCCTCATGAACGAAATGGCGATGCATGCGAAAAAACGACATATGCTCACTGCTAATCTTTTTACCGACCGACCACAGTTTCCATGCCTCATCAACCACAAGCAAATCACCGGGCTTCACAAACCCCGGAGTGACTGTCGCACCACCCGCCCCTTCGACCTCAACCGGAAAGAATCCATCCTGACGGATGTCATCCGTACGCACGTGCACAATAGCGCCAAGCGAATCGACAGCCAGACCGCGCCGTTCGTGCAAGTAGCGATGAATCGCATCCTCGCTCACCCCATCAATATTCGTGACTACCCGGCGGCCACGCGCAACCGCCTCGATGAGCGGACCAGACACGACCTCATATGACTTGCCCGACCCCATGACGCCACAATACGCATTGATTGCCATGGCGCTACCCAATCACTGGAATGCGGCGAATGATGAATCGCGTCGCAAAGGCAGAAACCACCAGCGGCACACCGTAGCTAAACGCGCACAAATCCATGAAGTACCACACCCCTGACGTGATGCCGCCGAACGCTCCAGCAAGTGCGGACGCAGTCGGCAAAATGCCCGCGCCTTGGAGCACAGCAATAAACTCGGTCGTGATGAAGTACAGGACGAAGTAAGCGAAGAAGCGACCGATGATCGAGCGCACGACGAACGCGAGCACGACATTGAACGCGCTCACCAAAATGCCAAACATAGCGCCCCCTTATGCCGTCAGAACGATGAACAACGCAGCAAGCGAAAACGCAAGCACGAACGTTGTATAAATCTGAGGCCGTAACTGCTCTGCAAGCGTGCAGTGCGACGTAACGGTATAGACACGCCCAAACAGCGAAATGCTTGGCTGCGGGCACTGACCGGTATGAGCGGGAACACCGAACGACTTCAAGTCAGGGAGCAAACCAAGAATCGGCGCAAGAATCTGCGCGGCGGTAGGAATCGTTTCGAGGGTAGGCGCCGCGACGCCCGGGTTAGGGCCAAGGTCAACGACAGTGGGCGGAGTAGCGGCAGGACTTGACGCGCCCGACGAACCAGACGACGTTGACCCGCTCGGGATCGCGTAAGGATTATTGCTAGCCGGAGCACCTGACGGCGACGAAACAGGCGACGTAGCGCCGCCTATCGTCGGCCACGACGAAGGAGAGGACGACTCCACTTCACCGGCGTCACCCGCCGTAATGGGGTTATCGACTGGATACGGAATGCCGTTATATCCCGGCTCTTGTGACGCGGATTGCCACAGAACATCGCTGATATCCGCAATGAAATCTGGCGCGAGGGGCAACGGCAAATCCGACGACGGAATCTGCGCGATCGCGTCAGACGGCGAAACAGTCTGCGGTTGCACCACCGGAGGCGAACCCGGAGGCGGTATATACGCCTGACAGGCATTGTTGTAATACAGACCAGATGCACATGTCCCATGGCTGAACGTTCCACTCTGCTGAACGCCCCCAGTCGGATTACCGATAAGGTTACCGGAAGCGTCTTTCTCCGTGTACGTGCAGTTCGCCACCGTCGGACTAATAGACGTACACGACTTGACGGCCATCGTCCACTTGGTACCAGACTGAGACTGAGTCGTCCAAGCTTGCGCCGCCGCTTGAGCAGCTGCGTTAGCACTTCCACCGTAACCGATCGGACCGCCGACGGAACCGCCCCAAAGCGGCGTACTGCTATTCAACGGCGGAAACTGAGGGGTGATCGTGCCGCCCGAAACTTTCGGATTGCCAGTAATGCTGATCGTCCCATCTTTGTTGTATTGCCATTGATCAACTGCCTGATCCGATAGCGCGGTCGGAAAGGCCATGGTCGCAGCAGCGACCGCCGCCATTGCAGCAGGAATGGCAAGCCATGATGCCGCCGCGCCCTCCGTTGCCGCCGCCCGCGCGGCCATTCTCCCCATTGCTTCCTCGGTCGCCTCAACCACCTGACTGAGCGACGTATAGCCCATTTGCGCGGCCTTTTTCTCGACCGTCGCCGCAATCACCTTGTTCAGCGACGCCGTCGCAGGCGGAAGCTGTTGCGAATGCGCGGCGTTAGCAACCAACAACGCACACAGAACCAGAACATGACGCAGCGACATGTCACCCCCTCATCCCCTGGACAACTGCCCAAGCACACAGCAGGCCCCAAGCGAACATCAGCAGATACCACGCGTTATTTGTATCGATCACGTTGAGGCCCCCTGCAACGAACAACGAAAAAGGCGAGCGTTAGCCCGCCTTGATCACCAACACAACACCGCGCCTTACGCTCCCCGCACCATGCTCAGCACGATCTTTGCGCCACGGACCGCCAGCCACAGACCGCCGGACAGCGCCGCAATCGCCATCACCGCAGCAATCGTCGACGTGTAGTCGATACCACCCGTCAGAGCCGTGTAATCGGGCCCCGTCCCGGCTGCAAACGTCATCGGCGCTGCCACCGCCCCGGAGACTCCGACCACCGCGACCGCGCAACGACGAACAACCGAATTCACACCTTTGAACATATCTCACCCCTTAGCTTCGAAAACCGGGAAGCGCCCGGTACGCATGTCACAGCCGCCGAATCGCATTGACGACCGTCCCAATCCCTTGACTCGCGAAATACAGCACCAGCACCGACGTAAAAGCCAGACTCCAGAAGCCAAACGCCTGCGTGTAATCAAACGGCGACGCGTCACCCGAGCTATCGACAAGCGCCAGATGCAGCACCGACACCGTGCCCGCCGTTCCATCGCTCGCCGTACATGCCACCGCCTGACCGCCCGTCGACACCGAAACGGCAGACGCCCCGCTCACGCATGCCGCCACATCGATACCGGTACTCACGGCGCAGATGCCGCAACACCGGCCCCCGGCTTAGCTACCGGCTTGGGCTTGTTCGCAGGCATCCACGACACGATGCGCGGCACCATCCGGCCTGCATCCTGCCCGTACCCCTCACCAAGCCGGTACGAAACGAGATATTCCTCACCCGCAACCACCTGAACCTTGTCATCGAACAACGTCGTTTTCGCAACGAACGAGCCGTCAATCAGCTCGCCGGACTCCGGGTCCTCGTAGCTCGATTCAACGAAGCAATGCAACACACGCATGTCGCGCACCTGTCCGGTTTTCTTGCTCGTGATCTTTTCGTTATCGATCTTCAACACACGGATTTTTTCGCTAGCCATCTTGTTCACTCCAAGTTAGGACTACTACGTGTAGTCGATTCGCTTAGTTGGTCGTCGGGCAACCCGACAGATTTAACGCTCTACATACTTCAGATCGCTACAGGCACCGCAACCGCCCGCACGGTCAACACCGCACCACGCGCACAACTCCTCCACCACCTCAGCCGGGACGTTGGTGAAATCCGCCCGACGAATCTCCGACGCCGCCGACCGGGCCGGCAAGCGCACCCGGCCATCGAACAGGTCAGGCGTTACAAAATCACGGGGGCACTTCGCCATGAGGGGTTCCATCTCTTCGTCACCAGCGGGCAGGCGCCGGTTTACCTTTCTGTCGAACCTGCTAGACTGCGGAGAATTCTCACGCAATGTGAATTCTCACAACCGTGAGTATTCTCACGGATCGTGAGAAAGTCAAGAGGAAATTATGCGAAGCGTGAAATATCTCGATCAGCTCATTGAAAAACGCGGACTGAAAAACGACCTCGCTCTGGCGAAATCGATGGGCTGGCCATCCAGTCGTATGAGTCAGTACCGCACTGGAAAGCGCGTAATGGAAAACGAGACATGCTTACAGGTCGCGCTAGCCTTAGAACTTGACAATCCGCTACCCATCATCATGGCAGCCGACGCCGACCGCGCGGAGCGGCTGGGACAACGTTCACTTTGGGAGGTTTTTTCACCGAGGATAGCGGGTATTAGCGCGGCGCTACTCCTCAGCATTGTCACAAATTTTGTGACGCCCTCACCCGCGCAAGCCGCGTCCAGCATGACAGGCAGCGGAACAATTCTTCACGTTATGTCAAATAAATGGGAGGGCCGAAAGCCCGGCGACCGGCGTTCTTGAGTTGGTCATGGCTTCATTCTCGTTTGCGGGGCTTCGGCGAGTTCATCGGGCGAAAAATGAGGCGGCGCGGCAAAGGAAGCGCGCGATGGACATCGTGCGACGCCTCCATTCGCCTTGCCTCGCTCGCGAAGACGCGCCGCATCGCCGGGCGCGCCCCCACTCACGCCGCGCCCGTCACACGGCCATCACCGTCACCGACTTCGTGACGAGATACGGCTCCAGTGCTTCCGGCCCGCCTTCCGAACCATAGCCGGAATCCTTCACGCCGCCGAACGGCATTTCCGGCCACGGGGTTGCCGGCTGGTTGATCCACAGCATCCCGACTTCGAGTCGCTGCGTCAGCAGGTGCACGTTCGCGAACGAGCGCGTGAACGCGTAGCCCGCCAGCCCGAACGGCAGACGGTTCGCTTCCGCGATCGCGTCCTCGAGCTTGTCGAATCCGCGGATCGCCGCGACCGGCCCGAACGGCTCGTTGTTGAACACATCCGCTTCCAGCGGCACGTTCGCGATTACGGTCGGCGCGAAGAAGTTGCCTTCCGAACCGATCCGTTCGCCGCCGGTCTCGATGCTTGCGCCGACCTTGCGCGCGTTGTCGACGACCGATGCCATCGCGGTCAACCGGCGCGGATTCGCGAGCGCGCCGAGCGTCGTGCCTTCCTCGAGCCCGTTGCCAACCTTCAGCCCCTGCGCGTGCTGGACCAGCGCGCGCGTGAACTCGTCGCGGATGCTGTTGTGCACGAGGAAACGCGTGGGCGAAATGCACACCTGGCCCGCGTTGCGAAACTTTGCGCCACCGGCGGCCTTCACGGCCAGCGCGACGTCCGCATCCTCCGCGACGATCACCGGCGCGTGGCCGCCGAGTTCCATTGTCGCGCGCTTCATGTGCTGGCCCGCGAGCGCGGCCAATTGCTTGCCGACCGGCGTCGAACCCGTGAACGTCACCTTGCGGATCACCGGATGCGGAATCAGGTACGACGAAATTTCAGCCGGATCGCCGTACACGAGGCCGATCACACCGGCCGGCACGCCCGCATCGACGAACGCGCGCAGCAGCGCGGCCGGTGACGCCGGCGTTTCCTCGGGCGCTTTCACGAGGAACGAGCAACCGGTCGCGAGCGCGGCGCTCAACTTGCGCACCACCTGGTTGACCGGAAAATTCCACGGCGTGAATGCCGCGACCGGGCCGACCGGCTCCTTCACGACCGTTTGCTGCGCGCCGAGATTGCGCGGCGGCACGATCCGGCCGTACACGCGACGGCCCTCGTCCGCGAACCATTCGATGATGTCGGCGGCCGACAGCACTTCGACACGCGCTTCCGTCAGCGGCTTGCCCTGCTCCTGCGTCATCAACTGCGCGATGGTGTCGGCGCGTTCGCGCACCAGCGCGGCGGCCTTGCGCATCGTCGCCGCGCGCTCGTGCGCCGGCACCTTGCGCCATGCTTCGAAACCGCGCTGCGCCGCGGCCAGCGCGCGATCGAGATCGGCGATACCCGCGTGGGCGACCTTGCCGATCACCTTGCCCGTTGCCGGATTCACGACGTCGATCGTCTTGCCGCTCGCGGCGTCGACCCACTCGCCGTCGATCAGCAATTGCGTATCCGTATAAGTCACGTTAGCCATCCAGACACCCCTACTTGCGTCGATAAAACGCGCGCGGCCACCAAGGCCGCACACAGGTTGACAGAAAAAGCTGCATTGTCGCGCGCGTTGCACCCGGCAACGTGCGCGCACGGGCACGCACGCCGCGTGCCCGTCGTCAAGCGCAGCGGCGGGCCGCGCTCAACGCGCGGCTGCCGTCGCCTTGCGCAGTTTCGCGACGTCCGCCGCCTGCACGGCCGGCGCGCCGTTGTTCCAGCCGGCACGCATGAACGTCAGCACGTCGGCGATTTGCCGATCGTTCAGCTCGTTCGCGAACGCCGGCATCGGATATGCGGACGGCACGCCGCCGATCACGAGTGTGTCGCTGCCGTTCAGCGTCACGTTGATCAGCGACGATGCATCGGCCTCGAGCACGTTCGGATTGCCGGCGAGCGGCGCGAGCAGCGGCGCGTAGCCGCGCCCGTCGACGCCATGGCAATGCAGGCAGTAAGCGTTATACACCTTTGCGCCCGGATCGTTCGCCGGCCGGCCCAGCGCGACCTGCGTCGCCTTCGGGTCGTAACGATACGGCGGCGCACCGGTGCCGCCCGCCGCCGGCAGCGATTTCAGGTAGCGCGAGATCGCCGCCAGATCGTCGTCGGTCAGCTCCTGCGTGCTGTGATTGATCACGCTCACCATCGAGCCGAACGCGGTCGCGTGCCGGTTCGCGCCGGTCTTCAGGAACTGCGCGACGTCGGCCTCGTTCCAGCGGCCGAGCCCGGTGTTGTGCTCGCCGGTCAGGTTCGACGCGAACCAGTTGTCGATCGCAGCCCCCGACAGGAACGCCGCACCGCCTTCATCCAGCGCCTTTTCCTGGAAGCCGACGCCACGCGGCGTATGGCACGACCCGCAATGCCCGAGCCCTTGCACGAGGTACGCGCCGCGGTTCCACGCCGCGTCCTTCCCCGGCTTGTCGGCATACGGCGTCGTGTCGAGGAACACCGCGTTCCACAGCGCCAGCGGCCAGCGCATGTTGAGCGGCCACGGGATGTCGGACGGACGGTTCGCCTGCTTCACCGGCTCGACGCCGTGCATGAAGTACGCATACAACGCCTTCACGTCGTCGTCCTTCAGCTTCGCGTACGACGGATACGGCATCGCCGGATAGAGGTTGTGCCCGTCCTTCGCGACGCCCTTGCGCAGCGCGCCGGCAAACTCCGCTTCGGTATAGCCGCCGATGCCCGTTTCGGGGTCGGGCGTGATGTTCGTCGTGTAGATCGCGCCCATAGGCGTGACCATCTTCAGGCCGCCGGCGAACGGCGTGCCGCGCGGCGCGGTGTGGCACGCGACGCAGTCGCCGGCCTTCGCGAGATACGCGCCGCGTGCAACCAGCGCGCTGTCGGGCGGCGCCGTTTGCGCGGCTTGGCTTCCCGTCGCGGTCATCAGTGCGAACAGCGCGAGCAGCGATCGGCCGAGCGTGCGAGCTGCGCGATTCACGCGGATCGGACGATTCTGGGTGACGTTTCGCATGGTTCGTCCCTCCCCTCAAGCCGTCTTCAACTGGCTGCCGACCGGCAGCTTGCGCAGCCGCTTGCCGGTCGCCGCGAAGATCGCGTTCGACAATGCCGCGGCGGTCGCGGCGGTGCCCGGTTCGCCGATTCCGCCCGGCGCCTCGGCGCTTTTGACGAGATGAACCTCGATCGGCGGCGTCTCGTTGATGCGCATCACACGGTAATCCGTGAAGTTGCTCTGAACGACGCGGCCGTCCTCGATCGTGATCTCGCCGTACAACGCACCGGTAATCCCGAAGATGATGCCGCCCTGCACCTGCGCCTCGATCGTGCTCGGGTTCACGACCATCCCGCAGTCGACCGCGCACACGGCGCGCTTGACCTGCACTTCGCCGTCTTCCACGGCGACGTCGATCACGATCGAGAAAAAGCTGCCGAACGCATGCATCACCGATACGCCGCGCCCTTGCCCCTTCGGCAACGCCGCGCCCCAGCCGGCCGCCCGGGTCGCGACGTCGAGCACATTGCGGGCGCGCGGCGTCTTGTCGAGCAGTGCTCGGCGATATTGCACCGGGTCGGTCTTGGCTTGCGCGGCAAGCTCGTCGATGAAGCTCTCGACGACGAACGTGCTGCGCGTCGGCCCGACGCCGCGCCAAAATGCGGTCGGCACGTGGCGCGGCTCCTGGCGCACGTAGTCGACGAGCTGGTTCGGCAGGTCGTACGGCAGTTCGGCCGCGACTTCCACCGCGTCGGGATCGACACCGTCCCTGACCGCGGGCGGCGCGAAGCGCGCGAGGATCGACGAGCCGACGATCCGGTGCTGCCACGCGATGGGCTTGCCGTTCGCGTCGAGACCGGCCGAGATCTTGTCGTAGTAGCACGGCCGGTACATGTCGTGCTGGACGTCTTCCTCGCGCGTCCAGATCACTTTCACCGGTGCGTTGACCTGTTTGGCGACCTTCACCGCCTGGCCGATCATGTCGGTTTCGAGCCGCCGGCCGAAGCCGCCGCCGAGCA
The DNA here is from genome assembly GCF_001718795.1 of Burkholderia latens. NCBI lineage: Bacteria > Pseudomonadati > Pseudomonadota > Betaproteobacteria > Burkholderiales > Burkholderiaceae > Burkholderia > Burkholderia latens. The sequence goes on along the minus strand of NZ_CP013438.1, from coordinate 1,120,004 downwards.
GGTGATTGTGTATGACGATCTTGTCGGGCGACAGCCCGGTCAGCTGCTGTGCGGTGTCGCGTGCGCGCGTCGGCACCTGCGTGCCGACCCAGATCTCGCACGCGTCGCCGCGTACGTGTACCGTGCAGTTCACCGGCTCCATCGTCGCGTGCGCGAGCAACGGCTGTTCATAGACCGCGTCGACACGCGTCTTCGCTTTCGCGAACGCGTTGCCGACGTCGCCCTCCTTGCGGGCGACCGCACCGTTGCCGTTTGCCGCTGCATGGGCGAGATCCGCGAAAAGATCCTTCGTCGACACCTTCGCGCCCGCGCCTTCGTTCCACTTGACGACGAGCGCCGACGCGCCGCGCTTCGCGGCCCACGTGTGATCGCCGACCACCGCGACCGCGTTGTCGACGCGCACTACCTGGCGCACGCCCGGAATCTTCTTCGTGGCCGTGTCGTCGACGCTCGCGACCGTGCCGCCGAACACCGGGCTATTGACGATCACCGCATACACCATGCCGGGCACACGCACGTCGAGCCCGAACTGCGCGGTGCCGTCGACCTTCTCCGGCGAATCGAGCCGCTTCACCGGCTTGCCGATCAGCTTGAAATCTTCCGGTTTCTTCAACGCGACGTCCTTCGGCACCGGCAGTTTCGCCGCGGCGTCCGCGAGCTGCCCGTACGCTGCGCGCCGGCCGCTCGGCGGATGCTGCACTTCGCCGTTTTCGGCGCGGCACGTGGCCGGATCGACGTTCCATTGCTTCGCGGCGGCCGAAACGAGCCGCGTGCGTGCGGTGGCGCCCGCGCGGCGCAGCGGTTCCCATGCGTAGCGCACCGACGTCGAGCCGCCCGTAAGCTGGCCGCCGAGCAGCGGATCGAGGAACAGCTTCTCGTTCGGCGGCGCATGGTCGAGCGTCACGTTCGACAGCGGCACCTCGAGTTCCTCGGCGATCAGCATCGGCAGCGCGGTGTAGACGCCCTGCCCCATCTCGACCTTCGGCATCACCAGCGTGACCTTGCCGCTGCGGTCGATCTGCACGAACGCGTTCGGTGCGAAAACGCCCGGCGGTGCCGGTTCGGCTGCGTCGCCTCCAATCACCGAGCGCCGCGCATCGTCACCCGCGGCCGGCATGCTGAAACCGAGCAGCAGGCCGCCGCCGACGGCCGCGCCGAGCGACATGCCCAGCTTGATAAACGAACGGCGCGACACGCCCGCGCCGGCCCGACCGGCTTCGATCAGTCCTCGCGACATGTCAGCTCCCCTTCGCGGCGTGCTTGATCGCCGCACGAATTCGGTTGTACGTCCCGCAACGGCAGATGTTGCCGGCCATTGCCGCGTCGATGTCGGCGTCGCTCGGGTTCGGGTTCGATGCGATCAGCGCGGTAGCCGCCATCACCTGGCCGGACTGGCAGTAACCGCACTGGACGACGTCGAGCTCGCGCCACGCGTCCTGGACTTTCTGCCCGGCCGGCGTCGCGCCGACGGCTTCGATCGTCGTGATCTTGCGGCCGGCGACCGCCGCGACCGGCAGCACGCACGAGCGCGCGGCAACGCCGTCGAGATGGACGGTGCACGCGCCGCATTGCGCGATACCGCAGCCGAATTTCGTGCCGGTCAGGCCGACGACGTCGCGCAGCGCCCACAACAGGGGCATGTCGTCGGGGGCGTCGACCGTGTGGTTCTCGCCGTTGATATTGAGGGTGACCATTCAGCCTCCGGGGGCCGGTGTATTGGGGAATCGGCGCGACCGGGGCGCCGGATCGTTCATCGCCGTTGCGCAACGCAGCGGCTGAAGCGCGGCCCGCGTGGACGCGGGCCGCGACGGGAATGCGTCACTGCGGCTTATTCGGCCGCATCGATGCCCGACAGCACCTTGATCACGGGCGGCGCCGAGAACCAGTCGGCCGACTTGCTGCGAAACGCGGTGAAGTGCGGGCTCGCGAGATGTGCGTCGAATGCGGCCTGGTCGTCGTATACCTCGAACAGGTGCAGCGCAGGCGAACCGTCCTGCTCGCGGAACAGGTCGTAGCGGCGGTTGCCGGGTTCTGCGCGGGTGGCCGCGACCATGCTGCGCAACTCAGCCTCGACGGCCTGCGCGTGTTCGGGCTTCGGGAACACCGAGGCCATTACGTAAAGCGCCATGTTTTCGCTCCTTGAGGAAACGGAACCGAGCATGCCACAAGCCGGCGTCGCGCGACGCCAACGTGCAAATGACCGGAAAATGAACGGAAAAGAATGGAATGGAACGGATCGCGTCAGGCCAGTTCATCCGGTCCGACACGCACGACGACCTTGCCGAAATTCCTGCCGGCGAGCAAGCCGATCAGCGCATTCGGCGCGTCGGCGAGATCGGGGATCACATCCTCGCGCGTCTTTACCTTCCCCTGCGCGACCCACTCGCTCATTTCCTTCAGGAACGACGCATAGTCCGTCGCATAGTGATCGAGGATGATGAAACCCTGCATCCGGATGCGTTTGCGCAAAATCGTGCCCATCAGCGCGGGCACGCGGTCGCGGCCGGTCGACACCGCTTTGTCGTCGTAAGCCGCGTCGTTGTAATGCGCGATGATTCCGCATACGGGCACGCGCGCATGGTCGTTGAGCAGCGGCCACACGGCATCGAACACGGCGCCGCCGACGTTCTCGAAATAGACGTCGATGCCGTTCGGACAGGCCTCCTTCAGCTTGGCCGCGAACTGCGGATCGCGGTGATCGATGCACGCGTCGAAGCCGAGCGTGTCCTTCACGTACGCGACCTTGTCGGCGCCGCCCGCGATGCCGACCACGCGGCAACCCTTCAGCTTCGCGATCTGCCCGACGACCGCGCCGACCGCCCCGCTCGCGGCGGCCACGACCACGGTTTCGCCCGGCTTCGGCTCGCCGATTTTCAGCAGCCCGGTGTATGCGGTGAATCCGGGCATGCCCAGCACGCCGAGCGCATACGACGGATGCGCGAAGTCGCCGCCGAGCGGAATCAGATCGCTGCCGTCGGACAGCGAATAGTCCTGCCAGCCGCCGCCCGCGACGACCAGGTCGCCTTCCCGATACGCGGGCAGATTAGACGCGACGACGCGGCTGACGGTGCCGCCGACCATCACGTCGCCGAGTTCGACCGGCGGCGCATACGACGGCGCGTCGCTCATCCGGCCGCGCATGTACGGATCGAGCGACAGCCACACCGTGCGCAGCAGCACCTGGCCGGGGCCGGGCACCGGCACGTCGCCGGTCTCGGTGCGGAAATCGTTCGGGGTGGGCGCGCCTGCGGGGCGCGAATTCAGGACGATTCTGCGGTTTGTTGTCTTGCTTTGCGGCATGGGACCTCCGTCAACAGGAATGGACGTGCAACGGGCACGAACGGATCAACGTTGGACAATCGTGTGCGCATCGCGCGCGGTTGTGCCGGGAGGCTATGCGGACAGCAGGCCAGCCGGTTGGATCGCGACGATACGGTCAGGCATTTTGTTTTCCCGTAAGTAGACCAGTCGTCTAGTGTTCGCGGAAAAACAAGGCGCGCAAAGCGCGCCCGAATTACGCGTGCTCGCCGTCATCCGCGACGGGCGGCAGATTCAGCATCTGCCGCGTTTCGCGCATGGCCCGTTCGAGCGGTTTGCGGTTACGGTGAATCTTCTCCAGGAGCGTCGCACCGAGCCACAGCTCGTACAGGATCGCGGCCGTATGCGCTGGATCGTCGACGCCGCTCAGCGAACCGTCGGCCAGCCCGGCCTGGATGCCGCTCGCGAGCCGCTCGACGATCTGGCTGGTGCCGCGCCGCAAGACCGCACGCATCGCCTCGGACAGATCGGACACTTCCGCGCCGAGCTTGACCACGAGACACTTGCCTTCGGGGTCGTCCGCGCATTGCGTGTACAGCCAGTTGCTCCAGTACGTCATCAAGCGCTGCGCGCCCGTGCCGGCGTGGTGCTTCAGCAGGTTGTCGAGATGCTCGAGATAGCCGTCGAAATACGATTGGAGCAGCGCCTCGCCGAACGCCTCTTTCGAGCCGAAGTAATGGTAGAACGAGCCCTTCGGGATGCCCGCCGCTGCGAGAATCTCGTTCAGCCCGACCGCCGAAAACCCCTTGTGGAGCATGATCGGCTTCGCGATATTCAGAATGTGCTGGCGGACTTCCGCGCCTGAAGATGCATTCATGATGGCGTATGTTAGCAACGATTAGACCGGTCGTCTAGTAAGGTCGAGCCGGGGAATTGAGCGGCACTTTACCCGAATCGCGGCGCGTCAAGACGGCGTTGTTGCGGTTCCGCGAAGCCCGCGTCATGCGAGTTTGGCGGCGCGTTTGCGTGCGGCCGGCTTCGGTGGGCGCGGAGCGCTGCCAACCGCGCGGCCCACGGTCCTGCGCACCTGCCCTCGCGTGGCTCGTTCGACCCGTTCGGCTCGCTCCGCACGCAATGCGCCGAGCTCGGCGACGTATGCGGCATTGGTCGCGCGGGCGCCGTCGAGTTGACCTTCGAGCATCCCGCATCGATGTTGCGTGTCAACCAGTTGCGCCTGCAACGTCGCGAGATCCCTCCTGTGCTGGATGTCGCGCTGTTCGGCGCGCGCGGCGGCTGCGTCGAGCTCCTTTTGCAGCCGGGCGGCGGCGACCCGCTCGCGATCGATCTCCTGAAGTGCGCGTTTCTCCGACGCGCGCAGGCGGTCCTCGGCGCGGCTTGCGTCGCCGCGCAAGCGATCGAGCTGCGACGTGAAATCGGCGCGCGCCTGCGCCAGTGCGCGATCGGCGGCGTCGTTGTCGGACTTCAGCCGGTCGATTTCGGCTTGCAGGGCGCGGCGCGAGGCTTCGTCGGCGGCCCTCGCCTGTTCGAGCTCATGGATGCGCACCTGCGCCGACAGCAATGCCGCCGTGCGTTGCTCCAGCGCGGTTTCGGTGCGGGACAGATCCTTTTGCACCGCGGCGACCTCGGCTTTCGCCGCCGCACGCTCGGCCTCCACTTCGGCGCGCAATGCATCGAGCGCGGCGGCCGCTTCCGCGCTCGAGCGATTCCACAACGCCGCGACCAGTTCGCCCGCCGTCGCCTGCAGATCGGCGGGCAAGTCCGGATGCTCGATGCGAACGCGGCTCTTTTCCCGCAATTCGGCCCAAAACTCGCCGAGCACTGCCGTCGGCGTGCTCATGCTGCCTTTGCGCACGAGTTGATAGAGGCGGTTCGCGGTCGGCGTGATGCCGAAACGGAAAAACATCAGTGCGCATACCTCGCGGTACAGCTCGCGCGTTTTCGGGAACTCGGCCTTCAGGCGTTCGATTTCGGCAGTTAGGCGGTGTTCGTCTGCGGACGTGTCGGGCATGGCGGATTGCAGGAGGAAAATTTTGTTAATAATATAACGTAAACCGTTAAATTTCCAACTAATGCACCCGTATGTTTTGACATTATTTATATAATGTCGAGTTTGAATTGGTGCGTGCAGTGTCAGGTGTCCTTGCGACTTAACCACCGGCGCTCATCGGCGTTCGCATTGCTTTCCGCGTCGAGGTGGTCGGCGCGGGCGAGTCGTTCGCCGCGGGTTGTGACGACCGATGAAGTGCGCAGAATCGATCCGCGTGCTCGCTGGAAACGGCCCGCTTCGTTCATCTGCTGCGCATCAGGCGAGCGAGGCGCGCCGCTGCTTGCTGCTCCTTTTTGCTTCCGCAACAGATGCATGGTCGTGCTGCCGCACCGAGGTCCCGACGGACGGACCAGCAGGCTTTTGATCGATATCGCGTGATGCGACGCGTAGCCATCCATTGATCGCTCGCCCCGCCCTGACAGGCTATCTTTTGTTTTTGTGATGTACAGCCTTTGGTTTGTATTTTCACAATACATGCCATAGACTGTATTTTTAAAATACAAGCGACCGCCTGTCATCTCGCGGAGAGAGCCCATGGGATTCCCTGTCCAGACCTTGAGCCAGCTGCGTCCGATCCTCGTCGGCTTTCGGAAGTCGGCGGGACTTACGCAGGCGCAGCTCGCCGCCCGCCTCGGCGTGACGCAGCAGTCGTATGCGCAGCTCGAAGCGAATCCGTCCGCGGTCAGCATCGACCGGTTCTTCAGGGTGCTGAACGTACTCGGTGTTCGCTTGACACTCGAGCCCGGTACGCCGGACGTCGTGTTGCCGCCCGATCTGGCGCCCGCGCCCCCGCGCAAACGCGTTGCGGCCGCGCGCCGGCGTTCGTCCGATACGCCCGATACACCGGCTCGCGCGCCAGCCGCCGTGAACGGCCCATCCAGCGTAGCGCGCAAGCGCGCCGCCGCCGCGCCACGAAAGCATCGCGACATTAAGCGGGAGGACTGGTGACGATGGCCCGCCGCCCTCGTCACGACCGGCTCGACCTGTGGATGAACGGCATCGCGGTCGGTTATTGGGAAGTCCGGCGCGGCGTGGAGCGCCTCGTCTACCTGCCGGCTTGGGTCGACGATCCGCAGGGACGTCCGCTGTCGTTGTCGTTGCCGTTTACGCCCGGCAACCAGCCGCATCAAGGCGCGATCGTCGCCGACTATTTCGACAACCTGCTGCCGGATAGTCAGCCGATTCGTCGTCGCATCGCACAGCGCTACCGGCTCGGGTCGATCGCACCGTTCGAGTTGCTCGCGTCGATCGGCCGCGATTGCGTCGGCGCGCTGCAACTGTTGCCGCCCGATGACGCACCGGTCGACCTGCAGTCGATCGACGGCACCGTGCTCGACGACGCAGCCGTCGCCGACGTGCTACGCCAAGCGACCGCCGCGCCGCTGCCCGGCCACCCGGAGCACGAAGGCGAGCTCCGCCTGTCGATCGCCGGCGCGCAGGAAAAGACCGCGCTGCTGCGTGACGGCAACCGCTGGCTGCTGCCGTCCGGCAGCACGCCGACCACGCATATCTTCAAGCTGCCGCTGGGGCGCGTCGGTAACATGCAGGCGGACATGCGTACGTCGGTCGAGAACGAATGGCTGTGTTCGAAGATCGTCGCCGGCTATGGCCTGCCCGTCGCCGCTTGCGACATCGGCCGCTTCGACGACCAGAAGGCGCTGATCGTCGAGCGCTTCGATCGCCGGCCGTCGCGGGACGGCACGTGGATTCTCCGGCTTCCGCAGGAGGACATGTGCCAGGCGACCGGCACGCCGTCCGCCGCGAAATACGAATCCGACGGCGGCCCGGGCATCGCGGCGATCATGGGCATCCTCGCGAATTCCGCCGAGGCCGCGCAAGACCGCATGAACTTCTTCGTCACGCAGCTCGTGTTCTGGGTGCTCGCGGCAATCGACGGCCACGCGAAGAATTTCAGCATCGCGCATCTGCCGGGCAACACGTATCGCAGCACGCCGCTGTACGACGTGCTGTCCGCGCATCCGATCATCGGCACGCGGCGCAATCAGCTGTCGCCGCGGCGTGCGAGGCTCGCGATGGCCGTGTGCGGCAAGAATCGCCATTACGTGATCGCCGACATCCAGCCGCGCCACTGGATCGCGCAGGGCGCGCGTGTCGGCCTGACCGAGGATGACGTCCGCGCGGCGATGGCCGGCGTGGCAGCACGCACGGAACCGGTAATTCAGGATGTGGGGGCGCGCATTCCGCCGGACTTCCCGATGGACGTAGCCGATGCGATCTTCGACGGGATGCGCCGCCACGCGCGCAAGCTGGCAGCGGCCGATTAGGCGGCACCCTCGCGGCCGCGGCCCGGGCGGCACGTCCTCCATGCAGCGCAGACGCCGTGTCCGATTCCGCCGCTGCGGCACGGGGCGCGGACGCCGGCGCTGCCGTGGCCGTTGTACGTCAACCGGCGTCGCGCGCGCGAGCAAGCGCCGCGAGGTTGCCTTCCCCGAATCCGTGATGCCCCTGCCGCTGCACGATCTCGAAGAAAATTTCGCCGGGCCTCCGTTTGACGAACGTCTGGAAAAACAGCCGCGCCACGCCGTCGCTGCCCACCTCGCCGTCGACCAGCACCGCACGGCGGCGCAGCGCATCGAGATCGACGCCATGCCCCGGCAATCGCGCATCGACTTCGTCGTAATAGCGCGCCGGCGGCTCGATGAACTCGACGCCGTTCGCACGCAGCGCGTCGACGCTCGCAAGAATGTCGTCGGTCGCCAGCGCGACGTGCTGGACACCTTCGCCCGGATGGTCCGGCAAATACGCGTGCATCAGCTCGGTGCGGCGCGTACCCTCCTCATACACCGGGATCCGCACCGCGCCGCATGGCGACACCATCACGCGCGATTCTTCCGACACATGCCAGTGCGCGTCGATCTCATGGATTTCGCGGAAGTGCAACAGATCGTGGTAGAAGTCGAGCCACTCGCGCATGCGCCCCGCGCCGACCGTCTGCGTGAAGTGGTCGACCTGCTGCAGGCCCGTGCCCGCGCAGTCGAGATCGGCATGCGCGGTCGCGATGTCGATCGGCCGGAAATCGATGTCGAAAATCGAGATGTCGCCGACACCGCCGCGCTGGCCGTCCCGCCCGCGCCAGCGGTCGACGAAATAGAGGTGCGAATCGCCGATTCCCTGAATCGCGGGGATCTTCAGCTCGCCGACCCCGATGCGCTCGCCCTCGAACGCCCATTCGCCGAGGTCGATTGCGCGCTCGAAAGCCCGCCGCGCGCTGGCCACCCGCAGCCCGATCGCGCAGACCCCCATTCCATACTCCTCCGCGTAGCGCGCAGCGAACGAATCGGGCTCGGCATTGATCAGGAACTGCATCTGCCCTTGCCGGTACAGCGTGACGTTCTTGCTGACGTGGCGCGCGACCGCCTTGAACCCGAGTTGCTCGAAGCGTTGCGCGAGCGCGTCCGGCACCGGTGCTGCGAATTCGACGAATTCGAGCCCCGCCATCCCGAGCGGATTGGCGGCCGGATCGGCAACGGGCGGCGTATCGCTGGACAAAGGGTGGGAAGTGCCGGGCATTCCAGTCTCCGGGGACATGCTGTCGATGGGGATGACGCCCGGCGCGTGCGGCACGCCCGGCCGATGTGACGGCCGGACAACCACCCGATCCGGGCGAGGTTTCGATGGTCCAGATTTTAACCAGATCGTTCAGGACGGCACACCCTGGCCGAACGGGGGATGGGTGCCTGGCCTAGTGCAAACCCGGAAACCGTTCGATAATCGCACACAATCGAACGATAATCGCGCACTTTGGCGGATCGGCCAATTGCCGGGATGCAGCGCGCGCCCTATTCTCCGTTCACCCTTCGACTTCAATGCAGCATCGGACGCGGCGCCGCCGCGATTCCACGATGCGCGGTGCCAGGAGACGCCTTCATGACCCCCACCTTCGATACCCTTGATGCGGCCGCGAGTACCCGCGCGCGCAGCCAGGCCCGCAAGGCCGCAATCGGCAGTTTCGTCGGCGCAGTCGTCGACTGGTACGACTTCCTGTTGTACGGGATCGTCGCCGCGCTCGTGTTCAATTCCGAGTTTTTCCCGAAGGTCAGCCCGACGATGGGCACGCTCGCGGCGTTCGCGACCTTCGGCGTCGGATTCCTGTTCCGTCCGCTCGGCGGCATCGTGTTCGGCCATTACGGCGACCGGCTCGGCCGCAAGCGGATGCTCGTGCTGACGGTGATGCTGATGGGGCTGTCGACCGTCGCGATCGGCCTGTTGCCGAGCTTCGCGACGATCGGCTGGTGGGCGCCCGTGTTGCTGGTGCTGATGCGCGCGATCCAGGGCTTTGCGGTCGGCGGCGAATGGGGCGGCGCGGCGCTGATGGCCGTCGAGAGCGCCCCGAAGCAGAAGAAGGCGTTCTACAGCAGCGGCGTGCAGGTCGGTTACGGTGTCGGGCTCGTGCTGGCCACGGGGATCGTGTCGATCCTGAGCCATACGCTCGGCGACGCCGCGTTCAAGTCGTGGGGCTGGCGCCTGCCGTTCGTGTTCAGCATCGTGCTGGTGCTGATCGGGTTGTGGGTGCGCAACAGCATGGACGAATCGCAGGAGTTCGTCGAGAAGGTCGAGCACGGCAACCGCAAGCTGCGCCTGCCGGTGCTCGAGGCGCTGACGCGCCATCCGAAGGCGTTCCTGCTGATCGTCGCGCTGCGGCTCGCCGAGCTGTTCACGATGTATATCGTTACCGCGTTCGCGCTCAGCTATTCGACGTCGAACCTCGGCCTGTCGCGCGACCTGTTCCTGAACATCGGCCTGCTGGTCGGCGCGATCAGCTGCGTGACGATCCCGTGCTTTGCATGGCTCGCCGACCGTTTCGGTCTGCGCCGCATCTACCTGATCGGCGCGCTGATCGGTCTCGTTTCGGCGGTGCCGTTCTTCGTCGCGCTGGAGTCGCGCTCGATCGCGTGGATCGTGCTGTTCTCGATCCTGCTGGCCAATGCAGCACACGACATGGTCGTGAGCGTTCAGCAGCCGCTTTTCACCGAGCTGTTCGGAGCCGAATACCGCTACAGCGGTGCGGGCGTCGGCTATCAGTTCGCGAGCGTGGTCGGCGGCGGATTCACGCCGTTCATCGCAGTGGCGCTCGTCAGCGTGGGCGGCGGTTCATGGCACCTCGTCGCCGGTTATCTCGCGGTGGGCTGCCTGATCTCGCTGGTCGTTGCCGCGCGGATGCGCGCCGCGCGGTGATCGCGTGACTGCATGGCCGGCCCGATGCGCGGCCGGCCGTTTCGGCAACGGGCGGGGTCGCGGCGAGTCGCGTCGCCCAACGTCAAACACCGTCAATCGTGCGTGCAGAAGCCCTTTTTCCGTTCTGAACATTCCACGCCGCCCGCCGACCAATGGCATCATATGGGCCTACGTCAGTCACCGATACGCCCCCATATCATGTCGAATCTCATCGTCCACGGCGGCACCCCGCTGCGCGGGGACATCAAGCCGTCCGCGAACAAGAACGCCGTCCTGCCGATCCTGTGCGCGACCCTGTTGACCGATCAGCCGCTGCGCCTCGTCGGCGTGCCGGACATCACCGACGTGCGCAAGATCCTCGACATCTTCCGCACGCTCGGCAGCGACGTGTCGGTCGATTTCACGACCGGCATCCTCGATCTCCACCATCGCAACACGACGTTCGATCCGGCCGTTCATCGCCTGCCCGAAGCGATGCGCTCGTCGATCATGCTGATTCCGCCGCTGCTCGCGCGCTTCGGCGTCGCGCGCCTCGAGAACGACGTGAAAGGCTGCACGCTCGGCGTGCGCGAAATCGATCCGCACGTCGAGGTGTTCGAGCGCTTCGGCGCGCATATCCAGCGCACGCCCGATTCGCTGATCGTCCGCGCCGACGGTCCGTTGACGGCCAACGATCACTGGCTCGACTACGCGTCGGTCACGACCACCGAGAACTTCGCGTTGTGCGCGACCGCGGCGAGCGGTACGTCGACGTTGATGAATGCGGCGTCGGAGCCGCACGTGCAGGAGTTCTGCAAGTTCCTCGCGATGATCGGCGTCGCGATCGAAGGCATCGGCACGTCGCGCCTGTGCGTGACGGGCGGCGGCAAGCTCGGCGGCGGCGAATTCCGGTTCGCCGAGGATTTCCACGAGATCGCAACGTTCCTCGCGCTCGGCGCGATCACGGGCGGCGACATCACGGTTCGCAATTCGTCGCCGGAGCATTTCCCGCTGATCGACCGCACGTTCGCGAAGTTCGGCGTGAACGTCACGCATCGCGACGGCTGGTCCCGCGCGGAACGCGACGGCCCGCTGCGCGTGCGCCGGCCGTTCACGCAGAACATCCTGACCAAGGTCGAAGCCGCGCCGTGGCCGTACCTGCCGGTCGACCTGCTGCCGATCTTCATCGCGCTCGGCGTGCGCGCGGAAGGCAGCGCGATGTTCTGGAACAAGGTGTACGACGGCGCGCTCGGCTGGTCGGGCGAACTGTCGAAGTTCGGCGCGCACGTGCTGCTGTCCGATCCGCACCGGCTGATCACGTTCGGCGGGCTGCAACTGACGCCGGCGCGTGTCGAGAGCCCGTACATTATCCGCGTCGCGATCGCGCTGCTGATGGTGGCCGCGAGCATCGAGGGCCGCTCGGAAATCATGAATGCGCTGCCCATTCGACGCGCACACCCGCATTTCGTCGAAAACCTGCGTTCGGTCGGTGCGAACGTCGAGTGGACGAGCAGCGAGTAAGGCTCGCACGGGTGCGGCGCGCGTGACGGTCGCGCCGCATCCCGTTCCGGGGCTTTGCGTGCGGTGTCCGCGATGTCAATCAATCAGGAGGCGTTTACACCCTTCGGGCAAAGCAGTCGCCGCAATGCATGCATCGTAGAAGGACAACCGATGCCGCCGTGCGCAGTCATGCTCATCGATGAGCGGCACGACATGGCACGAACTTCCGACCAGCCCCGGAAACTTCCCCGCCTCGCGCCAAGACATCTGCAGTTTGCGGTTGCAGACAATCGCCCATTCCCGCGCGAACACCGCGCCTCCACCGCCCGCCCGCGATGACGAAAAAGCCCGACCTGGACCGACGCGACTGGATCGCCGGCCTCGAAAAAGGCCTGATGATCCTTGAAGCATTCGACAGCCAGCACGCGCGCATGACGCCCACCCAGGCCGCCGCCCGTACCGGTCTCACGCGCACGGCCGCGCGGCGCTACCTGCTGACGCTGGAATCGCTCGGCTACGTCCATTCCGACGGCAAACTGTACGGCCTCACGCCGCGCGTATTGCGGGTCGGCTGGTCGTATTTCGATTCGGCGCGCCTGCCGCGCACGGTCCAGCCGTATCTGCAGCAGCTGAGCGCATCGCTGAACGAATCGGCGTACGTGAGCGTGCTCGACGGCTGGGAACTCGTGTTCATTGCCCGCAACGGCGTGTCGCGCGTGATGACGACCGGCTTCGTGCTCGGCGCGCGCGTGCCGGCCCCGCTGACGTCGCCCGGCGTCGTGCTGCTCGCGCATCATCCGGATCGCGAGGCCGTGCGCGCGTGGCTCGACGAGGCCGAACTCGCGCCGTTCACGCCGCACACGATCACGAACAAGCCGCGCCTGCTCGAACAGGTGGACCGCGCGCGCGACGCCGGCTTCGCGGTGATCGAACAGCAATTGCAGGTCGGCGTGCGCGGAATCGCGGTACCGCTGAAGAATCGCCACGGCGAAGTCGTCGCCGCGCTGAGCACGAACATGCCCATCGGTGCGGAATCGACCGACGCGGCCGTGCGCCGCGTGCTGCCGCATCTGCAGGAAACCGCGCTGGCGATGCTCAACGTGCTGTAGCCACGCCCGCAACGTCCGGCCCGTGCGACGGCGTCACCCGATCCGCCACCATCGCGGCAACAGATCGCGCACCTCCCGTCGTCGATAGCGATCGTCGATCAGGTGCACGACGCCCTCGTCGTGTTCGGTGCGGATCACGCGTCCGGCCGCCTGCACGACCTTCTGCAGCCCCGGATAAAGGTACATGTAGTCGTACCCGTTGCCGAAACGCGCATCCATCGCGCGCCGCATCTGTTCGTTGACGTCGTTGACCTGCGGCAGCCCGAGCGTCGCGATGAATGCGCCGATCAGCCGCTCGCCGACGAGATCCACCCCTTCAGAAAACGCGCCGCCCAGCACCGCGAAGCCTACGCCGCGCCCGCGCGCGTCGAAACGCGCAAGAAACGCGTCGCGCTCGCTTTCGCCCATGCCAGGCGCCTGCGCCCATACCGGCACGTGAGGATGACGCACCTGCATCAGCGCGACGACACGCGCCAGATAGTCGAAGCTGCTGAGAAAACCGAGGTAGTTGCCGGGTCGCGTCGCATACTGCGCGGCGATCAGGTCCGCGATCGGTTCGAGCGAACGGTCGCGATCGCGCCAGCGGGTCGACACATGGCTCGCGACGCGCACGGTCAGCTGCTCCGCGCGGAACGGCCCGTCGACGTCGAGCCAGCCCGTATCGGCCGGCAGCCCGAGCGTGTCGCGATAGAAATGAAACGGGCTCAGCGTGCCGGAAAACAGCACCGTCGCGCGCGCTGCTTCGTAGCGCGGTGCAAGAAACCCGGCCGGGATCACGTTGCGCACGCACAGCGTCGACTGGATGCGTCGCCGGCGGCCGGCCGGCACGACGCCGTCGAGCGCCGGCTGGCGCGGCAGCGGTTCGCCGTGCAGCGTCGCGTCGAAGATGGACGCGCTGTCGAACGCGTCGGCAAGCATGCCGAACTGGATCGCATCGAAATGGAAGCGCAGCAGCGCATCGTCGTTCGCGCGCGGGGCGTCGGCGAGATGTTCGCCAATCGTCGCGACGAGGTGCTGAACCGCCGAGACGATCGGCCCGGGGATGTCAGGATACGCGGCGTAACGCTCGGCCTGCGCGCGATTGAGCGCCCCCCACGCCCGTGCGAGCCGGTCGAACGCCTTGCGCAGCGCCGCGGGCGCCGCGTCCCGCGCGGCCGCGAACGCGAACGGGTCGAGCGACGCGCTGTACATCTTGCGCGCGCGATCGAGCAGGTTGTGCGCTTCGTCGACGAGCACGCCGACGCGCCACTGGTTCTGCTGCGCGAGCGTGTGCAGCATCGCGCTGCCGTCGTAGTAATAGTTGTAGTCGCCGATCACCATGTCCGACCACCGGGCGAGTTCCTGCGCGAGGTAATACGGGCAGACGTCGTGCGCGAGCGCCGCCGGGCGCACGGTGCCGCGATCGAGCAGCCCTGCACCGATCGCCGCATCGCGCGCGGCCGGCAGCCGGTCGTAGAAGCCTTGCGCGAGCGGGCAAGACTCGCCGTGACACGCGCGGTCCGGATGCTCGCACGCCTTGTCGCGCGCGACGAGTTCGAGCACGCGCAGCGGCAGCGCCGGCGTGCCCGCGCCGAGCGTCGCCGCCGCGTCGAGTGCGAGCGCGCGGCCGGGCGTCTTCGCGGTCAAAAAGAACACGCGATCGAGCTCGCCCTCGCCGCACGCCTTCAGCAACGGGAACACCGTGCCGAGGGTCTTGCCGATGCCGGTCGGCGCCTGCGCCATCAGGCAGCGTTCGTCGCGCGCGGCCCGATAGACGGACACGGCCAGTTCGCGCTGCCCGCTGCGGAACTGTCCGTGCGGAAACGTCAGCGCACGCAGCGCCGCATCGCGCGCCGCTCGGTGCGCGGTCTCGCGCTCGGCCCAGCCGACGAAGCACGCGCACTGCTCGGCGAAAAACTCGGCAAGCGCGCTTGCGCTCAGCGTTTCCGTCAGCACGGTCTCGCGTTCGGACACGATGTCGAAATACACGAGCGCGACGTCGATTTCCGCGAGACCGCGGGCGGCGCACATGAGGTGCGCATAGACCTTCGCCTGCGCCCAGTGCAGCGCGCGATGGTTGGCCGGCATCGCATCGAGGCTGCCGCGGTAGGTCTTGATTTCCTCGACACGGTTCGCGACCGGGTCGTAGCCATCCGCGCGCCCGCGCACCGTGAGCGTGCCCCAGGTGCCGGTCAGCGCGATTTCGGTTTCGTAGCGCGCGCCGCGTTTCGACGTGACTGCGCCATGTCCGGCGATGCCTTCGAGCGCGGTCGGCGCGGGCGTGAAGCGCAGGTCGAGATCGCCGCGCCGCGCGGTGAACTCGCACATCGCCCGCACCGCGACGACATAGCTCATGCCGACAGCCCCGCCGCTTCGGCCGGCTCCACGCCGGCACCCGCCGCCCATTCGACATCGACGACACGCACCGGCATCCCGTGCGCGATGCAGTACGCGAGCCAGCGTGTCTGGTTGTCCTGCAGCCGGTCGCCGGGCCCTTTTACCTCGATCAGCTCGTAGCGCCGCTCGCCAGGCCAGAACCGGACCAGGTCGGGCAGCCCCGAACGGTTGCTGCGAATGTCCGCAAGCAGGCGCGTGAACCACAGCCGCAGATGCTCGGGCGGCAGGCACGCGAGCGCCTGGTCGAGCAACTCGTCAGTCAGCACGCCCCAGAATACGAACGGCGACTGCAGCCCCGCCTTCGTCGCGTAGTGGCGGCGGATCGTGTCGCGGTACGCGCCCGAATCGAGTTGCGCAAAGCATGCGGCAAACGCATCGCCGCGGCGCAGCGCGAAATCGGGTGCGTGCAGATCGGCCGGCCCGCGCTGGAACGGGTGGAAGAACGCACCGGGCACGGCCGCGAACACGGGCTCCCAGCACAGCAGTCCGAACAGCGAATTGATCAGCGTGTTCTCGACGTAATGCACCGGCGCATCGGGCAGCGCGAGATGGTCGCGCACCGCGAATTCGACGCTCACGAACGCTTCGGGGCGCGCCAGCACGAGCGTTTCGCGAGGCGCGCCCGGCACGGCGGCCGTCCGCTCGACCGGCTGCCCGACGCGGCGCTGCAGGCGCGGCAGCATCCGCTCGATGCGCTGGCGCTCTTCGTCGCTCTCGAACGCGCCGCGCGCGTCGAGCGCCAGCGCCAGCGCGTCGTCGTCGCGCCCGCAGCGCTCGAGCACGCGAATGCGCCGATGCCGGCTGCCCGGCCACGCGCTGCGCGCATAGGCGTCGAGCGCGGTGCTCCAGTCGGCGCGCCGTTCGCAGGCCTGCCCGAGCGTAAACAGCAACTTCGCGCGGCGCGTCGCCAGCCACGGCTGCGCGCAGCCGACCGCGTCGATCGCGTGCAGCAGGCCGTCGAACGGCAGCTCGTCGGGCCACGCGTCGAGTGCTTCGCGGCACGCGTGCAGCGCGAGATACGCATCGACGTCGTCGCGATGCTGGAACGCGCGCGACGACGGCGCGATCGGCACGCTTTCATACTGGAACACGCCGAGATCGGCGAGCACGAACTCGCTCCAGTCCTGGTGCAGATTGCCGAAGAACATCAGCCGCAGGCGCTCGCACAGCGGGCCAACGGTCACGCGCAGCACGCGATCGCCCGCGTGCTCGCACCATGCGTCGAGCGGCTGCGCGTCGGTGTGCCCGGGCCGCAATCGCTCGAGCCAGTCGAGCTTGCGCTCGCCTGCATGCGCGGCGAGCGACGGGAACACCTTCAGCAGATCGGCCTTGGTCGACAGCGCAAACAGTTCGTCGAGCGTAAGCGCGGGCGCCGGA
The DNA here is from genome assembly GCF_001718795.1 of Burkholderia latens. Classification (NCBI taxonomy): domain Bacteria; kingdom Pseudomonadati; phylum Pseudomonadota; class Betaproteobacteria; order Burkholderiales; family Burkholderiaceae; genus Burkholderia; species Burkholderia latens. The sequence goes on along the minus strand of NZ_CP013438.1, from coordinate 1,103,141 downwards.
TCGACCCAGCCCAGTGCGACGAGCGGCGCGGCCGCGTCGAGCGTGCAGCCGATTTCGTCGTACACGAGCTTGCTCGCGCGGAAGTCGGAGCCGGTGCGCATCAGCATCCGCACGAACAGCGCGCGCGACGCTTTCGGCAACTGCGCGAACTGCGCGAGAAACGCGTGTTCGTGCGCGTCGAGCAGGTCGTCGTAGCGCTCGCCGAGCCAGGCCAGCGCGCGTTCGAAATTGGTCAGGTAGTAAAACGCCGGGGGCGTCGGCGATGCAGGCGTCACGGGAATCGATCACTGTACGTTTGTACAGGTTCGAATCATATCAAATGTGAAGAACAACGCCGCACGCGCCAGCACCGCGGGCAAGCCCCCGGCTTCGTCCCGGGCAGGATCAGCCCGGCTCAGAGGCTCAGAACTGGTAATTGACCGACATGTCGAACACGCCGTTCGTCGACTGCTGCGTGATCGGGCTGCGCCGTGCACGGCCGACGAGTTGCTCCACAGCTCCGTCCACCGTCAGGAACCAGTGCTTGTTGACGAACCAGACCATCGTCACGCCCGCGCCAAACGACTTCATCCCCGCGCTCGCCGAATAGGCCGGCAGCCCGGAACGCGCGGACGCGCCCGGATTCACGCCGAACCAGCCGTTCATGTAGCGCGAGTCGGCGAACGACACCGTCGGCCCCGCAAACCAGAAGAAGTGCTCGTTGCTGCCCGGCATCGGCATGTATGCGGAAAAATCGCCGACCCAGCCGTTCGAGCCGCCGATGCTGCGCCGCACGTCCGCGCGCAGCACCAACGGGAAATCCTTCGAGATCACGTAATCGGCCGCAAGCTTCATCACCGGGGCCGCGTTGATGTTGTCGAGGCCGTTCAGGTGGTCGAGATCGTCGGCCGAGCGGCGTCCCAGGTCGTAGCCGACGGACAGGCTCACGCGCCAGTTCGGCCCGCGCAGCACGTTCGCGCCGAGTCCGTCGCCCGTCGACAGAAAGAACAGGTCGCGATAGCGGACGTCGAGGTTCGGGCCGCCCATCACGCGGTAGCGGTCGGAACCCGCGTAACGCGGCTGCAGCGTCATCGCGGCGCCGACGCTGACCTGCCAGGTCGGCACCGTCGGGTTGAACAGCTTCTGCAGCGGAACGCCCGCCGAATACTGCCATTCGCCGAGCGGCGAAGGCGTCTGGGCCGACGCATCGCGTGCGCCGGCGGCCGCGAGTGCGGCGAAGGCCGACAGGCCCGTAACGAAGCGGCGAGCACCGGCTGACAGCAACGGGCGAGCAACGGTCATCAAGATGGTCTCCGTCGGTTGCGCAAAGGCGCCTGAAGAAAAACGCGCCGCGTCTGTCCGGCTCCGCCGGCAGGCAGTCGACGGCGTGAACGTAGCGTACGCTGAATAAGTGAATATCCTACGCGACGCGCGTGAAGCCGCAAAGCGCCCGTCTGGAACGGGCACTTTGCCGGTGTCCGGCTGGCGCCGGGGGGAAGATTGCCGAATCAGAAACGCTCGACGTGATAGTCGCCGGCGAGCGCGGCGGGGCTGCGGCTCGCCATCATCCGCGAAAAGCCGTCGGCGAGCCGCCCGAGCGCGAGCTGCTTCTGGCTCGCGTCCCAGTGCGTGTAGGTGTCGTACGCGGAGTCGTCGAACGACACGGTGACCGCAACCGGCCGCCCGCTTGCGCGAAAGCCGATATGGAGCACCCCGCCGGGCAGTTCCTCGATGTGGTAGCGCAACGAACGCGATTCGAAATAGCGGCCCAGCACCTGGGCGATCGCGCGCTTGTCCGGCGATTGCACGTGAATGTCCATGATGGTCCTCCTTTCAGTGATCGCGCGGCCGGCCGCGGTTCGCTGCGTCCTCCCGGCATCCGCATCGGTTGCGGCTGTGACGGCGGATCGCCGTACGGCGGACCCGATGGCACGGGCGGATCGACCGGATCGTCGTGCTCGGGCAGCGCCGGGTCGGGATCGACGTCGGGTATCGGTTCGGGACGGTGCAGCATCGATTGGGTATTCATGTCGCTCCTGCGCGGCGGCTCGCGCGTGTCGATTGGCGCGGCGACCGTACGCAATCGGCGTGCCCGCTCGCGCCGCTTGGCGGACCGTCGCGCCGGGCAGGCCGCCGTTGCGAGCGACATCGTCCGGCCTTCGGCGCTAGGCGGACAGCAAGTCCGAATGGGATCGGGCCGCACGCCGCTGCGCGGTCACTCGCGGGCCCGGTCGGCTCATGTGTCAATAAATGCCGGCTATCCTGGAGCGTCCGGCCGGGGGGACGCTATACGCGTGACGCCGGCGGGATCATGGGTACGGGGCTTGCGCCCTCTCAACGTGTAAGGAGGTTCGATCATGACCGCTCACGCACCCGGCCGCCGCGATGCCGTGTTACCGGCCGCCGGACCCGGCCTCTTCGCCGCGTCGCACAAACCGTCCGACGACAAGACGGAAGAGCGCATCGACGAAGGGCTCGAGGAAACGTTCCCGGCCAGCGATACGCCCGCCGTCGGCGGCGCGACGCGAATCGACCCCGCCAAGCCGTCCGGCGAACGCGCCCCGCGCAAGCCCGACGCCCCACCACCGCCCCGCGATCACGGCTGACGGCGGCACCCGGCTCTGCACGCGCGGCAGCGCCGCGCCGGGCCGGCACAACCGGAGTGAACTGATGAAACGCATGGAACGCGCGTGGCACGAAGTGAGTGGCGCCGCCGGCGTCGCGGCGCTTGCCGCGATCGAGAGCGCGCTGGTATTCGCGATCGTCGTGATGACGGGGGTCGGCCACTGACCGACGCGTGCGGCCCCGCCACGGCTGCCGCCGTGGAAGATGTACAACCCGGCTGGCAAATTTCTCCGTGGCGGCGCAGCGCACGCGCGACGCATGCCGATCGGGCGCGGCACGCGTCCTGCTACCGGATCGTCTCGCTCACGAAGGAGGCGTTCATGTATCGCGTCAACGAGATCATGTCGCGCGACGTGGTGTGCGTCGCGCCCACCGACACGATTCGCCATGCGGCCGCATTGATGCAGCGTTTCGACATCGGCGTGCTGCCGGTCTGCGACGGCAACGAACTCGTCGCGATCGTCACGGACCGCGACCTCGCGGTGCGCGCGCTGTCGCACGGGCACTCGCCCGACACGCCTGTGAAGGCCGTCGCGTCCGCCCCCGTCCAGTGGTGCGTCGAGGACGACGGCGTCGGCGACGTCCAGAAACGCATGGCCGACGTGCAATTGCACCGGATGCCCGTACTCGATGCGCAGCACCGGATCGTCGGCATGCTGTCGCTCGGCGACATCGCAACCCGCGCCGGCGGCCCCGCCCGCGACGAACTCGCGAACACGCTCGAAGACGTGTCGCTGCCGCGGCGCCGATGATCGCCCGTTCTCTCACCCGCGCCGTGCACGGCTCGTGCGCCGCGCCGCTTCGACCAGGAGGCAATCGATGACAACGGACACCCCGTCGCGCATCGTCGGCGACACCGGCCGCTCGTCCGGCGGCCCCGGCCCGGACGTGATGGCCGCCGGCACGCTCGAAGACGATCGCGTGCTGACGATCGACGGCGACGACATCGGCAAGGTCACGAACATCATGCTCGACGTGCGCGCCGGCCGGATCGCATACGCGGTCGTGTCGTCGGGCGGCTTTCTCGGGATCGGCGACAAGCTGCTCGCGGTGCCGTGGAGCCTGCTGACGCTCGACGTCGAGCGCCGCTGCTTCGTGCTGCCCGTGCCGACGGAGCGCGTGCGCGCGGCGCCGGGCTTCGACAAGGACCACTGGCCGGCAATGGCCGATCCGGGCTGGGCCGAAGCGGTGCACGCGTACTACGGCGCTTCGCGCTACTGGCTGATCGAGGAAGGCGAAACGGCGCTCGACGCGCCACCGCACGAGGCCTCGCCTGGCGGCCCCGAAAGCGACGCCCCGCGGCGCTGATACGCGCATTGTGCGCGGGGCGCTGATCGGTGCGCGGCGTCGACCGATTTCGCGAGCGCGCGCGCGGCGCTCAGGTGCGCGTTCAAGGTAGGCAGCGCGGCGGCCGCGAACGCGCGAAGTTGCGGGTCGCGGCCGTCGCGCGCTTCGGCTTCGTACAGCTTGATCGCCGATTCGTGCGCTGCCGGCCCCGCGATCGCGACATATCCGATGTCGAATGCGTGCCCGGTTCTGGCGCGCAACGCCGTCACCGCCGGATCGACGAGCATCTTCGCCTGCACCGGCAAGCCCTTGCGCGCGCCGAGCTTGCGCAACTCCGCGGTCATGCGATCGTGATCGTCGAGCATCTTGCGCGCGAACGCTTTCACGTCCGGATTCGACGACCGGTCGAGGGCCAGCTGGCTCGCCCGCAATTGCGTCTGGCCGACGATGCCGGCCTTGTCGACGAATTCCGCATCGATGCCGGTCGGCCGCCGCGCCATGTCCGCTTCGTCTGCCGTCTCGCCGGGACGAATCACGCCCGGTGCGACTTGCACCGACGATGCGAGCGGCGCCGGCGCATCGATCGCTGCGCCGAGCACTGGCGAGACCATGCGCGATACCAGCATGCATGCGGCGGCGGCGAGCACGACGGGACGGTACGCGTCCCAATCGCCCCGTGCCTGGCGCACGTCATCCGCTGCGCGCCGATTCGGTCCGGCTGCGCGCCCCATGAACATGCGTGTCATGCCGGACGATGCGCGGACGTGAAGAAATCCGTCCACGCGCCCTTGCTCCACGCGCCTTCGACGCGCTCGATCGATAATGCACCGGCCGCGAGCAGCGTGCGCTCCGCAAACGTCGCGGTGCGGCGCGTCACGTGCGCGGCGAGTACGACGCCGTTTTCGCACGCTTTCAGCGCACCATGCCCTTCCGGCGCGTCGCCGCGCATCTTGCCGAGCGCGCCGCACAACGCGCCGACGTAGCCGCCGACCAGCGGCACGCCGAACCATGCGAGCGGAGAATGGAGCCCGCCCAGATACAGCAGCGCGGCGCCGATCAGTCCGACGATCGCGCCGACGGCCACGCCTTCGAGCGCGCCAAGGCCGCCGGGACGCGCCGCCGAATCCGCATAAACGTCGCCGCCGAGCCAGAACAACGCATGCTGGCCGGGCGGGTTCAGAAAGAAGACTTTCACGTCGTCCCGATGAATGACGTGGCCGCGCAGCTGCGCCGCGCAACGCTCCGCCTGCTCGAGTGTCGAGAAGCGGCCCGCGATAATGGTGTCCATGTCGAACCCTCCTGCACGGTGCCGCGCAGGGCTGCAAGGCGCGCGACGCCCAACCGGCCCGACGCTTGCCCGCGCATCACGTTACTTCCGGCGAATCTGCAGCCTGTCGCGCACGCCGCTGACGCCGTCGACGTCGTGAACGACGCGCACCGCGGCCGCATGCTGCCGCTCGTCGGGCACGCTGCCCGTCAGCTCGGCCACGCGGCCGTGCACCTGCACGTCGATGTCGTCGGAGGCGAGCCCGCGCTCGGCGACGAGCGCCGCGCGGATACGGGACGCGAGGGTCGCATCGCGCAACTGGCCGCCCACGGCGGACGCCTGGCTCGCGAGCTTCGTGCGCACGCTTTCGTCAGCCGATGCGATGCGCGGCGTCGCAATCCACGCACACGACAGCAACAGTATGCTCGCGATCGGCACGACCGGCCGCATGCGCATGATGCGCGCCGCACGTGCGCCGATGCCGTCGCACCGCGTATTGTCCGATCGTTTCATCTCGCCTCCCGTGGTTGAACAGTGGCCGCCGTACGTCAGTGTCGGCGGTCGTCTCGCGGCGTGTCGACCGGCGATATGTCCGCGATCACGCTTGCGAGCGTCGGCACGTCCACCGGTTTGCACAGATACGCATCGAAGCCGGCGGCCATCACCCGGTTTCGGTCCGCCAAGCCCGCATGGGCAGTCACCGCGACGACGGGCACGCGCCCGCCGCTGTCCGGCAATTGGCGGATGTGGTCGAGCAGCCAGAAGCCGTCGCCGTCGGGCATCGCGAGATCGGACAACACGACGCTCGGATGCTGCCGCGCGATCGCGTCGAGCGCGTCGTGACCCGAGCGCGCGGTAGACACCCGCGCACCGAGCGTTTCGAGCGCGGCCGCGAGACTTGCGAGCGAAGTCGCGTCGTCGTCGACCACGAGCACGCGCTGGCCGTCGAGCGCGACCGCGGTCGATGCGCCGCCGGGCCGACGCGGCTGGACTGTCGGATCGTCCGTGCTCAACTCCGCCGGCAGCGTGACCGTCACGGTCGTGCCGCGTCCGGCGCCGTCGCTGGTCGCCGCGACCTCGCCGCCATGCAGCCGGGCGATGTTGCGCACGATCGACAGGCCGAGGCCGAGCCCGCGTTTCGGCGATGCGGACGCGCCTTCCGGCCGGTTGAACGTATCGAACAAATGCGGCAGGCGTTCCGGGGAAATGCCCTGCCCGGTATCGGCGACCGCCAGCCGCACGCGCGCACCGGCGCGGGTCAGCGACACCGTGATGCGACCGCCTGCCGGCGTAAACTTGATCGCGTTCGACAGCAGGTTCGACAGCACCTGGCGCATGCGCTCGCCGTCCGCCGAGATCACGCAAGTGGGCATTGCGCAGTCGGCCGACAACTCGAGGCCGTTCGCCTCGGCCGTGCCCGCGAGTTCGCGCACTGCGTCGAATACGATGCGCACCAGATCGACGGGCGCCCGTTCGAGCCGCATCCGGCCTGTCGCGAGCGACGACGCGTCGAGCAGATCGCCGACCATCCGCGACAGCGAGCGCGCGCTGCGGTCGATTGCGTCGATCGCCTGGTGCGCGAAACTCTGGCCCTCGACGCTGCGCAGCACTTCGACCCAGCCGTAGATCACGTTCAGCGGCGTGCGCAGTTCGTGCGACACGGTGGCCAGCAGCTCGTCCTTCATCCGGTTCGATTCGTCGGCCTGCACGCGCGCGTCGCGCGCGCCGTGCAACGAACGCAGGTCGCGCCGTTCGTCGCTGCGGCGTTCGTGCGCGTCGCGCAGCGTGATCGACATGCCGGTGCAGTTACCTTGCGCATCGACGATCGGCGATGCCGCGAAGGTCGCGCGAAAGCATGTGCCGTCGTGACGCACGCACAGAATGTCGAGCGGGCCGGTCGTCGCGGGGGCGCGTGCGAACGAGGCCGGAACCGGATGCAGCCGCAGCCAGCGCGGTGCAATCAGCGTCGTGACGTCGCGTCCGGCCACCGACGCGGCGTCGATGCCGAAGATGCGCCGCGCGGCCGGATTCCAGCTGGTGATCCGTCGCGCCGCATCGACGCCGACGATCGCGTCCGGCGACGCGTCGACCACGCGCCGCAGCAGCACGTCGTCGAGCGAGCGCGCGGCGGGCGCCGGCTCGCGGCGCTCGGGAGCGGCGGCGCCCTGCTCGGCGTCGTCAGCCCCATGCAGCCGGTCGTTCGCGAGCAGCGGTTTGACGACCGTCACCAGCACGCACTCGATGAAACCGATCGCGACGAACGCGCCCGCCTGCGCGATCCAGCCCGGCAGCGGCGCGGCCCGCCACCACAACGCGGTGAGCACGGCGATGCTCGCGGCCGTCGCGGCCAGCCCGCCGACGAAAGACGTCAGCCAGGCCGCGGCCGCGACGGCGGCGTAGAGAGGCAGCGGCGCAAATGGCGCATGCACGCCGACCACGCGAATTGCCCACACCTGCAGCGCGGAGGCCACCGCGACGGCCAGCACGACCCATGCGCCCTGCCGATATAGCTCACGGGTAAAGGTCCTCATCGTTTTCCCTGCATCGCGCCGGCGGCCGTTGCTCGACGGCCTGCCGCCCCTGCGGTCGGCATACCGCGAAGCGTGCCGGGCGTGCGAGCGTGCGCGCGCAACGGGCGTGCCCGCAGCGAGTGTGCGCCGGACGAGCAGAAAATCGCGCCCGCCGGCCTGTTAACAGCGCGTGCCGCGCTTCACCGGGTAAATATTGCCGGCGTGTTTCGCGTTTTTATAGGATGAATGTAAAAAGGCAGCGGCACGGACGCGCGAATGCCGAAACGGCATGGCTGCGCGGTAATCGGGGTTTTCTAGGCGCTCGGCGGCCGGCATTGGAAATTTCTATATCGCGGCACCTTCCGCGGCGGTCCGCTGTCGGTGATAAATATTGCAACGAAGGGAGTATGCGGTGCCGATTTTCAAAACCGGGCCGCCAACGCCTATGGGAGAAACCGCAAACCGTCCGAAGCAACGCGGCGACGTGCGCGCGCTGACCGGCCGCTCAGCGGCGATGCGCACGCTGCTCACCCGTATCGAGAAAATCGCGCCGACCCGCGCGAGCGTGATGATCGCCGGAGAAAGCGGCGTCGGCAAGGACATCGTCGCGCGCCGGCTGCACGATCTGAGCGCCCGCTGCAACGGTCCGTTCGTTCCCGTGAATTGCGGCGCGATCCCGGCAGACATTGCCGAAGCGCAGTTGTTCGGCCACGAAAAAGGCAGCTTCACCGGTGCGTTCGCGCAGCGCGAAGGCTTCTTCGAAGCCGCGTGCGGCGGCACGCTGCTGCTCGACGAAATCGCCGAAATGCCCGCGTCGCTGCAGGTGAAGCTGCTGCGCGCGCTCGAGTCGAACACGATCCTGCGGGTCGGGGGCACCGAGTCGATTCCGCTCGACGTGCGCATCCTGTCCGCGACCCGCCATAATCCGGCCGAGGCCGTCCGCGACGGACGCTTGCGCGAAGATCTGTTCTACCGGCTCGCCGCATTCGCGCTATACGTGCCGCCGCTGCGCGAGCGAAGCGGCGACGTCGAAGCGATCGCCCACGAGTTCGTCGACGCGCTCAATGCGCGGCATCGCTCGCACAAACGGCTGACCGACGCGGCGATTGCCGCGCTGCGCGCGTATTCGTGGCCCGGCAACGTGCGCGAGCTGCACAACACGATCGAGCGCGCCTACATCCTCGCGGACGACGGCATCGACGTCGTGCTGCCGGCGCCGACGATGCTGCCCGACCGCACGTCCGACGGTGCCATGGCGCTGCCGCTCGGCGCAACGCTGCACCACGTGCAGCAACGCTTCATTGCGGCAACGCTCGAGCACTTCGGCGGCAACAAGCCGCGAGCCGCCAAAGCGCTCGGCATCAGCCTGAAGACGCTGTACAACCGGCTCGCGCTAATGCGCGACAACGACGGTCACGGTTGAGCATCGCCGCACGCGCGGCGGTGCGGGTAGCGGTCGATCAGCCGATGGAAATCATGCGACCTTGAATTGCCCGACCGTCGTCGCGAGCGCGTTCGCCTGCGTCTGCAACGCGGAGGCCGCCGCGGTCGACTGTTCGACGAGCGCCGCGTTCTGCTGCACCATCTCGTCGAGCTGCGTGACCGCGCGGTTCACTTCCTGAATGCCGCGCGTCTGCTCGTTCGCTGCATGCGTGATCTCGGAGATGATCGTCGTCACGTTCGCGACGTTCGCGACGATCTCGCGCATCGTTTCGCCGGCCTGACGCACCTGCCCCGATCCGGCCGACACACTCGCGACCGTCGATTCGACCAGCACCTTCACTTCTCGCGCGGCCTGCGCGCTGCGCTGCGCGAGACTGCGCACTTCCTGCGCGACGACCGCGAAACCGCGGCCCTGCTCGCCGGCTCGCGCGGCTTCCACCGCAGCGTTCAACGCGAGGATGTTGGTCTGGAATGCAATCCCGTCGATCACGCCGATGATGTCGCCGATCCGGCCCGACGCTTCCTCGATCTTCTCCATCGTCGCTACCACGTCCGACACGACCACGCCGCCGTGCGACGCGATCCGCGACGCGGCGGCCGCGCGCTCGTCGGCCTGCCCCGCGGCGGCGGCCGACTGGCCGACCGTCGCGGTGATCTCTTCCATCGATGCGGCCGTTTCCTCCAGGCTCGCCGCGGCCGATTCGGTGCGCGACGACAGGTCCTGGTTGCCCGCGGCGATTTCGTTCGCGGCCGTGCGCACCGATTCGCTGGCGTCCCGGATCTGGCGCATCACGTCGTTCAGCTTGTCGACGAAGGTATTGAACGAACGCGCGATGTCGGCGACCTCGTCGCGGCCTTCGGCCGGCAGGCGTTGCGTCAGGTCGCCCGTGCCCGAGCCGATCGACGCCATCGCCTGGCGCACCTGCGACAGACGGCGGAAGGCGGTCGTGGTGATTGCGCCGACGATCAGCGACGCAACGCCGACGATCACCACCAGCGTGATCAGCGAAGCCGTCAGCAACGAGCGCATGCCGGCCGTCGCTTCGGATTTGTCGAGCAGCACCAGCGCATACCAGTCGGTGCCCGGCACGGCCTGCGCACGCACGAGCTTCGCGTCGCCGCCCACGTGCACTTCGACCGGCGCGGTGGCCGCGGCCAGCGACGCGACGCTCATCCCGCCGAGATCCGCCGACACGTCGGCGACCGGCTTCAGCGTGAGCTTCGCGTCGGGATGAGCGACGACGTGGCCATTGCTGTCGATCAACATCCCGAAGCTCGCGGGCGTCGGGTGGATCGACTTCACGTTTGCGATCACGCTGTCCATCGCGACGTCGGCGGCGACGACGCCTTTCAGCCCGCCGTCGCGCAAGATCGGCGCCGCGAACGTGACGACGAGGTTGCCGGTGCCCGCGTCGACGTAAGGCGGCGTGACGACCGGCTTGCCGGCCTGTGCGGCCTGCTTGTACCAGGGCCGGCCGGTCGGATCGTAATCGGGCGGGATCCCGGTCGGATCGGAGAAATGGAACGCCTTGTCCGCGTAGCCCGCGTACACGTTCGTGAAGCCGCCTGCTGCGGCCATCTGCTTGAACACCGGCAACGGATCGGGCGACAGCGCGGCATCCTGGAGCGAGGCGATCATCCGGCTTTTGGTCGCGACCCAGTCGCCGATGCCGACCACGTGACCGCTCGCGACCGACGTCAGGTTGCGGTCGATCGCGTCGTCGTTGTACGAACGTGCGATGAAGTAATTGATCAGCGTGGTGGCGGCGAGCGCGAATACGACGATGGCGACGCACGCGGCAAGAATGCGGGTGCGGATGGACGAGAACATGGTGACGACTCGGTAAGGAAGCGCGAATGCGCGGTGGACGAATTCACCGGGTAAACGGCATTTGCGCGCCCGACTTGAGATCGTCGTGACGATTCGATGAAAAGTATGAGGAAACGCGGCCGTGGCTGTACACGTCCTGTCGGCACGCTTTCGCGCCTCGGCCGCGACTCCGGCACATCATGGACGCGGGCGCGTGCCGGCATCCAGGGCGTCGTCGCGCTGCGTTCCGGGCGACGTGTCGCGCTCGCTTTCGTCCTGCCTGCGCATCCGTTCGCGCAGGTGCCGGATCGCGAACACGTGGATGTAATCGTGCACGCGGGCATCGGACGACAACGCGCGGACTTCGTCGTCGAGCATCGTACGCAACTGGTCGGCGCCGATCGCGCGCTGTTCGGCGACGGCCTTCAGCGATTCAAGCAGATTGTCCTGGGACATCAACGGGCTCCTGACGGTCGAGGAACGAAAGGAAACTGACGTTATGGAAGAGTATGGTATGGATCGCCGCCCGGCGTGCGATGCGCCGGCACGTGTTTGCGCACGGTCAACGGCACGTTGCGTGCCGCCGCGCCGATCCGTCGCCGGATCGGCACGCGCGCAGGATTCGCGGCGCACATGGCCGCGAACGACTGGAAGGATTTACCACGCCACCCCGAGGCGCGGCACCGCCGGTCGCGCTGATGATTCAACGTCGCGCGACGTCGATGCACGACGGAACTTAGACCGGCCGAAATCCCGCGTCAAGCGCCGTGCGCGGGCCGGCTTTCGTCAGTTCGAATGTGTCGGATCGCGATGCGCGGCATCGCGCGCCGGCGCTGCCGCGGATGCAGCGGCCGCGGATCCGCACTGCGGCGTGTCAGCCGATTCCGATAGCCGGCACGCAACGGCTGACAGCGGCTTCAGCGCACGCCGATTGGCAGCGCGATCTTCGCGGCGGATACTGGCGACATGAACGATGCGTTCATACCGGTCATCGCTCAGCCGGCCATCGAGCCGGCGCGCGGGGTCCGGCGCAGGAGACCAATCATGTCACATCGCTACTTCCCCGCCCCGGACGGACAGCGGCGCGCACGCGCGGCGTCCGCTTCCGCGACGCCTGCCGCTGTCCGCCCGCCAGCGGACCTCGACGCATTGCTCGCGCTCGCGTGCGAAGCCGGCTTGCTGGTCACGCTCGACGGACAGATCGGCAGCGAGAAATACCAGAGCGTCGCGGGGTCGGTATTCGCGCTGCAGCGGTTCGCCGCCGCACTCTGCGCGCGTGCCGGCGCGGACGCGTCCGCGTCCGTCAAGCCGACGCCGCGCCGCAAGACGCGCCCCGGCTGGCCGCGACTGCGCAATCGCACGCCGCTCGGCCGAGGACGCCTGCGCGGCGTAAGCCGGCACGCTCGCGCAACTCGCGGCGCCCACTGCCGACGCGAGCTTCGCGCGCTTCGCGCCGCGTAACGGCGTGACATCCGGCAGGCGCGGCACGGGCGGCATGCCGTGCCGCCCGGCCATTTCCGCGCCGCTGGACGCGCGCCGAATGCGACGGTATCGCCGAGTCGTCCATACCGGTTGACGATCGCGGCTCACGTGCCGCGACGCGCCGCTACACGCGACGACATCGCTACAAAAATATCCTGCGAGGAAAGTGGTTTGCACGGGGCCAGGAAAGCGGACGGGGTGCGATGCACCCCGTCCGTTGTCCAAGGCAGCCGCCGGCTGCCTACCCTCGTGCCAGAGAGTTCATTGACCGGCTCACGTACGGTGCGCGGCCCGGCGCCAGAAGACAACCGAATCGCCGCGGCACTGAATGATTGCGATGCGTTCCGATGCGAGCGGTGCTCCGCGCGCACCAGCGCGTTGTGCCACTGTGTCACGTGATGCGCGCAGCGTTTCTGATGCAGGTCAAGCAACGTTCGCTTTGCTTGATCCGCCGCAACACTTCAATCGGCGCCGCGCACGAGCAGCACCGGCACCTGAGCGAGATGCGCGAGCCGGCGCGCGACGCTGCCGATCAGCCAGGCTGCGATGCCGCGGCGGCCGTGCGTGCCGACCACCAGCAGTTCCGCGTGCCAGTGCACCGCTTCGCGCATCAGCGCATGAGCGACGTCGTCGCTGGTCGGACGGGTTTCGACGATTCCGCGCTTGGTGGGGTTCCCGGCCGCATGGAATAGCGGCGCCACTCGCGCGAGCGCATCCTCGCCCTCCGCGCGATACGCATCCTCGAGGGCGCGCACCGGCACGATATCCGTCAAGCGAACCGCACGATCGACGACGTAGGCTGCGTACAGCAGTGTCGTCGGCGCAGCGAAGCCGAGGCCGACGCGCACGGCGTGCAGCGATGGCTCGCTGCCGTCGACCGCGAACATCAGGCGTTGCAGCGGGCCCTCCGTCGGGCGCGCATAGCCGGCAGGCACGATCAGCAGCGCGCAGCGTGCGCGTGCGGCCAGCGTGTCCGACATCGCGCCTTCGACGAGCCGCAGCAGGCCGTGGTGCGGATTGGCGCCGACCACCAGCACGTCGGCATGCCATTCCGACGTATCGTTCGCGAGTGCGTTGGCCACCGTACCGCCGGTGATCGACGTATCGATAACGACCTGCTCGATCTCCGCGCCGCTGTCGGCGAAGAACCCGGCGGCACGGGTGAGCGTCGCCTGCGCTTCGCGCGTCATGTCGTCCCGCGCTGCGCTCAGCAGCGCGTCGATGCGCGGAATGTCGGGCAACACGAGGCGCGGGTTGTCGATCCCGCAGACGATGCGTACGCGCATGCCGGGACGCAATAGCGTGCACGTGTAGCGGATCGCGGACAGCGACTCCGGCGTCGGGTCGACGGCAAGCGCGATTCGTGCGAGCGCGGGAATGGTCGAAGTGGATTGCATGGCGAAGGCCTCGTTGTGGACGCGTCGTCGCGGAGACGACCGGAACTTCGCGAGGATGCGGCCGCGCCGGCCAGACAGCCGGCGCGGGCGCGCGAATCGGCGGATGACCGCGCGAAGCGCGGACCAGCGATTCAAACAGCATATGACGTCGGGCCAACACGTGCATGATCGGGATCAAACACCGGTAGGCCGCGCTGCAAGGCACGCGCATGTTCCATGCGTCCGGCGCAGCGCGGCGGGCGTCGACTCGATGGTTTATTACGGCCAGACCGGGCGAGGCGGTGCGCGCGACTACGAGCGACTACCACGCACACGACGCCGCGCTGCACGATTCACACCTGGCCGATCGCGAGCGCGACGCGCATGTCGAGCGAGACCGTACTACCACGGCAGTCAGCGCGAGAAAGCCGCGCCCGACGTCCGGCGCTCGCGGCGACCGATTGATTGCGCCGCGAACGCGATCACGTGCACGAAAGCACCACGACGCCCCCAATGGTGTCACTGTTCGGCAGCGTGGCCGTGTAGCCGACTGCGATCAACGGCCGCGTTGCGTCGTGCCCGACCACTACCGACTGGAGCAGCAACTGCCCCGTAGTCGATGCCCCGTTCAACGGCGCCTGCGTGCTCGTCAACGTATATGGCCTGTCCATCAGGTTGATCGACAGGGTCAGGTTGTTGAGCGTGCGCGTCGCGAGATCGACCGTAGCGGAACTCGTTCCGAGCGTGCCTGCCGCGCCGCCGTCCGCGTTCGCGACCGTATCGGCGAGCAGTTGGGTGCATGCCAGCGTGCCGCTCGTCGCCTGCAACGACAACGGCGTGCCGACCGCGTAGTGGACGCCTTGCTGACTGGTATAGGTGTTGCCGTCCGTATCCATCGCCTGATTCCAGCGGCCGATCGCGACATCGGTCCCCACGCTTTGAATCTCCGTTACGGCGCCGTGGTCGAGCCCCAGGCAGTCGGTCTCCGCGGCCGACGACGCAAGCGCCGTAAATGCGCCCCCTGGCTGCTGAAGCTGACTGGACGCGGGCGCGTTCGGCGCGGTGAAGTTGCGGTTCTTCGCATAGGCGGCAGGCAGGCTGGGCACGACCACGATAGCCAGTTGGCCGTTGTTGGCGGCGATCTGGGATGCCGAGCCCGAATAGGTGAACTTCCCGCTCGGCCGACATGCCGTCTGAGTAGACGGTTGGGAAGGCTGCGGCGATGAAGGCGTCGCGGTCGACGCAGGAACGGCCGCGTCCACGCTGGCCGTGTTGGCGTCGTCGCCGCCTCCACATGCCGAAAGCACCGCCGTGACAAGCGCTGTTGCCATCAGGCTGGGCAAACGTACTGATCGATTCATGATATAGCCCCTCGAATTATCCCGATCTAATCGGGATTTGTTGATAAAACAGCTTCTTCGTACTGCAATTGCGGACGTCCACGCGAGCGGCCGCCGCGCGGGAATCTACCGGAGATTTGCCTGGGAAAGCAGGGAGTCAGCGCTGCGCTGACGGCTGAAACCCCATCGACGCGCTAGCCTTCGGGCGGCGATCGTCAGGAACAGATAGAGCGCAAGCGTGCCGGTAAATTCGGCGGACACCACCAGCGCCAATGAAAACGCCGATGTCAGCAGGAGCGCTGCGCATGCGATCCCTTGATTGATCGACAACACCCGCTCGCGAAAGGACGATTGCGCTTTGCTGGATGTCTGCGATCGCTGTCCAGGTCCCACAGATCGTTGCCGATGTAGGTCGCCGACGTGCCGAGCGACATCGACAAGAACGCCAGTGCGAGTGTGCCAACCGTGTCCGCATCAAGGAATGCGAAGGCGGTCAGCAGTGGGACGAACAGCAAAAGATTCTTTAGCCATTGATGAACGATTTTTCGGCCGCTCTCATGTTCGCGGGTGTGGTAGTCGACAAGCGGCTGCCGATATGGAAGTGTTTCCGGTCGAAAATCGGCGCACGCTGCGACCTTGGCCTTAAACGCCGCGGGGCCGCCCGCGAGCCAGAAAGGCAGGCGCAGCAGGTTTGCAGGCTTGTGCTTGACGACACGTATCACTGATTCCGTCAGGGTATCCGATACCGTCAACGTGCCGTCCAGATCGACGACGAGCGGAAGCTTCCTGGTCTCTCGCATTTTTTATGACTTAACCTTAACCGACCGGACCGGTGATTTCACTTACCCGAACTGATCGATCATTCTTTTAACCCGCATTCAGACGAATCTTTCAAACAATCGGTCCGAAGTTGCGATATCCGACGCAAGAATCTGAGTACTTTTTTACATTGCTCATTAAAATATCGAACGAACCCGACAAGTTCGACGTTGCCTTTATGCTATCCGGCTGCCGCCGGGATCGTCGTTCGCGATCATATCAGACGCGCAGCATCCGATTTTATGAGATTTACTTTCTCACAAAAGATTTTTAAACTGATCTGCTCTGGACGATCGTGCCCGCAAGAGATCTTGGCTTCGGGCACACATCATGCCGAGCACACGCTTCCTGGCTGGACAGCTTCGAGGGGCTGAGCTATCGGGATAAAATGGATTATTTCCGGGGCGACTTGATTTATTGTATTTATCAATTCAAATCGAGGTCGCGACTTCTCCGCCATTCGATGCGGATGCACTTCTCCAGTGGCAGTAAAAATTGAAGACGCCGAGAACCGGTGCGCCGGCCTCGATTACGTGCCAACTTGAGACGCGATGCTCTTTGCCTATCCGCCAAGGTCGAATTGCGAGATATTAGGCCGACATCGCCGAGAAATCTGCGACACGTTACTTCACGGCAACATGTCGAAACGGCCCGCGGCCGCAGCCGCGCGACGGCTTGACGCCGCCGCGTATGCACGATAGCAACGTACGCGTGCCGATAATCGGTAACTACGCCGCGGCATCACTTCGACAACGTCGCCCTCACCGTATATTCGCCGCCGAGCGCCGCATGCTCGGGCCGTACGAAATACCGCGACGAATCCAGATCGGCCGGCAGGGGCTCGACCGGATAACCGTGTTTCTCCCACGCATCGAGCCCGCCTTTCAGCGCCTTGATGTTGTGAAGCATTTTCTTGCGCTGCATCTTCGCGATGAGCCGCTTCGCGGTAGCCTCGTTCGGGCACACGCAATACACGACGATCGGCCGCTTCAGCAGCTCGGGATCGAGCAGGTCCGGCGAATCGAGATCGACCGGCACCGCGCCGGCGATCCGGTACGGTTCGCGTTCGCGGATCGCACGCGGCCGCGCATCGAAGATCAGCGGCGGCTCGTTCGACGTCATCATTTCGACGAGCTGCGGCGGCGAAATGCGCACCTGCGCGAGGTAGCGGCGGAACTGCACGCGGCGCACCCAGCGGTACAGCAGGAACGTAATGAAGATCGCGAGGAATGCGTCGAGGATCGTGCCGCCGCTCGCGCGCACCCATAGCACGAACTGGACGATCTGGTCGTGCACGGCCGCGCCGCCGATGAGCCAGAACGCGGCCCACAACGAAGCCCCGGCCAGATCCCAGAACAGGAACACGCCGACGCCGATCGCGGTCGTGCCGAGCAACGGTGCCGACACCAGCCCGAGGCCCGGAAGGAACTTGGAGAGGACGAGCAGCGGCGCGCCGTATCTTTCGAAAACATTACGCGCGAAACGCAGCGTGGTGTCGAGCGACAACGAAAAACGTACGAGCCCGTTCAGTAGACGCCGGCCGCGGGTGCGGCCCATGAAGAACCACAGCGAATCGGCGAGCATCGTCGCGCCGATCGCCGCCGCAAACATGCTCGCCCAGGATGCCTGCCCCATCGCCGCCATCGTACCGCCGAGAATGAGCATCGGCACGGCCGGCACCGGCACGCCGAGCTGCGTGATCAGTACGCTCGCGAACACGGCCCACGGGCCGAGCGACGAGGGAATCGCGATGGGAAAGTGCCACACGGCGGCGCTCCTGGAAGACATGCGGACCGTGCGACGGGGGCGCCGCCGATACGGCTGGCAGCGATCGCCGCGGCACGTCCGCGCCGACCCTGCACCATGCTGCATTCTAAACGGGTTTGGCAGGGACCGCGCGGAACGGTCGGCTTGCTGCGCCTACGCGTCGCCGCGCTGCGCGAGGCCTGCGACGTATTCCGCGTACGCGGGGAAGGCGGCGGCCAGCGCCGTCGCGTCAGCCAGCTCGAATTCGGCAAACTCGAATCCCGGCGCAACGGTGCAACCGACGAGCGCGACATGTTCCGGCGACGCGCATCGTGCGCCGAACCAGCGTCCGGCCGGCACGACCGCCTGGAACACGGTGCCGGGATGCGTGAGCGGGTTGCCGAGCCGGTGAATGGTCAGACCATCGTGTTCGTCGAGCACCCACACCTCGAGCGGATCGCCCGCGTAGAAATGCCAGACTTCGTCGGAACGGATCCGGTGCCACGACGAATACGCGCCGTCGCACAACAGGTAGTAGATCGCGGTCGACGCCGCGCGCGGCGCACCGTCGGCAGGACGTACGACCGAATCGGTCGCGCGATAGGTTTCCCGGAAATAGCCGCCTTCGGGATGCGGCTGCAGGTCGAACTGGCGAATCAGGTCGGCGGCGGAAATCGGCATGGCGGATGATATCGGTAAAGGGAAAGCCCGGGCACGCGGCGGATAGCCAGGCCGATCGACAAAGCGATCGGCCGCCGTCGCTTGCCGCTGTATCGATCGCCGCGGCCATGCGCGCGGCGACGTGGATCGCACGCAACGCGGCGCGCGACGATGATGCGGATACCCGGCCGATGCTGCCAGAACTGTGGGCCGCGATGCAACCGCCGCGCCCGATCGTGCGTTGCGCATGCGCCGCATGTGCGGCGTGCATATCCTTTTCGCAGGCGCTGCGCGCCACCGCACGCGTCATCTGCGCGCAGCCGACGGGCCGCGCACCGCAAGCGCAGCCCGCGGCACCGACTACCGCGCGTCAGCGCGCCCGTGCCGCCGCAACCGGCTCATCGTGCCGCACCAGCAACACGGGCCGGTCGGCCGCGCGCAGCAGCGATTCCGCCACACTGCCGAGCAGCAACCGACGCAAGCCGTGCCGCCCGCTCGTCCCCATCACGATCAGGTCGGCGTCAGCCTCGGCCGCGGTGCGCATCAACACCGCCGCGACGTCCTCGCCATACGCGTCGAGCGCGCGCACGATGCCCGGCACGTGTTGCTGCGCGAGCACCGCTTTCGCGTCATCGAGCACGGGCGTCGCCGCGTCGACGGCCGACACGTCGCCGTCGTGTTCGGCCGCAAACCCCGCATCCACATCGACGAGTTGCGGCCTGCGTTCGACGACATACGCACACGTGACTTCGCCGCCGGACGCCACCGCGATCCGAATCGCCTCGTTCAGCGCGAGACGCGCACTCGGGCTGCCGTCCAGCCCGACGAAAATCCGCTTGTACATTGTTCGCCCTCCGACCGGTCACCGATCGCGCACCGGCGCGACGGTGAACCTCCACCGCGAGCCAACCCGATGCCGGCTCGCCTGCCGAACAGTCTGCCCCACGCCCCGGCGCGTGCGTTGACGCGCGTCAATCGCTGCCGGAACGCCCCCTGCTCCGCCCGGCAAGCGCATTTTTTGCTGACCCTATTACAAAAAACGTGTAAAGCGCGCACAATTTCGTCTTCAAAACAGACTTCGCATGCGGCCTGTGCGAGTTTTCCCGGCTTTGCCGCGCTGCCCCAGTGCCACGGGCGGTCCCGACATCAGAATGGCCATCGAATGAACGCTAGTGGAACCCCGTCGCGTGACGCCCGAGGGCCCACGCGCTTCCAGCCCATCTTACGCCAGCCGCTCGCGGCCGCTGTCGTCACGCTGTTCGCCGGCGCGGCGCTGTCGCTCTGCGTCGCGCTGCTCGTGCGCGAACAGTGGCAAGGCGCCGTCCATACGCGCTTCGAACGCCGCACGACTCACGTGACGGCGATGTTGCGCCACGAACTGCAGGCGGGCGTCGCTGTCCTCAAGGGCGCGCGCGCCACATTCGCGCTCGCGCCGCAGATGACGCCGGATCAATGGCGCCGCTACGCGGATACATTGGATTTCGACAGCGGACGCTCGCCCGTCCGGCAAATCGGCTACGCGCCGTTGTCGCCGGCGGCCCGCGCCGCGCTCGGCGGCAATGGGCCGCTGCCAGCCGGCCCGCTCGCGGTCGCGGCGCTCGCCGCGCCCGCGGCCAACTCGCCCGGCGTGCGCTTCGGCGCGCAGGACCAGGCCGCGCTCGCGCAGGTGCTGCGGACCGGCGATGTGGCGCTCGGCATTCATTCGACGGACAACGACACGTCGCGCGACACGCGCACGCTCATGCTGTTCCTGCCCGCGGCCGCGGCCTCTCGCACCGCCGTCACGCCTGTCCGCGCCGCTGAATCCGCTGCCGACGGCGTGCTGTTCGCGGAAATCAGCCCGAGTCGCATCGTGGAGCGCGCACTCGATGCGGAACGCGGGCTCGACCTGCGGCTGAGCGCGGGCGACGATCCGCACCCGATCGCGAGCGCAGAGGCGACGACCGACGAGGCGTCCGCGTCGCCCGACCTGCTGCGGCGCACCGACCAGCTGAATTTCGGCGGCACGATACTGACGCTTGCCTATTCCGCGGACGGCCGGCCGAGCGCGACCGGCGCGCAACGCGCGGCGGGCACGGTGCTCGCCGCGGGCCTGATCGCTTCGTTCGCGTTCGCGGCGCTCGTCCATGCGCTGCTGCGCGGGCGCGCGGGCGGCGCCGACACGGGCGCGAGCAGCCGCGGCATCCTCAACGAGGCGCGGATGATGGGCATCATCCGTTCGTCGATGGAAGCGATCATCACGATCGACGAGAAGCAGACGATCGTGATCTTCAATCCGATGGCCGAGCAGGTGTTCGGCGTGTCGGCGATGGAGGCGATCGGCGCGCCGCTGTCGCGCTTCATCCCCGAACGATTTCGCGCCGCGCATGCGAAGCACGTCGACCAGTTCGGCGTGACGGGCGTGTCCGAACGGCAGATGGGCCGCCAGCGTGTGCTGTTCGGGCTGCGCGGCAACGGCGAAGAATTCCCGATCGAGGCGTCGATCTCGCAGATCCGCGACGCATCCGGCAAGCTCTATACGGTGATGCTGCGCGACATCACCGAGCGGCAGCGCGCGGAAAATGCGCTGAAGCAGTCGCGCGAGGAACTGCGCGAGCTCTCGGCGAACCTGCAGAACGTGCGCGAGGAAGAAAAGACGCGCATCGCGCGCGAACTGCACGACGACCTCGGCCAGCAGCTCACCGCCCTGAAGATGGACCTGTCGGTCGTCGAGCAGCAACTGCGCGCGCCGGCCGACGCACGGCCGGGCGACGGCGTGCTGTCGCATCTGCAAGGCATGCGCCGGCTGATCGACGCGACGGTCGCGTCGGTGCGCCGGATCGCCGCCGATCTGCGGCCGGTGATGCTCGACGACCTCGGCCTCGTGCCCGCAATCGAGTGGCTCGCGAACGACTTCACGAACCGCTACGGCATCGACGTCGAGCGGCACATCGAAACAGGCGGCCTCACGTTCACCAGCGCGGGGGCGACCACGCTGTTCCGGATCGTCCAGGAGGCGCTGACGAACGTCGCACGCCACGCGGACGCCACGCGCGTTGCATTGCGGCTCGACATCGAAGACGGCGTCTGCGTGCTGCGCGTCGCGGACAACGGCCGCGGCGCGGCGCCGGGCGGCGCTGCGCACGAGGACAAATCGTTCGGCCTGATCGGCATTCGCGAACGCGCGCACATGCTGGGCGGCAGCGTGACGATCGACACGGCGCTCGCGCGCGGCTTCTCGATTACCGTCGCATTCCCGCTCGCCACCGTTCAACAGGAAACCACCCTCACATGATCAAGGTGCTTATCGCCGATGACCATACGCTCGTGCGTGACGGTCTGCGCCACATTCTCCAGAACGCCACCGGATTCGAGGTCGCCGGCGAAGCATGCGACGGCGCGTCGACGATCGCACTGGTTCGGTCGGTGCCCGCTCAGGTGCTGGTGCTCGACCTGTCGATGCCCGGCCGCAACGGCGTCGAACTGATCAAGCAGATCAAGGACGAGAAACCGGCATTGCGCGTGCTCGTGCTGACGATGCATGCGGAACAGCAGTACGCGGTGCGCGCGTTCCGCGCCGGTGCGTCGGGCTATCTGACGAAGGAAAGCGCGAGTGCCGAACTGGTCGGTGCGGTGACGAAGGTTGCGACGGGCGGCGTCTACGTCAGCCTTGCGATGGCCGAGCAGTTCGCGCAGAGCCTGAACGAGCCGGCGGAGACGCTGCCGCATCAGCGGCTGTCCGATCGCGAATTCGACGTGTTCCGCCGGATTGCCGCCGGACAAACGCTGACCGAGATCGCGCAGGCATTATGCGTGAGCGCGAAGACGGTCAGCACCTACAAGACCCGCATCCTGGAAAAGATGCAGATGCCGCACGAAGCGGCGCTGGTTCGCTATGCGATGCGGCACAAACTGCTCGACGAAACGGACGACGTATAAGCGGTCGGGCCGGCAAACCGTTTCGATCGCGCCAGCCGCGCAACATGCGATCGGCCGGATTCGCTCCGGTCTTTACTTCGCCGGAACCGGGCACGCGAGATCGCCTTCCTCGCACGACAAATAACCCCTCAGCGTTTCGTTGCGCGTCTTCGTCAGATCGTCGAGGCAGGTCGACACGACCATTGGATACACGGTGCCGCCTTCGGCATTCGCGCTGGAGAAGCTGCATTCGGCATCGCGGTACGCGATCCATGCGCGCTGCGCATTCACGAGCTTGTCGGCGAGCGGCTTTGCGCCGCGCAGGCGCGCGATGACGGCCTCGTAGGTGCGGTTCAGTTCCGCGTCGGATTTCTTGTACGCACGATCGGCACACGCCGTCAGCGTCGTCTGGTCTGTCGCGTTCGCGCAATTCGCCTGCGCATGGGCAAGGTTGGCCGTCAGCGCGAACGCGCACAGCAGGCCGGTCGAGACACGCATGGATGCTCCTGTTTGTTTTCGTTGAAGTCGTGGAACGTGGTGCCGGGCTTGCGCCGCGCCTCGGCGCGCGGCGTTGCGAGCGTGCCGGCGCTATTCCAGCCGGCGCGGCCGCCGTCGCTCGGCGATGCCGACCGCGATGCTAGCGCACGCGCGGGCAATTGTCAGCCGGCGCGCCGCCGGCCGCAGATGCAAGAAAGCCCGCACTCGACACGCGAATGCGGGCTTTCCGGTTTGGCGTCACGGGCGGCCGTCGGGCCGCGCGGCAAACAGCTTGGCGGCCGACTTAATTACCGAAGTAGACCGACGAGCGATCGGCGGCGGCGGGCACCGCCACGCGCTGCCCCGACTGCGACGCCGCGACCGGGTTCGAGCCGTAACCCGTTGCATCGGCTTGCGCGCCGGTGTTCTGTGCGGCGGCGATCTTCGCCTGGGCGGCCTGGATATTTTCCGGATAGTTGATCCAGTCGTTCGGGTTGTAGCCGGCCTTTTCGAGCTGGACCAGTTCGGCGCGCACTTGGGCGCGCGTGAGCGGCTGCTGGTTCGATTGGGCAAACGAAACGACCGGTGCGGCCACCAGAGCGGCCAGTGCAACTGCCTTGATCAGCGATTTCATGATGCGTTACCTCCAGATTGTTTTGTCAGGCGCTTCCGACTCGGTCGTCGTTGCGCATGAGTAAAAGTCTAGGCGGCACCGCTATCAGGGTAAATACTTAAATCGCAAATTCACTGTTGACCGAATCCGTACAATTGCCGCGCATTCGGCTAAATCATCAGAAGATTATCTCGGCATCCGCATCCAATAGGCGGCGGCGCGTCTGCGCGGGCCTGCCGGCGTCCGCAGAGCAAAAAATTGAGCCGCAAACCGGACCGCAGAAAGCCGGCGCGTGCCGCCGGTTCCGCGGTGTTTGAACGAGGCTTCAGCCGATCCGCTCGGTATCCGCCGCCCCGGTGGACAGGTCGAACAGCAAGGCCTTGAGGCGAGTCCGTTCGGCCGCAGCGGTGTCGCCGAAGGCCACGTGATGGAGGGTCCAGCCCGGTGCAGCCGGGTCGGCATGCGCCGCGCGGACCGTAGCGTCGAGCGTCAGCAACGCGACACGATCGCCGTCCGCATACGGCAGCTGTATGCTCAACGGCTCGCCGGCCGCCGCGAGCGGGCTATCGACCGCGACCGACAGAC
Organism: Burkholderia latens; assembly: GCF_001718795.1. NCBI lineage: Bacteria > Pseudomonadati > Pseudomonadota > Betaproteobacteria > Burkholderiales > Burkholderiaceae > Burkholderia > Burkholderia latens. The sequence goes on along the minus strand of NZ_CP013438.1, from coordinate 1,079,225 downwards.
CGTTCAGGCTCAGGTCGCGCACGATTCCGATACCGTCGGCGGACGTTCGAGCGCCGCTGCACCAGGCAGCGATCCGGACCGGCACGCGCGGCTCGGCGCGCGTGCGCAACCGGTCGACAAAACCGGGCCGCGACAGCACCAGGAAAGGCGCCCCGCCGGCTGCGTGCACGGCTTCGACCGTCGCACCGAAGCGCGACACCGCCGAGCGGCCGATTGCGACCGCCTCGACGTCGTCGCCGCACGCAAATTCCAGCTCCACCGCAGGCTGCGGCTCGACGAACAGGACGCCGGATGCGCCCACTCCGATCAACCGGCACCGTTGCAGCGCGCGCGTGGCGCCGACGCGCCGGCGGATCCCGATCGCCGCACCGGCCGACAGCCCCAGGTGTCGGGCCGCCGGCACCGGATCGTGCGCGGTTGGGCCGGGTTCGGCGTCGTCGCGTCTGCGAACGGGCCTGAAGTGGTCGAACAGGAGCGCATGCTGGGCCGGATCGCGCAGCACCGTGCCCGCAGGCAACAGCGCGGCGCCGCCCGCGTCGTAGAGATCGAAGCGGAGCGGGACGCCTGCACAGACGTCATCGCGCGCAAGCGCGACATGTTCGTGGATGAGCCGCATCGGAATGGCGCGGAGCGACCGCGCGGGCTGTCGTGACAACGGTATTACGGCAGCATCGCGCGAAAGCTGAACGGTTCGCTACCGCGAAGTGCCAGCGGCCTCCGGCGAAGCCGGTTCAGGTGCGGAGGAATCCGAAGGCGCCGGCACCGGCGAAGGCACGGCGGCCGGTGCGGAGACGACGCTACCGGCGCTCGCGCTGGACGGGCTTGTCGAGCCGCCGGTCGCCGCCGGCGGCTGAGCGGGCTGTGGCTGCGACGCGCCCGCCGACAACGCGGCCGCGGATGCCGCGACTTCCGACGCCGGCACCCATTCCTCGACGACGCCGCCGGACGCCGCTTCCGCCGCCGATGCAGCAGAAGCGGCCGACGCCGCACCTTCGTCCGCCTCCGGTTCCGGCTCGATCCGTTGGGTCCTGACGGGCGCCGACGCTTTCTTCGAGTCGGGTCCGAACCATCCGTCGAACAGGTCCGTCACGCGTTCGCGCACCGACGCGAACCAGCCGGGCGATGGTTCGGTATCGAATTTCAGCTTGGTGTCGACGATCCGGGCACGCTGCGCGCGTTGGAAGAAGTCGCCGACGATCGGCAGCGCGCTGTGCGCGCCCTGGCCCCAGTAGTCGCTACGCAGCGTCACGCGGCCGTCGTCGAAGCCGACCCACGCGCCGGCGACGAGCCCGGGCTGCATCAGGATGAACCAGCCGTCCGCGTTGTCCTGTGTGGTGCCGGTCTTGCCCGCCACGTCGCCGCGAACGCCGAAGCGCGTGCGGATACTGCCGCCGGTGCCGCGCGTCACGACGTCGCGCATCACGTCGAGCAGTGTCTTGTCGGTTTCGGCATCGAGCGCGCGCTCGGGCGGGGCCGGCGCGTATTCGGCGAGCACGTCGCCATGACGATTCTCGATCCGCGTCACCATTTGCGGCGCGATGTACAGCCCGCCGTTCGCGATCGTCGCATACGACGCGACCATTTCCTTCAGCGTGACGGGGCTCGTGCCGAGCGCGAGCGACGGCACGCGCTCGAGCGGGCTTTCGCGCACGCCCATGTCGCGGGCAAGCCGCGCGACGGCCGACGGACCGACCTTCTCCATCACCTGCGCGGTGATCCGGTTGCGCGACAGCGCGACCGCGTCGCGCAGCGTCATCGGCTTGCCGGTGGGCGGCACGTCGTCGTTCGGGCGCCAGATCTCGCCGCCCTTCAGCGGAATCTCGACCGCCTGGTCGATGAACGTGTCGTCGGGCTTCATCCCGCTCGCGAACGCGGCGCCGTAGACGAACGGCTTGAACGTCGAGCCCGGCTGGCGCCGCGCCTGCGCGACATGATCGAACGGCTCGGTCGTGAAGTCGCGGCTGCCGACCCACGCGCGGATCTGCCCGTCGCGCGGATCGATCGCGACGAAGCCGGCCTGCACGTCGGTCTTTGCCTTGCACAGTGCGCGCATGAAGCCGCGATCGGCGGCGAGCTGCTTCATCGCTGCAGCGTCGTCCTTGCCGGCCTGCTGCGCGGCCTTGTACTCCGGCGACTCGCGCATGAACGTGCGGAACAGCTCGTTGTCGGTACCGCAGCCGTCGCGGCCGCTCCATGCGTTGTTCGCAATCCCCTGCAGCTGGTTCGCGTGCTGCGTCAGCGCCTGGGTCGCCATCTGCTGCAGCCGCGCGTCGATCGTGGTGCGCACGATCAGCCCGTCCGAATAGATGTTGTAGTCGTTGCGGTCGGCCCAGCCGATCAGCCATTTGCGCAGTTGCTGCGCGAAATGCGGGGCGGGCCCCGGCGGTTCTTTCTGGCGCTCGAAATCGATGCGCAGCGGCCGGCGCTGCAATTGCGCGAACTGTGCGGGCGACAGCTTGCCGTACTTCACCATCTGGCCGAGCACGATGTTGCGCCGCTGCAGCGCGCGCTCGGGGTTCAGCACCGGGTTGTAGTAGCTGTTGCCCTTCAGCATCCCGACGAGCGTCGCACTGTCGAGCACGTCGAGCTCGTCGGCCGACTTGTCGAAATAGGTGCGCGCGGCCATCTCGACGCCGTATGCGTTGTACAGGAACGGCACCGTGTTCAGATAGGTCTCGAGGATCTGGTCCTTGCTGTACACGGCCTCGATCTTCAATGCGGTGATCGCTTCCTTCAGCTTGCGCGTGAGCGTGGGCGCGCGGCCGATCTCGTCCGGATACAGATTGCGCGCGAGCTGCTGCGTGATCGTCGAGCCGCCCTGGCGGTCGCCCGAGAACGTATGAAGCGCGGCCGACGCCGTGCGCTTCCAGTCAAGGCCGTGATGTTCGTAAAAACGATGGTCCTCGGTCGCGATCAGCGCGTCGACCATGTGCGGCGAGATGTGCGTGAGCGACACCCATTCGCGATTCGACGGCTTGAATTCCGCCAGCAGCTTGCCGTCGGCGGACAGCACCTGCGCAGGCTGGTCGACGCGCGCCTTGCGGATGTCGCCGATGCCCGGCGTAAACGGGATCAGCACGAGCACGTACAGAAGGAACAGCGCCGGCACCGCAGCGGCGGCAAGCAGCACGCCGCGGCGCGTCGGATGACGGACATGGTGCGAGGCAACGGCCAGCACACGCTTGATGGATACGGCGGCAGCGGCCGCGACCGGCTGGGCGCGCGCGACCCATTTGGTACAAAGGTCACGCACTGACGACACGTTTCGGCGATTCACGCGGGTGGGGGATCTGCTGGAAAGGCTGCATCGTACCAAAAGTCGCGCGGCCGACCGGCCGGCGGGCGTCCCCGCTCATACGAATCGCGTCGATCGCGCGCCGTTCCACCGAAAAAAGGCGCGCGCCCCGCTACGGGACGACGCGCCAGGCCTGGTACGACCGCGTATCGTGCGCCAACGCTCAGCGCACGAGGAAACCGTAGGTCAGCGGATCGCGCTCGTCGACGATCCAGTTCGCGAACCCGCAGATGTATGCGCTGCCCTCCACTTCCGGGATCACGGCCGGGATGTCGCCGACGGTCGTTTCGCGCAGCACGCGCGCGTTGAACACCGTACCGACGATCGACTCGTTGACGAGCGTCTCGCCGGCCGCGAGCAGGCCGCGCTGGTACAGCTGCGCGACGCGCCCGCCGGTGCCGGACCCGGTCGGCGAGCGGTCGACCTCGCGATCCGCGAACACGCAGCAGTTCGCCTGCGTCGAGCCGGGATGGCGCGGCGCGTTCGCGATGATCGTGCCGTAGATATGGTTGATTTCCGGAATCTCCGGATGGACGACCGGGTACTTCGCGTTCGCCGCGGCCTTCACTTCCGCGCCGAAGCGGATCAGCCGCTCCACCGCTGCCTCGCGCACCGGCAGGTCGAACGGCGCGCCGTCGACGTAGAAATAGAACGCACCGCCATACGCGATGTCGCCGGTCACGCTGCCGAACGACGGCGTGTCGACCGACACGTCGCGCCGCCAGATGAACGACGGCACGTTCACGAAACGCACGGAGCCGGCGTGTTCGCCGTCCCATTTGACGAACGCCTCGATGAAGCCGCACGGCGCGTCGATGCCTACGCGCGTCTCCGGCGCCGTGCGCTGCACCCAGCCGAGCTCGACCGCGGCGGTCGACAGCGCGATCACGCCGTGCCCGCAATGGTCGCTGTAGCCTTCGTTGTGCACGAAGATCACGCCGAAATCCGCGTTCGGCGACACGGGCTCGGTCAGGTAGCCGCCATACATGTCGGCGTGGCCGCGCGGCTCGAACATCAGCGCGCGGCGGATCTCGTCGGCGTTCTCCTTGAGCCACGCGCGGCGCTGGACGATCGTGTCGCCCGGCAGGCGCGGCAGCCCGCTCGTGACGATGCGAAACGCTTCACCGCCGGTGTGGACTTCGACGGTGGAAAGGGATCGGGAAATTTTCATCGAGAATCGAAAGCGTGAAGACGAAGGACGGCGCGTTTGCGCCGTCCCGGTGACGATTACTTCGCGTACGGCACGGGCAAGCCGTTGCGGATCACGTAGACGGTGGTCGGCGCGCCCTTCAGGTCGCCGTGTTCGTCGAACGAATAGGTGCCCGCGACACCCGCATGGTTCGACTTCGCGAGCTGCGCGATCAGCTTCGCCTTGTCGGTAGTCGTGCCGGCCTTGACCATCGCATCGGCGAGCAGCTTCATCCCGTCGTAGTAGTTGACGCCGTAGACCTGCGTATCGGTGTGATAGGTGTCGTGGTATTTCTTCAGGAACTCGCGGCCGGCCGGCGTCTTCTCGAGCGCGACGCCGCCCTGCGCGCAATAGACGATCGACGCTGCGTCGCCCGCGACCTTCCCCATGTCGGCCGAACAGATGCCGTCGCCGCCGAGCAGCTTCGCGCGCAAGCCTCGCTGCTTCATCTGCTTCGCCATCGGCGCGCCCTGCGCCGCATAACCGCCGAGGAAGATCACATCGGGGTTGCTGGCCTTGATCTTGGTGAGAATGCCGAGGAAGTCGGTGGCCGACGAGTTCGTGTATTCCTGGTCGACGATCCTGATCCCGTTCGCCTTCGCGACGTTCATGAACTGCTCGGCGACGCCCTGCCCGTATGCGGTGCGATCGTCGATCACGGCCGCGGTTTTCGCGTTCAGCGTCTTCGCGGCGAACGTCGCCATCGTGCCGCCGAGCTGTTCGTCGCTCGCCCCGATCCGGAAGATGTTCTTGAAGCCCTGGCGCGTGAGCGCCGGATTCGACGCGACCGGCAGCATCGGCACGCCGGCATTTGCGTACACGCGCGACGCGGGAATCGCGACGCCCGAGTTGTATGGGCCGAGCACCGCGACGACGCCCTTGTCGACCAGATTCTGCGCGACCTGCACACCCGCCTTCGGGTCGGCCTGATCGTCCTCGGAGACGAGCCTGAACGTGACCGTCTTGCCGGCCACCTTTACGCCCGCCTTGTTCAACTCGTCGACGGCGAGGCGCGCACCGTTTTCATTGTCCTTGCCGTTCGCGGCCTGCGGCCCCGTGAGCGGCGCCGAATGGCCGATCGTCACAACTTCCTGCGCTCGGGCGCACGTCAGCCCGCCGGCAGCGGCGGCCACCGAAAGCGCGATTACGAGGTGTCGCATGCTGTCTCCTGATTGGTTTTATGAAAAACCAATGTAGGACACAGGTGGTTTCGTTGCAAGCAATTTCAAAATGCGCGCCGCGTTTTTGGTCTTTTTAAAACCAGAAGGATGGCGCCAAGCCGGCGCAGCATCACTTCGGCGCGATATCGCGCCGCACGCGCCGAATGTGCTGCTCGACGTAGAACGCGGCCGCGTCTGCGTCGCCGGAAACGATCGCCTCGTAGATCAGCCTGTGTTCGGACACGTAAAGCCGGATCCGGCCCGCGTCATAGATACCGTCATCCTTCAGCCGCTTCCACAGCGGCTGATCCATCGTCTTCGCGACTTCGTCCGCGATCTTCACGATCAGCGCGTCGCCGGTCATCAGCGCGAGCTGCCGGTGGAACAGCCGGTCGCTTTCGTTCCACAGCGCGCGCTGCTGCGGATCGTCGATGTCGGTGATCGTCTCCATCTGCGCAAGGTAGCGCTCGGCGACGGGATCGGCGCAGCCGCGCGACGCGGCGAGCCGCGCGATTGCCGGCTCGAGGATCAGCCGAACGTCGAGCGTGGACGTCGGGCTGAAGTCGGCATCCGGCGCGCTGCGTGCGTCTCCGCGCTGCGCGAGCACGTCGAGCGGCGCCGCCACGACGTAGGTGCCCGAATTGCGCTTGGTGAACACGAGCCCTTCGTTCTGCAGCGCGCCGAGCGCCTCGCGCACGGCCGGGCGGCCGACCTGGAACAGCGCCGCGAGCTCGCGCTCCGACGGCAATCGCGAGTCGGCCGGATAGCGGCCCGCGCGGATCTCGTCGCGGATCTTCTCGGCGACCTGTTCGTAGATCTGCAGTGGCCGGAAACCGGCTTCGAGCGATTCGGGACGCGCGGACATCATCTGGAGCTCCTGCCCGGTCGGGACGGTGGTTCGGGAATGGGTTCGCACTATACCGAAGCCGCCGCCGCACCGGTATGTGCGCGCCCCATCTGGACGGATATTAGAACCAAAACCGGCGATCCACGTGAATTTCCGGATTGCCGCGCGTCCATAAACTGGTATAAATTCGATCCACAATGGCTGCCGCTGGACCGAGCGGCAGCTTTCCGTGGCGAGCGCGACGCGCCCGTCGCTCACGCTGACACGACACCACCGACCGACACGATGACCGCCCCCTCCCGGATTCCCGCGTTCGACGCCGCCGAAACGGCCGCGCTGCTCGATTACCCGGCGCTGCTCGCCACGCTGACGCACACCGTCGCCGAATATGCGGCCGGCGAAATCGTCAGCCCCGAACGACTGGTCGTGCCGCTGCAGGCAGGCGGCGTGATGCTGTCGATGCCGTCGAGCGCGCGCGACCTTGCCAGCCACAAGCTCGTGAACGTATGCCCCGGCAACGGCGCACGCGGACTGCCGACGATACTCGGCCAGGTCACCGCCTACGACGCGACGACCGGCGAGCTGCGCTTCGTGCTCGATGGCCCGACGGTCACCGGACGCCGCACGGCAGCCGTCACCGCGCTCGGCATCCACGCGCTGCACGGCGCCGCCCCGCGCGACATCCTGCTGATCGGCACCGGCAAGCAGGCGGCCAATCACGCGGAAGCGCTCGCGGCGATCTTTCCTGACGCGCGTCTGCATGTTCGCGGCTCGCGCGCCGGCAATGCGGCGGCGTTCTGTGCCACGCACCGCGCGATCGCGCCGCAGCTCGCACCGCTCGACGGCGACGCCATCCCCGATGCGATCGACGTCGTCGTCACGCTGACCACGAGCCGTACGCCCGTCTATCGCGAAGCGGCGCGCGACGGCCGCCTCGTCGTGGGCGTCGGCGCGTTCACCGCGGATGCCGCGGAGATCGACGCCGACACCGTACGCCACAGCCGGCTCGTCGTCGACGATCCGGCCGGCGCGCGCCACGAGGCCGGCGACCTGATCGTCGCGCAGGTCGACTGGCGGCAGGTCGCATCGCTGGCCGACGTGCTGGCCGGCCGGTTCGAGCGCCGCGGGCCGCTGCTGTTCAAGACCGTCGGCTGTGCCGCATGGGATCTCGCCGCGTGCCGCACGGCGCGCGATGCGCTGGCCGCGCGCCAGCGCGGCTGATTCACCGGCAACGGCAGCGAACGCAACAACGACGCTGGCGGCCGGCGGCGCCGCGTGCGCACCTCCCCGCGCGCCGGTGCGGGATGCGCACAGCCCGCCGGTTTTCCGTACGCGTTGTAGGAAACGCCCTACAACGCGGCGAAGCGGCCTACACAAACTTCCAGTTCGGCCGATTTTATTTTTGGCGGCGCAACACGATACTGGCCGCATGAATGCCAGCCTGCCACCCGATGCCGCGCTCAGGGTGTTTCTCGTCGATCACGCTGTCGCCGTCCGGCAACGGATCGCGCTGCTCGTCGGCGCGATCCGCGGTGTCGTGATTGTCGGCGAAGCGGAAGACGGCGAGGACGCGTGGACGCAAATCGTCAGCAGCCGCGCCGACGTAGTGATCGTCGATCTGCGGCTCGCGGACGGCAGCGGTTTCGACCTGATCGGGATGCTGTCGAAGGCTGCGCCGCCGGTCGTCACGATCGTGCTGACCAATCACTCGGCGCGGGCATTCAGAGAGGCATGTGCGGCAGCCGGCGCCGATCATTTCTTCGACAAAACCGCCGAATTCGACGCTGCATGCCGCGTCATCGAATCGCTGGTGCACGCTCGCGCGCACCATCCCTGACCGAGCCGGAGTGACTCATGTCTACAGCCACCGCCTGCGCCCCGTCCGTCGCGCGTCAGCCCGCGATGCCGCTTCATGCGGTTGCGCGCAGCGACGTCACCAAACATCCGGCTGCGCGGTGCTCGGTCTGCGCGATGCGCTCGATGTGCCTGCCGCCGGATCTCACCGCGGACGACTACGGCCGGCTCGACGCGATCATCTGCTCGACGCGGCACGTGCGCCAGGGCGACGCGCTGTTCCGCACCGACGATCCGTTCCACAGCATCTATGCGGTACGCGCGGGGTCGTTCAAGACGGTGATGATGCACCGGGACGGCCGCGAACACGTGACCGGTTTCCAGATTGCGGGTGAAACGCTCGGGATGGACGGGATTGGCGGCGGCCACCACTGCTGCGACGCGATCGCGCTCGAGGACAGCGTCGTGTGCATCATTCCGTTCGGCGCGCTCGAGGCCGCATGCCGCGAGATGAAGTCGATGCAGCACTTTCTTTATCAGATGCTGAGCAGCGAGATCGTCCGCGAGTCGAGCCACATGCTGCTGCTCGGCACGATGTCAGCCGAGCAGCGCGTCGCGCATTTCCTGCTGAACCTGTCGTCGCGCTTCGAGGCGCGCGGCTATTCGGCATCGGAATTCAATCTGAGGATGACGCGCGAGGAAATCGGCTGCTATCTCGGCATGAAGCTCGAGACGGTCAGCCGGATGTTCTCGCGTTTTCATCGGGATGCGCTCGTCGAAACACGCGGCAAGCGCGTGCGGATCATCGACGCGCACGCGCTCGCACAAGTCTGACGCTCGCTGCGGCGCGCGTCATCGCGCGAGCGTCTGCAGCCCGGCCGCGCCGGGCGCTCCCGCCTGCCATGCGGACAGCACCGCCTCGGCCTGCGCGAACGCGCGGCGCATCGTCTCGGCCACGTCGTCGCCGGTCGCGGCCAGCGGCAATGCCGGCGCACGATCTCTCATCAGCAACTCGAGCCGCACGTCGTACATCCGGCCGCCGTCGGCGGTCGGATGCGATTCGATCGCCAAACGGCAGTCGCCGAGCCGCGCGCGAAATCGTTCGAGCCGCACCAGTTGCACGCCCGCTTCCGCTTCGAGTGCGGCGGAACCCGCGAATCCGACGCAGACGATCTGCATGCCCACGCCCATGTCGTTCCTCCTGACGGGGCCGCACGCTCGTCGACCGCGTTACCTGTTCAAGTGTCCGTCCGTTCCGTGCGCAGCGGAACCGTGCCTCGCGCGTTTCGTGCAGTCCGGCGCCGCACGCGGCGGTCGCCGCGCGGGCATCCGCGCCGTCGCGCATTCGCCGACGTGAAGCCGTTCAGACGCTGAATGTCTGCGATGCCTTCATTTCGATCCACGTCATCCCGGCCCGGAGCCCTTCGATCGCCGCTTCGTGCTCGGTCGGGTACGCGTGACTGTGCTCGAACGTATGATGAAAGCGCCCGGGCCCCGAACCATGCTCGACCGACACCCGGCAGCGGAATTCGCCGGATTCGCACGGCCGCGTCTCGATTTCGACCGACCAGTCGCGTTCATGAAGCGTGCCTTGCAGTGTCATGCGCCCTCCTGCGGTGTCAGTCGCCGATCCGGAAGTGGCCGCTGTGCAGCAGCACCGGCCGGCCGCCGATTTCTTCGAGCATTCGTCGTGCCATCGCCTCGATCGCCGGCCGGTGCGCGCCGAACGCATCCAGCAGGTCGCGCTCGAGCAGCGACGGCGCACCGAAATGGTCTTCCAGCGCTTCGGCCGTGATCGCACACTGCACGCAGCGGCCGTCGACCAGCGCCGAAAATGCGACAACCAGATCGCGTGCGCAATATTCGGGCGGTTCCGGTGGAAAGGCAATCTGCATCTGTCCGCCTGTCATCGTCGGGAGATCCCGCGGCATCCATGTCATGAGCATAGCGGCCCGCGCCGCCTGGCGCTTGACTCACGTCAACCGGCTCGCTGCGGCGCGCAACACGGCGCTGCTTCGGGCGGGGCGACGGGCGTTCAGCCTGCGTCGGCGTCGAGCGTTGCGCCGCGCTCGGCCAGCAGTTCGCGCAGCACGCTGCGATGGCACCGGTGCTCGTCGTCGCAATAGCAGCCGATCGAGAACGCACTCGTCGCCGACAGCGCGGCGAGGAGGTCGAGCACCTTCGGTGCGTCGCCATGCGCCATCTCGGCGCGGAAACGGCGCGTGAACGCACGCCATTCGGCGTCGGTGTCGGCCGCCTGCGCCTGTGCGACGAGCTCGGCGCTCGGCGACAGCGTCGGCAACCATACATCGTAATAGTCGCGCGTCGCAAATTCCGACTTGGGTACGCCCCGCGGCGGCCGCCGCACCGTGCCGATCCTCACGCCCTCACCGGCCGCGCGCGGCGAGCCGAGCCGTACGATTCGAATTGCCATCCCGTTCCTTCATCGTTGCGAATGCGATGCGTTCGATCCGTCATATCGTAACGCCGCGCCGCAGACGCGCAACAAAAAACCGGCTGCCTCCGCGCGGGAAGCAGCCGGTTTCGGCGCTGTTGGGAGCACGCGCGAACGCGCGTGCTCAGACGCCGCTCTTCAGCACCTTGCCGATCGCATCCGCGACGATGCCGACGTTCGAATCGTTCAGGCCCGCGACACACATGCGGCCCGAACGCAGGATATACACGCCGTGCACGTCGCGCAGCGCGTCGACCTGCGACTCGGTCAGGCCCGTGTACGTGAACATCCCGCGCTGCTTTACATAGCGCGTGAGCGCTTCGCCGCTGACGTGATCGCGCAGGCCGTCGTGGATCGACTGGCGCATGCGCGCGATGCGGCGGCACATCGCGGCGAGCTCTTCTTCCCACTGCTTGCGCAGCGCGGGCGTGTTGAGCACGGTCGCGACAACTTTTGCGCCGTAGGTTTGCGGGTTGCTGTAGTTCGAGCGCACCGCGCCGGCAAGCTGGCCCAGCACGCGTTCGGCAGCCGCCGCATCCTCGCAGACGACGCTCAGCCCGCCGACGCGCTCGCCGTACAGCGAGAAGTTCTTCGAGAACGAGTTCGCGACGAGCGTCGGCACGCCGCGGCGCGCCAGCTCGCGCACCGCAAACGCGTCCGCGTCGAGACCCGCACCGAAGCCCTGGTACGCCATGTCGACGAACGGCAGCAGCCCGCGCGCCTCGATCACGTCGATCAGCTTCTCCCACTGCCCTTCGTCGAGATCGACGCCGGTCGGGTTATGGCAGCACGCGTGCAGCAGCACGATGCTGCGCGCCGGCAGCGCGTCGATCGCGGCGAGCATCGCGTCGAACTTCAGGCCGCCCGTCGCTTCGTCGTAGTACGGGTACGTGTTCACCGTGAAGCCCGCGCGCTCGAAGATGAAGCGGTGGTTTTCCCAGCTCGGGTCGCTGAGCCATACCTGCGCGTCCGGGAAGTAGCGCTTCAGGAAATCCGCACCGACCTTCAGTGCGCCCGAGCCGCCCAGCGTCTGCACGGTCGCGATGCGGCCGGCCGCGCGCGCCGGATGATCGGCGCCGAACACGAGCGCCTGCACCGCGTCGCGATACGCGGCGAGGCCGACCATCGGCAGATACGGCTTCGGGCCGAGGTCGCGCTGCAGCGCCGTTTCGGCTTCGCGCACGGCATTCATCACCGGAATCCGGCCTTCGGCATCGAAATAGATGCCGATGCTCAGGTTCACCTTCTGATCTCGCGGATCTTTCTGGAAGTTCTCGTTGAGCGTCAGGATCGGATCGCCGGGGTACGCGTCGATGTGTTCGAACATGGCTATGTCGGTCTCGTTTGGAAGAATGGTCGTGGGGCCCGTGTCGGCGACGTCAGCGTGCGGACGCGCGGCCGCTTACCGCGTAGCCGGCATTCTTCTGACGGAAGCGATACCCGATCGCGAGCACCGCGAGCCATACGGGGATCAGATACACCGACAGGCGGAGGTCCGGCGTCAGGTACATCACGACGAGAATGCCGGCCATGAAGGCCAGGCACAGGTAATTCGTGAAAGGATAGCCCAGACTGCGGAAGGACGTCTGCTCCCCGGCGACGCGCTTGGCCTGGCGGAATTTCAGGTGGATCAGCGTGATCATCGCCCAGTTGATGATCAGCGCCGACACGACGAGGCCCATCAACACCTCGAACGCCTTGCCCGGCATGAAGTAATTCACGAGCACGCACACGCCGGTTGCGAGCGCGGAGGCGCCGAGCGCGGCGAGCGGAATGCCGCGCTTGTTCACCGAGCACAGCACCTTCGGCGCGTTGCCCTGCTTCGCGAGGCCGAACAGCATCCGGCTGTTGCTGTACACGCCGCTGTTGTAGACCGACAGCGCGGCCGTCAGCACGACGACGTTCAGCACGTTCGCGACCAGGTTGCTGCTCAGCGCATGGAAAATCAGCACGAACGGGCTGCCGCCAGTGACGACCTTCTCCCACGGATACAGCGACAGCAGCACAGCCAGCGCACCGATGTAGAAAATCAGGATCCGGTAGATCACCTGGTTCGTCGCGCGCGGAATGCTGCGTTTCGGATCGTCGGCCTCGGCCGCGGTGATCCCGATCAGTTCGAGCCCGCCGAACGAGAACATGATCGCCGCCATCGACATCACGAGCCCCGACACGCCGTTCGGAAAGAAGCCGCCGTGCTGCCACAGGTTCGCGATGCTCGCCTCAGGCCCGGCATGGCCGCTCACGAGCAGCCAGCCGCCGAAGCCGATCATCCCGACGATCGCGGCGACCTTGATGATCGAGAACCAGAATTCCGTCTCGCCGTACGACTTCACGCTGGCCAGGTTCAGCAGGTTGATCGCAACGAAGAACACGAGCGCCGACACCCAGGTCGGCACGCCGGGCCACCAGTACTGCACGTAGATCCCGACGGCCGACAGTTCGGCCATGCTGACGAGGATGTACAGCACCCAGTAGTTCCAGCCGGACAGGAAGCCGGTGAAGTGGCCGACGTACTTGTCGGCGAAGTAGCTGAACGAGCCGGCGACGGGCTCGTCGACGACCATCTCGCCGAGCTGCCGCATGATGAAGAACGCAACGATGCCGGCCACGGCGTAACCGAGCAGCACGGACGGGCCGGCCATCCTGATCGTCTGCGCGATGCCGAGGAAGAGCCCCGTTCCCAGCGCGCCCCCGAGCGCAATCAGCTGGATGTGCCGGTTCTTCAGCCCCCGCTTGAGGCCGTCCTTCTCGTTTCCAGAAACCATGTCTTCTCCACTCTGTCCGCCTCCGCCGGAAGCGGTGCGGCGCGCCTCGGTGTGCCGGGCGCTGTTTTACTGTGCCGGCCGCCGCTCGTGGAGCGGCCGGGTTGGGGACTGCAATTTTCGCGCGCCGACGCCCGATGCCTGTCCGCGGGCCTGCCGGACCGCCGCCGACCGTCGCTTTCGCCCGCGTTGCTGCGGCCGCACACGAAAATCCGGCGTCAGTTTAGCGTCGCGACGGCGAAATCGGGTTGCGTAACCCGCTCATGCAAACCCTACATTATGAGATAAGATTGCATTCAGGAGACATCTGAGGAAACAAAAATGCCTGAACCGCTTCTCGATCGCATCGATCGTCACTTGCTGTCGGTGTTGCAGGAGAACGGCCGCGCGTCGAACCTCGACCTGGCGAAGGCCGTCGGCCTGTCTCCGGCCCAGACGTTGCGGCGCCATCGCCGGCTCGAGGAAATCGGTGCGATCCGCCGTTACGAAACGCGTCTGTGCCCGGAGACGCTCGGCTTCGGCGTCACGGCGTTCGTGCACGTGACGATGGAGCGCGGACATATCCGCGACCTGTCGAAGTTCCAGAAGCTCGTGTCGGATCTCGCGCAGATCCAGGAATGCTTCTCGGTCACGGGCGACATCGATTACGTGCTGAAGGTCGTCGCGCACGATCTCAAAGGGCTGTCCACGTTTCTGCTGGAGACGCTGATGCGCATTCCCGGCGTGAGCGGCGTGCATTCGAGCGTGTGTCTCGACGAAATCAAGTGCACGAGCGCGATGCCGGTGGAGGCGTAATACGCCGCGCGGGGGCGACGGGTTCGGCGGAAGGCCGCCGCGGCAAGCATCATCATGCGGCGCTTATCGGCGCGGGTCGTTGCGCAGGCGGGAATCGCGTTCCTTGCCGCTACGCCGTCAGCCGTTTTTTTCATCGTGCGCGCTACGCTGCACCCTCCGCGGGTGTTTTCGGCTGAGTCGCACCGACGAGGCGTCACACTGCCGACCCGCTTCTTTCACCATCCCGTCGGGTAACACGCCGTTTTTTGGCGGCACGCTGTAGCGAGTGCTCTGCGCGCGTTCAAATCGCCGCTTTTCGCAAGTTCTACCGCACCGCCTCGAGCGCGCCGATCAGCAACGCGCCGCAAGCAATCACGAGACACCCGCCCGCGCGGCGCGGCGTCAGCCGCTCGCCGAGATAGACGCGCGCGATCAGCGCCGCGAACACCACGCTCGTTTCGCGCAGTGCGGACACCGGCCCCATCGGTGCGCGGTCCATCGCCCAGATGACGATCCCGTACGCAAGCGCCGCGAATACGCCGCCGCATGCGGCCTTCGCCGTTTCGCCGGCATCCTGCGCAAGCCGTAACGGCCCGGCGCGCAGCCGGTAGTACACGGCCATCAGCAACCCGGTCAGCACGAACGTCCACGCCGTGTAACCGACCGTGTTGCCGCTTTCCCGCACGCCGATCCCGTCGACTACGCTGTACGCGGCGATCGATACGCCGGTCGCGAACGCGGTCGGCAGCACCTGCGTGATCCGGTGCTGCGTGTTGCGCCGACGCTCGAGCCCGATCGCCATGATCCCGGCGCAGATCAGCACGAGCCCGCATTGCGCGCCTGCGTTCAAATGCTCGCCTGCGAACGCCGCCGCGCCCAGCGTGACGAGCAGCGGCGCGGTGCCGCGCGCGACCGGATACGCGATGGTCAGGTCGCCGTGCTCGTACGCGCGCACCAGCAGCAACGTATAGACGACATGGATCACCGCCGACGCGACGACGCACGTCCAGCTCGCCGGCGCGATCGGCGCAGCCGCCGGCAGGAACAGCAGCGCGAACAGCCCGATCGCGATCTGCAGCACCGTCGCCGACCGCAGTCGGTCGCCGCTGCTGCGCACGAGCGCATTCCATGACGCATGCAGGAACGCAGCACACAGGACCGCGAAAAGGACGGGAATCGGCACGCCGGATACTCGCTGAGGGGCGGCAACGCGAAATCGTTGCCGCAGGTCGATCATCGTATGAATGCGCAACTGGATTGTCAAAACCGCGCCGACCGATCCGGCTGCAGAACCGGCGCCCCATGTCCGCGATACCCGGCGCGCATGGTTACGCAGTCCGCCGCCACGCGCGCCGCAGAACGTGTCGCCACGATCACTTCGCCGCATCCCTTTCCGCTGTCTTTCGGCGCATTGCGGGCCGTAATGGAATCGATACCGCGGCGCAACCATCGCGAAACCGCTCCGCCCCCATATCTTCATACCGGACTGTTCCAATGCCGGTGCTCTTTCGCGATATCGCGTTCCGCACCGAACCGACACGGCGACGGGGCCGATCTCCACCATCGAACACCTACCTGGAGTTTCCCGATGTTCCGTCAAGCCTTGCTCGTCACTGCCTGCGCCGGCGCAGCGCTGGCGCTGTTCGCCTGCGGCGGCAGCGACGATCCCACGTCGACGCCTCCCGTGTCGTCGCAGGATGCGCTGCAGACTGCCACGCCGATCAAGCACGTCGTCGTCATCTACGGCGAAAACGTGTCGTTCGACCACTACTTCGGCACCTATCCGAACGCGTCGAATCCGGCCGGCGAACCGGCGTTCACTGCGAAGGCCGGCACGCCGACGGTCAACGGACTGACGGGCACGCTGCTCACCGCGAACCCGAACTTCACGAACACGGCCAACGGCACCGATGCCGCGAACCCGTTCCGCCTCGATCGCACGCAGGCCGCGACCGCCGACCAGAACCACGCGTACACGGCCGAGCAGCAGGCCGAGGACAACGGCCTCGCCGACCTGTTCCCGAAATACACCGGCAAGGGCTCGTCCGGCGGCGCCGGCGCGTTCGGCACGAAGGGCCAGGTGATGGGCTACTTCGACGGCAACACCGTCACCGCGCTGTGGAACTACGCGCAGCGCTTCGCAATGAGCGACAACGCATACACGACGGTGTACGGCCCGTCGACGCCGGGCGCACTGAACGTCGTGTCGGGCCAGACCAACGGCATGCAGATCGTCAAGACGTCGAAGCAGCCGTCGACGCTCGCCGCCAGCTCGTACTACATCAACGACGGCCAGGGCGGCTTCACGATGATCAACGACGTCGATCCGGGCTACGACGTGTGCTCCAGCACGACCGACCAGGCGATGATGAGCGGCAAGAACATCGGCGACCTGCTGAATGCCGCGAAGATCACGTGGGGCGGCTTCATGGGCGGCTTCAACCTGTCGACGACCAACAGCAACGGCACGACCGGCTGCGCGCGCAGCACCGTCGCCACCGCCGTGAACGCCGCGACCGCCGACTACATTCCGCACCACAACTGGTTCCAGTACTACGCGTCGACCGCGAACCCGCAGCACACGCGCCCGAGCTCGGTCGCGGCGATCGGTTCGAGCGTCGAAACCGACGGCAAGACGCCCGAACCGGCGAACCACCAGTACGACAGCGACGACTTCTTCGCTGCCGTGAAGGCCGGCAACTTCCCGTCGGTCAGCTTTCTGAAGGCGCCGGCCGCGCAGGACGGGCACGCGGGCTACTCGGATCCGCTCGACGAGCAGGCGTTCGTCACGAAGGTCGTGAACTTCCTGCAGCAGCAGCCCGACTGGCAGAACACGGCCGTGATCGTCACGTATGACGACTCGGACGGCTGGTACGACCACGCGTACACGGCGCCGACCCATGCGTCGTCCGATGCCGTCGATCAGCTCAACGGCAACGGCGCGTGCGGCTCGGGCGGCACCACCGGCGTGAACGGCGGCACGGTGAACGGCCGCTGCGGCCCGGGTGTGCGCATTCCGCTCGTCGTGATCTCGCCGTACGCGAAGCAGAACTACGTCGACCATACGATGATCGACCAGGCGTCCGTCGTGCGCTTCATCGAGGACAACTGGCTCGGCGGCCAGCGCATCGGCGGCGGTTCGTTCGATGCGACCGCGGGCGACCTGCGCGGCCTGTTCGACTTCGCGTCGAAGCCGAACACGGCGCCGCTGTATCTCGATCCGACGCAGGGCACCGTGCTGAGCGCGGCACCGTCGATCTGACCGGCATCACGCAACCGGTAGCGGCAAGCAGCAGGCCGGCGCATCGCGCGCCGGCCGTTTCCGTTTAACGCGCCGCCGTTGGGCGGCACCGACTTTCGACCGACAGCATGACAGCTCGTCCCTTCCCGTCTCCCGATGCTACCCGCGCCGCCGCGCCGCGCGCGCGTGCCCGCTTGCTGCGCCGTGCGGCGTACGTACTCGGCGCCGCCGTGCTCGCGTATGGCGCATTCGCGATCGCGTTTCCGGCGCGCACGCCTGCGGCAATCGGCGACGTCGTCGCGGACTGGACGGGTGCGAACGCACATCCGGTCGTGTTGCAGCGCCCCGCCGCGCAGCCGTTGTCCGCGGTCGCGCAGCTGGGGCGCGCGCTGTTCGTCGATCCGTCGCTGTCGGCGTCGGGCAAGCAGTCGTGTGCGTCGTGCCACAGCCCCGACCATGCGTACGGGCCGCCGAACGCGCTGGACGTGCAGCCGGGCGGACTCGCGATGACGCAGCACGGCTATCGCCCGCCGCCGTCGCTGATGTACCTGTACCGGCAGCCGAACTTCAGCATCGGCCCGGATGCCGGCGAAAACGACGCGGCGCCGAGCGTCGCGCAGCAGGCTGCGTCGGCGGCAGGCGTGGTCAAGGCGCAGAAGGTGGCCGGCACGGCGGCCGCGCCGCAGCTCGTGCCGCAAGGCGGAATGTTCTGGGACGGCCGCGCCGATACGCTGCAGCAGCAGGCGTTCGGCCCGCTGCTGAATCCGGTCGAAATGGCAAACGCAAGCATCGACGATGTTGCGCGCAAGCTCGCGCAGTCGCCGCATCGCGCGCAGTTCGAGCAGCTGTTCGGGCCGCGCGTGTTCGCCACGCCGCAGCTCGCGGTGTCGGAGGCGATGTTCGCGATCGCGCGGTACCAGGTCGAGGATCCGTCGTTCCATCCATACAACAGCAAGTACGATCGCTGGCTCGAGGGCCGCGCACGCCTCACGCAGGCGGAGTTGCGCGGCCTGCGGCTGTTCAACGATCCGGACAAGGCGAATTGCGCCGGCTGCCACCTGTCGAAACCGGCCAAGGATGGCTTGCCGCCGATGTTTACCGACTACCAGTACGAGGCGCTCGGCGCGCCGCGCAACCGCGCGCTCGCGCAGAACCGCAATCCCGCGTTCTACGATCTCGGCGTGTGCGGGCCGTTCCGCGACGACCTGAAGGACCAGACGCAATATTGCGGGATGTTCCTCACGCCGACGCTGCGCAACGCGGCGACGCGCCACGTGTTCTTCCACAACGGCGTGTTCCATACGCTCGACCAGGTGATGGCGTTCTACAACGAACGCAGCATCTCGCCGCAGAAGTTCTATCCGCGTGGCGCGGACGGCAAGATCGACGTGTACGACGACATTCCGGCGAAGTACCGCGCGAACGTCGACGTGACGGATGCGCCGTTCGATCGCAAGCCCGGCGACAAGCCGGCGATGACCGAGCAGGACATCAAGGATATCGAAGCGTTTCTCGGCACGCTGACCGACGAGCCGGCGCGCTAACGGTTCGCGATCGGTTATCGGCCGCCGTTCGTGCTCGCGTTGCCGGTCAGCGTTGCGCGCGGATGCACAGGAACGCGGGCGCCAGCGACAGCTCCGCATGAAGCCGCTCCGACACGGCCTTCATCTGCGGCAGCGGCGTCGGTTCGACGAAGCGGTCGAGCCGCCAGCCGGCGTCGGCGAGCGCGTTCAGGATGTCGGCAAGCGGCCGCCGCCATGCTTCGACGTAGGGCTTCGGTTCACCGAAACCCGACCAGTGAAAGCCGAAGCGGCTTGTATCGAAGTACGTGCCGTCTCCACGCGTGCGCTCGTCCAGCCAGTCGCGCATCGGGTGCGCCATCGAGAATACGAGCGTGCCGCCCGGCCCGGTGACGCGCCTGAACTCGCGCAGCGTCGGCGCGAGATCGCGCACGTAGTCGAGCGCAAGCGAGCAGAGCACCTTGTCGAACGACGCGTCGGGCAACCATGCGAGCGGCGCCTCGAGGTCGCCTTCCACGACGTCGACCGCGAGCCCCGCGCAGCGCGTTCGCGCAAGCGCGACCATCTCCGGCGTCACGTCGAACGCATGCACGGTCGCGCCGCCGTGGGCCAGGTGCGCGCTGCAGATGCCGGGTCCGCAGCCGGCATCGAGCACGGTCACGCCGCCGACGTCGCCGAGCAGCGCCATCGTTGCGGGGCGCTCGTAGAGCGCGTTGTGCGCCTTCGTCGGCGCGATGTCCGCATAGCGTTGCGCGAAGCTCGCGTAAGCGCGGCGGCCGGGAGGTTCGGTCGGTTCGGTCATGCGACGTCCGTCGGTGTACAAGTGGACAGGCCGATTTTGCCCGATCGGACAATGGACGGCGACCTGCCGTCGCCCCGGCGTCAGGACAGGCCGGCGGGCGGACGATACCAAGCTCACCGGCCGCGATACCGAAGCGCTGCAGCCCGAGCGACGGAACCTGCCGGATCGACGTGTCCCTGAATGGCATCGGCAGTGGCGGTTCGTCATCGAACGCATTCCGGCCAGCCTGCTCGCGTTCGTCGCAAGGGCACGGTTGCCAAGCCGCCTGCGCGCCGCGCCGTGACGCGCACCCGAATCCGGCCGCGCGCCCGGACGCGAGCTGGCCGCCGAACGGGACGCAGGTGTCGGCGCGCACGGTGGCCACGCGTTCGGCGCGGCGCGAGCGATCCGCGAAGCCGGCTCGCACGCACGATCGAAGGCGAGCGGAATTCAGGTCGGCGAGAGACGCGCTGCGCTGCGCCCGCCGCTCGCGTCACTTGATCCGATCAGAACAGATACATCCCCGCGACGAACACCACGCCGGAGAACAGCAGCGTCGTTACGCAATAGCCCATGATGTCGCGCACGCCGAGGCCCGCGATCGCAAGCGCGGGAAGCGCCCAGAACGGCTGCGCCATGTTGGTCCATGCCTCGCCGTACGCGATCGCCATCGCAGCCTTGCCGAGATCGGCGCCGAGCGCCTGCGCGGCCGGCATCACGAACGGTCCCTGCACGACCCAGTGGCCGCCGCCCGACGGCACCGCGAAATTGATCACTGCCGAGCTGAGGAAAGCGAGCAACGGGAACGTGTGCACGTTCGCGATATCGACGAACCATTTGGTGATTACGCCCGCGAGCCCCGAGTGATCCATCAGCGCCTGGATGCCCGCATAGAACGGAAACTGGATCATGATCCCCGACGCGCCGCGCGCCGCACCGGCCACCGCGCGTGCATAGGCCATCGGCGTGCGGTGCAGCAGGATGCCGGCTGCGAGGAACGCGAGGTTTACTGTATCGATGTCGAGCGCAAAGCCCTTCTGGATGAAACGCAGCACGAGGAACGCCGCGCACAGCGCCGCGACGAAGAGCGACAACGCACGGCTTTCTTCCAGCCGCTCCGCGAACGTCGCGTCGGGCCCGAGTTGGCGCTCGACGCTCGGCGGCTCGGCGAGCAACGCCGGATCGACGCTGACGACGTCCCCCGGCTTCGGCATCATCATCCGCGCGAGAAACGGCAGCATCACGATCAGCCCGATCGTGATGAACGCGTTGTAGCCGGTGAAGATCGTGTCCGACACGGGAATCAACCCGATCGTCTTCTCCATCGGATTGCCTTTCGTCGCGGCGACGAGCGGCACCGAGCCGGACAGCCCGCCGTGCCAGCTCAGGAAACCCATGTACGCGGACGCCACGAGCAGCCGGTAGTCGCTGCCGGCAACGCGGCGCGCAACCTCTCGCGCGAGCATCGCGCCGAGCACGAGGCCGAAGCCCCAGTTGATCGCGCATGCGAGCGCGCCGACGAACGCGACGAGCATCACGCCCTGGCCCGGCGTGCGCGCGGTGCTTGCGAGCGCAACCAGCAGCCGCCGCACCGGCGGCGAACTCGCCAACGCATGGCCGGTAACGAGAATCATCACCATCTGCATCGAGAACGCGAGCAGGTTCCAGAAGCCGGAACCCCACATCGTCGTGAGCTGCACGGGGGTATTCGGCGTGAGGCCGAACGCGAGCGCGAAGGTGACGATCGTCAGCAGGATCGCGAAAATCAGCGGGTCGGGCAGGACGCGGTGGACGACCTGCGTGAAAAAGCGGGAAATGCGTTGAATCAAGTTGTGCTCCTCGGTTCCTGTTTCTGATCGGGATATCCGCGCATGTGGTTGATTGTTCGGTGGCGCGGAATCGCGCGGATTCTTGCACAGAACAGCAACGTGCGCTTCGGCGCGCCGTGGATCGGGATCGCCAGGCGATACATCTCGCAAAACAGGTCAAGTCGAGGAGCGGGAAAAAATAGCGTCGCGCGGCCCGGCCGAGCCGCGCGCAACAGCCGAAGCGACGAAGCCGGCGCGGATCAGCGAGTTGCCGTCAGCGGCGTGGTTGCCAGCGCGCTCGCCTGCGCACGCCGCTCCGCTACTTGCTGCGCGAACCGGTACGCGACGAGCGAACCCGCCACGGCGAGCAGCATCGGCACGAGGCTGTCGTGATTCGCGCGCGTGAATTCGAGCAACAGCACGACGGCCGTGATCGGCATCTGCATCGACGCGGCGAGGAACGCGGTCGCACCGATCAACGCGCAGCCGCCGATCGACGCGCCCGGCCATACGACGCTCCACAGCCCGCCGAGCACGACGCCGAGCAGCGCGCCATTTGCGAGACCGGGCGTCAGCAGTCCGCCCTCGGCGCCGGCGCGCAGGCTGCCCGCCTCGATCGCCACCTTCAGTACGAGCAGCGTCGCCGCAAGCCCGATCGTCAGCGAGCCGTCGAATCCCAGTGAAGCCGGCCCCTTGCCGTTGCCGAGCAGTTGCGGAAAGCGCATCGCCAGCACGCCGATCACCGCAAAGTTGATCAGCGCAAGCAGCGGCAGTTGCCGGCCCTTCGGCGCATCCGCGCGTGCGCGACTCGTGAGCCGCACGAAGCCGTATGCGGCGAATCCGAACAACGGGCCGCAAACGATGGACCACGCGACGAGCGGCGTGCTCAGCACGAACGCGGGCACCGTGTACTGATGTTCGTTGCCGAGGCCGATCCATGCGACCGCCGCCGCGAGCGCCGACGTGACGACGGCCACCACCAGCGCGCGCAGTTCGAACGTGCCGAGCAGCACTTCGAGCACGAACACCGCGCCGCCGAGCGGCACGTTGTAGACGGCTGCGAGCCCGGCACCGGCGCCGCACGCGACCATCAGCCGGCAGTCGGACGGCGTCAACCCCGCGCGGTGCGCGAGTCGCCCGGCCAGCAGCGAGCCGATCTCGCGCGGCGCGACTTCGCGGCCGAGCGGCGAACCGAGCGCGACGGTCACGATCTGCAGCAAAGCGTGAACCGTCGTGCTCACGAAAGGCATCCGCGGATCCGCGGCGCGCACCGCGCGGCGGATGCTCACGAGCGGCCGTCCGTACCGGTACAGCGCCCACCAGCCGCCGCCCGCGACGAGCCCGCACACGACGAGCACCGCAACGCGCCGCAGCGGATCGGCCCGGCTCACGCCGGTCAGGAAGCTCTCGGTGCCGACCACGTGCGCGAGGCTGTAGCCGTACGCCAGATGCTGGATCGCGTGCAGCAGCAGCGCGAGCAGCATCCCGCCGAATCCGGCGCCGACGCCGGTCAGGATCGTGACGGCAGCGATCCGCGCAAACGGACTGGCGGACGGCGAAACAGACGCGGGAGCGGACGGGAGATCGAAGCGCATGGTATCGGCGAAACGGTAGGCCAAGGGACGGCGTGCCCGTGCACGCCGCTGTCAGCACCGAATCGTAGGCCTCGCCGTCTCATGAAACAAACGTATTTTTCTGATCGACTCATGAGTTTCGTGCATTCGACAAGCCACGCGACGCGGGGCGCCGCCACCGCACCCGCGTCATGCCGGGTACGTCACACGCTCGGGGTCCCGCCGCATGATCACCTTCCCGCCGCGTATCGACAGCGCCGCTTTCGCCTGTCGGCGCACCGCTTCGTAGTCGCTGTCGGCATCGAGCACGACCAGGTTCGCCGGCCGGCCGAGCGCGATTCCGTAGCCGTCGCCGAGGTGCATCGCCGTCGCGCCGTGATCGGTGACGAAATCGAGGCAACGCTGCAGATCCTGATAGCCCATCATGTGGCAGATGTGCAGGCCGGCATCGAGCACGCGCAGGATATTGCCGTTGCCGAGCGGATACCACGGATCCTTGATCGAATCCTGCCCGAAGCACACGTTCAGGCCCGCGCGGTCGAGTTCCGCGACGCGCGTGACGCCGCGGCGCTTCGGAAACGTGTCGAAACGCCCCTGCAGATGGATGCTCTCGGTCGGGCACGACACGAAGTTCAGGGCGGCGCGCTTCAACAGCCGGAACAGCTTCGAGCAATACGCGTTGTCGTACGAGCCCATCGCGGTCGTGTGGCTGGCCGTCACCCGCGCGCCCATGCCGCGCACCCGCGCTTCCTCCGCGAGCACTTCCAGAAAGCGCGAATGCGGATCGTCGGTCTCGTCGCAGTGCACGTCGACGAGGCAGCCAGTGCGCTCGGCCAGGTCCATCAGGAAGCGGATCGAGCTGACGCCCTGCTCGCGCGTGTTCTCGAAATGCGGAATGCCGCCGACGACGTCGGCGCCGAGCTCGATCGCCTGCTCCATCAGCGCGCGGCCGCCGTCGAACGACTCGATGCCCTCCTGCGGAAACGCGACGATCTGCAGATCGATCAGTCCGCGCGCCTCGTCCTTCACTTCGAGCATCGCCTTCAGCGCGGCAAGCGTCGGATCGGTGACGTCGACATGCGTGCGCACGTGCTGGATCCCGTGATCGCGCAGCATGCCGATCGCCGCATGCGCGCGCGCCTTCGTGTCTTCGTGCGTGATCGTCGCCTTGCGCTCGGACCAGCGTTCGATCCCTTCGAACAGCGTGCCGCTCATGTTCCATGCCGGCTCGCCGGCCGTCAGCACGGCGTCGAGATGGATATGCGGCTCGACGAGCGGCGGGATCGCGAGGCGGCCCTGTGCATCGATATCGTCTGCATCGGGCGGGCTGGCCGGTGTGATGAGCGCGGGCTGCACGTCGATCCGCGCGATCTTGCCGTCGTGGATGCCGATCGTAAACAGCCCGTCGCGACCGCGCAGGCGTGCATTGAAGAGATTCATGTGGGTCTCGGCGTCAGGCGGCGCCAGCGCGCCGCGTAGTGGGGAAAACCGGCGTCGGCAAGGCGCGCCGCACTCAGTCGAAGGATTCGATCGTCAGCCCGGTCGCCGCGCTCATCTCGTCGTTCGTCACGTCGCGCACGTGCTTGCCGAACGTCCAGACGTGCCGGCCGGGATCGCGCGCGCGATACATCCGATCGCCGTAGAACGCGTCGGCCGGCGCCTGCAGGATCTCCGCGCCCGCCGCGCGCGCGTGTTCGCAATGCGCGTCGATATCCGCGTCGTCGGGCAGATGCACGTGCACGTGCTGGGTATTGCGGCCGTCGGTGTCTTCCGGCGACGCGATGAAGTCGGCCCACGTGCCGCCGATCATCACGAGACTGTCGCCGAATTTCATTTCCGCATGCGCGATGTCGCCTTCCGGCGTCGTGACGACGAGCGAGCGCGCGAAACCGAATGCACGTTCGAGCCACGCAAGCGCGGCTTTCGGATCGCGGTAGCACAACGCGGCACTGAAGGAAGGACGGTGATGCGTGGTCATCGAAGTCTCCTTGGCTCGGCAGGGGTCCGCCCATTCTCCACGCGCACGGCACACCGATCAACTCCCGTGGCCGCCGGCGCGCATGTTGTCCATGCGCGACACGGCCCGCGCGGCGGCGGCCCGGCAAGGCTCGCGCGATTCGCTCGAACGCCCGCCATTCGGCTGCCGCGGCGGATTGTGAACGCCGTATGACGCACTGTTGCGCACATCGCAATGGAGCGCTCGCGGGCCGGCGCGCGGAATCGGGCGCACGCGCCCCTACACTTGCGCCGAACTTTGATTACCCCGTTCCACACGCAGGAGTCCCCGCATGAATAAAACCCTGATTGCCGGCGCATGTGCCGCCGTGCTGTTCGCCCCGCTCGCGCACGCGCAAAGCGCGGTCACGCTGTATGGCCTGATCGACGCCGGCATCGCCTATACCAACAACGTGAACGGCGCCGCGCAGTGGCGCATGGCGTCCGGCACGATCAACGGCAGCCGTTTCGGCCTGCGCGGCAGCGAAGATCTCGGCGGCGGCCTGAAGGCGCTGTTCGTGCTCGAGAACGGCTTCAACGTGAACAACGGTTCGCTCGGGCAGGACGGCAAGCTGTTCGGACGGCATGCTTACGTCGGCCTCAGCCAGGCCGGCTACGGCACGCTGACGCTCGGACGCCAGTACGACACGATGGTCGACTTCGTCGCGCCGCTGTCCGCAACGGCCGGCGACTTCGGCGATGCGGGCTTCGCGCACCCGTTCGACAACGACAACCTGAACCACTCGGTGCGCATCAACAACGCGGTCAAGTACACGAGCGATACGATCGCCGGCTTCAAGGTCGGTGCGCTGTACGGCTTCTCGAACTCGGCGAACTTCGCGGGCAACCGCGCGTACAGCGTCGCCGCAAGCTACACGAACGGCCCGCTGAAACTGGCCGGCGCATACCTGCAGATGAACGGCACGAAGGGCTCGACGAGCGCGAGCCCCGGCGCGACCGACGTGGCCGAAGCGAAGAGCGTGAGCCAGGGCGGCTGGTCGGTGGGCGCGGACCGCATGCGCACGTATGGCGGCGGCATCAGCTACGTGTTCGGGCCGGCGACGGTCGGTTTCGTCTATACGCGCTCGCAGTACGACAACACGGGCTCGTTCGGCTCGACCGGTCAGGTCGCATTCAACAACTACGACGTCAACGTGCGCTACGCGGTGACGCCGGCCGTCAGCCTGGGCGCTGCGTACGTGTATACGGATGGCAGCGTGTCGAACCCGGACAGCAAGCACGGCACCGATCCGAAGTGGCACCAGGTCGACCTGCAGGCCGTCTACAAGCTGTCGCGCCGCACCGACCTGTACGCGGAAGCGATGTATCAGCACGCGTCCGGACGCGGCTACCAGGCGTTCATCAACACGTCGGGCGGCGCATCGAGCACCGCGAATCAGATCGTCGGCACGATCGGGATGCGCACGCGGTTCTGATCGCGACGGCGCAGCCTCTGACCGCGCGCCGGCCGCCTGCCCTGCCCGTGTCGCATGAAACGGGTTCGATCGATGCGGACGGCGCGCCAATGTTGTGTCATCTGGAAAGCTGCGTGCCTGGAATCGGGGTTTTTGCGGCCGCACGTGCTGCATAGACTGGCTTCGACGGTTCGGATCGGTCGTCGATCGACGAGCCGGCGTCACACCCGCTTACAGGAGAACATCGTGAAATCGCTCGCCGTCACCGCTGCTGCTGCCGTCCTGCTTGCCGCACCGGCCCTGTCGTTCGCGCAGTCCGCCCAGTCGCCCGTTACGCGCGCGCAAGTGCTGCAGGAGCTGTACGACCTCGAGTCGGTCGGCTACAACCCGTCGCTCGGCGACGCGGGCAACTATCCCGACGACCTCATGGCCGCGCAGGAGCGCCTCGCGGCAAAGCGGCTCGCCGAGCGCAAGGCCGCGCAAGCCGCATATGGCCCGGCCAATGGCGGCGCGACCGAGTCGGGCGTCGCCGTGAAGCCCGCGCTGTAAGCACATCGCGCCCGCATGACGTCGGTCATGCGGGCGCGGTTTGCGTCGCCGAGGGCGACCGGTGTGCATGCGCCGCCGCATGCGACACGCGCATGAACTTCGCTCAGGCGGCCTGCGGTTCGCGGCCGATCGCGTTCAGCGTCTCGACGTCGTGCGCGATCATCCCCGGCACCTGTGCACGCAGCATCTCGACCCACGTGCGCACCTTCGCATCGATGAAGCGGCGCGACGGGTACAGTGCATACACGTTCATCTTCTGCAGGATGTGGCTCGGCAGCACGCGCACGAGCGTGCCGTCCTGCAGCGCATCGATCGCCGAATACAGCGGCAGCATGCCGATCCCGATACCGTCGCGAATCGCGAGCGCCAGGGACTCTGCGGTGTTGGTCTGAACCGGCCCGGCAACATGGATCTGCTCGACGCCGTCCGCGCCTTCCAGCACCCATTCGTGGGTCGGGAATGCGGGGGTGCAGAGCGTCAGGCAAGCATGTGCGCCGAGCTCCTGCGGGCGCGCCGGCGCGCCGTGGCGCTTCACGTACTCGGGCGACGCGCACAGAATGCTGAACGTCGAGCCGAGCAGGTGCGACACGAGTTCGGAATCGGGCAGCGACGATGCGGTCACGACGGCCATGTCGCTCGTGCCGTCGAACAGGTCGGGCATGCGCTGCGACAGCGACAATTCGATCGACACGTCCGGGTATTGCGCGTGATAGCGCGTCAGTGCGGGCATCACGTAGTGGTGGCCGACGCTCGCGAAGCTGTGCATGCGCAGCACGCCGGCCGGCCGCTCGTGCGCGCAGCTCGCTTCTTCCTCGGCGCGATCGACGTCGGCAAGGATCTGGCGGCAGCGCCGCAGATAGTTTTCGCCGGCCGACGTCAGCGCGAGACGGCGCGTCGAGCGATTCATCAGACGGGTGCGCAAACGCGCCTCGAGCTCCGACACCGCGCGCGACATCGCGCCCGTCGTGGAATTCAGCGATTGCGCGGCCGCGGTGAAACTGCCCGTCTCGACGACGCGCGTAAACACCCGCATGTTTTGTAGCGTATCCATTCCTGTGAACCACCTGTAGCGGAGCCGCTATTTTCCTCCAGCAGGGGCGACAGATTGTTACGCGGCATGCAACTATCGTTTCCCCGCAGCTGCGTTAATGCGCACGCGCCGCCCTCCTACAATCGGCGCCTCATCAGTCGAACGGACCCGTCCGGACGCGCCGCGACACCGCACGCGCCCCTTCTTTTCATGAAGCCACAACCTGCGATCGAGCAACCGTCCATCGAACCGGCACGATGGAGAACCTGGCTCGATCCGCTGGGCGGCGCCGCGCGCGACTGGGCCTCGAGCGACGGATTGATCTGGCTGCACCTCGCGAAGACCGTGCTGGCTGCACTGCTCGCGATGGGCATCGCGATGCGGCTCGAGATGTCGCAGCCGCGCACGGCAATGACGACCGTGTTCGTGCTGATGCAGCCGCTGTCGGGAATGGTGTTCGCGAAGAGCTTCTACCGCGTGCTCGGCACGGCGGCGGGCCTCGTCGCCGCACTCGCGCTCGGCGGACTGTTCGCGCAACAGCCGGAGCTGTACATGACCGGCATCACGCTGTGGATCGGCGCATGCATCGCGCTCGCGGTACGCAATCGCCACTTCCGCTGGTACGGGTTCGTGCTCGCCGGCTATACCGCTGCGCTGATCGGCCTGCCGGCGGTGATGACGCCGCAGACGCTGTTCCAGTCCGCGCTCACGCGCGCCGCGGAAGTCGCCCTGGGTATCGCGTGCTCCGGCGCGGTCAGCGCGCTGATCCTGCCGCTCAGCTCCGCGAAGGCACTGATGCGGTCATTGAGCACCCGCCATGTGACGTTCGCGGCGTTCGCGGCCGGCGCGCTGTCGGGCGAGCTCGCGCGCGGCGATTTCGAACGGCGCTTCGCCGATTTCGTCGACGAGATCGTCGGCTTCGAAGCCAATCGCGCATTCGCGTCGTTCGAGGATCCGCACATTCGCGCACGCAGCCGCCGGCTCGCGCGGCTGAACAGCGAGTTCATGAACGCGTGCACGCGGTTGCATGCGTTGCACCAGCTCGTGAAGCGCCTGCGCGCGAACCGGTCGGACGCCGTGCTCGAAGCGCTCGCGCCGCACGTCGACGGGCTCGCGCAGCGAGTCACCGCGTTGCGCGACGAACGGCAGCGCGGGATCGCGTCGACGACGGGCGCGCTGCTCGAACTGCGCCGCTTTCATCGTGCGTTGCCGAAGGCTGCCCGCGCGTCGCGTCGTGCGATCGAAGAGCATGCTGCCGGTGGCGTGCTCGATTTCGATACGGCGATCGAGCTGATGTATCGCTTCATCGGCGAGTACGTCGGTTATGCGGATACCTATGCATCGCTCGACCGCGACGATCGCGCGCTCGAACGCTCGGTCACGCGCTACGCGGTGAAAACCAATTCATTCTTTGTCGGCTTCGCGTTCCTGCGCACGCTGGTCGCCGTCGGTGCGATGAGCGCGTTCTGGATCGCGTCCGAATGGCCGAGCGGCTCGCTCGCCGTGATCGCCACCGCCATCGCGTGCGCGCTGAGCTCGACGTCCCCGCGTGCGCCGAAGTTCGTCGCGCAAATGGCGGTCGGCGCGGCGTTCGCGACGGCCGCCGGCTACGTGTACCTGTGCCACGTGTATCCGAACATCGACGGCTTTCCGCTGCTGTGCGCGGCACTCGCGCCGGTGCTGGGCCTCGGTGCGTTTCTCGCGATGCGGCCGGGCCTGTCCGGCTACGGGATCGGCTTCGCGGTGTTCTTCTGCCTGCTGGCCGGCCCCGACAACACGATCGCGTATACGCCCGAACTACTGGTCAACAACGGCTTTGCCATCGTCGTCGCGATGCTCGCGTGCTCGCTCGTGTTCGCTGTCGTGTTTCCGACCCACATGCCATGGCTCACCGCGCGCATCGCACACGATCTGCGCCGCCAGGTGACGCTCGCGTGCGAAGGCCCGCGAGACGGCCTCGCCGCGCGCTTCCAGTCGAGCACGCATGACCTGATGGCGCAACTGCGCACGCTGCTCGTCAGACGTACGCGTCAGCATCGCGATGCGCTGCGCTGGATGCTGTCGACGCTCGAAGTCGGCCATGCGGTGATCGACCTGCGCGACGAACTGCATGGTTTCTGCGCATCGAAGCCGCCGCAGGCGCTGCGCTGGACCACGGCCGTCGATCCGGTGCTGCGCGAGCTGCCGCGCTTCTTCGACGATCCGACGCCCGTGCATCACGCGCGGACGCTGAAGTCGGTGAACCTGGCGATCCGCGCCGCGCAGCACGCGCTGCACGCGTGGTACGCAGTGCCCGATGCGCGCCACCAGATGCAGCGCATCGTCGGCTGTCTGCACTTCATCCGCAGTGCGCTGCTGGACAAGGACGCACCGTTCAACCGCCATCGTCATTGACGACCGTCTCCTGCCGACCGTGAGCAACCGGGAAGACCCGGAATCGATGCGCACGCAACATGATCCTTGTTCCGATTGGAAATAAGCTCTCCACCCGCGGTGCTTAATCCTTAAGCAGTGCGAGCCTATAGTTGCGTCACTGCCACCGAGACTGGCACCGACCCTGGAGAAACCAAAATGAAGCCGCTGCACCTCGCCCTCGTTGCCCTGTCGCTCACCGCCGCCGTCGCGCATGCCCAGCCTGCGCCGGCCGATGTCGCGCAGCAGCCGGCGAACCGAGCCGAAGCGACGCAGGCCGCCGGTCGCGTCGATCGCAATCGGCCGACGCAGGAAGACCCGAACGCATGCGTCGGCCCGGTCAGCTTCTGCAACGTCTACTTCGGCAGCTGAGCATGACGCCGCGTCGTCACGGCCCGGCCCGCCGCGCGCGCGTTGCACGCATCGCCAGTGCACGCGCAAGACGGGCCGGCCGGTCGCCGCACCGTCACTGCGCGCCTCGCCGCTTCGACTGAGGCGGCGCATGCCGTTTCACGCACCGCGCGCCGGCCGCCAACCGACTTCGCGCAACGCATCGAGCAAGCGCGCCGGCCCAAGGCCTTCGACGCGCGCGCCGCGCGATTCGACGTCGGTTCCGGCCACCAGCGCATTCACGATCGCTTCCTCCACCGCGTCGGCCGCCGCGACGAACAGCGCGGAGATATGGTCGTTGTTCACCATTTTCACGGCCGTCGCCGGCGCACCCTTGCTGCCGTAGTTCGCGGCCGGCAGCCCATCGTTGCCGGTGGCGAACGCAAGGAAAATGTCGCCGCTCGAATCCTCGGTGCCGCCGCCCGCGCGGGCGAGCCCGACGCTCGCACGTTGCGCGAGCCGCGTGCATTGATGCGGCAGCAGCGGCGCGTCGGTCGCGAGCGTCACGACGATCGAGCCCATCCCTGCTTCGCCGTGCGCGTGCGCGGCGCGGAACGGCGAATGCACGTGCCGCAGCACTTCGCCGACCGGATAGCCGGCCACGCGCAGCATCTCGCGCACACCGTGGTTCGCCTGCACGAGCGCACCGACTGTCCAGCCGCCCGCGACCACGCGCGATGCGGTGCCGATCCCGCCCTTGAACTCATGGCAAATCATCCCCGTGCCGCCGCCGACGCCGCCTTCGGCAACGGGCCCCGACTGCGCGGCGGCCAGAGCGCGCTCGACGTGTGCGGCGCTCACGTGCTGTCCCCAGATGTCGTTGAGCACACCGTCGTAAGTTTCCATTACGACAGGCATGCACCAGTAAACGCGGCCGGCCGCCGCTTCGCGTTCGTTCGCGACCAGCGCGTCGCGCACCGCGCCGATGCTGTGCGTGTTCGTATAGGCGATCGGCGTCGTCAGCAGGCCCGCTTCGCGGATCCATTCGAGCCCGGTCGCGTCGCCGTTGCCGTTCAGCACGTGAACGCCCGCGAAGCACGGTGAATCGTGCGCGGCGCCCGCGCGCGGCTCGATGATCGTGACGCCGGTGTGGATCGATGCGTCGCCGTTCTCGACGTTCAGCGTGCAATGCCCGACCCGCACACCCGGGACGTCCGTGATCGCGTTGAAGCGGCCCGGCGTACCGAGTCCGATGCGGATGCCGAGATCCCTCGTGCGCATGATGCAATTCCTCCAGTGTTTTTGCGGTGTTTTGGCGGTTCGGTGTGCCGGTACGGTCACAGCGAACGGAACGTCTCGCTGTGACGCGCCCACACCGCATACATCGCAAGCGCAGCCGCCAGCAGTCCGCCGATGATGATCAGGTCGGTCGGCTTCGTCGCGGTGGCGAGCGTCGTGTACAGCGTGTACGCTGCCCCGGCGACCGCGACGAGCGGCGTCAACGGCCACAGCGGCATCCGGTAGTGATGTTCGACGTCGCGGCGCACGAAGCGGCTTGCGAGCGCGGCCAGCCCGACGACGAGGTAGATCAGCAGCAACAGGTCGACCGTGAACGCGGTCAGCTCGTCGAGGCTTGACACGAACACGAGCCCCGACGACGGCGCCGCCAGCGCGAGCGTCGCGAGCCAAGGGGATTCGAAGCGCGGATGGATGGTAGAAAATGCGCGATTGCAGCCGCGCGACCAGAGCGCATGGCGGCCGCTGCTGTACAGCAGGCGCCCCATCGTGATTACGATCGCGATGATCGCGTTGAACACCGACAGGAAGATCCCGCCGCTGACCACGCGCGACACCGCCGGATTGCTCAGTGAGCGCACGACGTACCCGATCGGATCCGCGCTCTTCGTCAGCTCGGTCAGCGACGGCGCACCGAGCACGATCGCGGTGAGCGGCACCAGCTCGACGACGAGAATCACCAGCAGCGAATAGATCACGGCTTTCGCGACGTTGCGGTTGCCGCCGCGCAGGTCCTCGGCGAGATACGCGGCGGAGCCGAAGCCGTTGTAGCAGAAGATCGCCGTGCCGATCGCGGGCACGATCGCCGCGAGCGTCGCTGGCACCAGCGCGGTGCCGCTCGCGACGACCGGCGCGACGAGCACGTCCGCGCCGCGATGCGGCGAGCCGAAGCCGAGCGCCGCGATCAGCATCAGCACGCCGATTTCGACGACGAGAAACGCGCCGGTGATCCACGCGTTCGTCTTGATGTTCAGCATCCCGAGCACGTAGCTGAGCAGCACGATCGTCAACGCGACCGACTGATTGCTGAAGTGCGTGCCGAGCGCGTTGTTCAGGTATGGCGCGGCGCCGCTTGCGAGCACGGCCGGAATGAACACGCTGACGGACAGCACCGTGATGAAGGTCAGGTAGCCGGGCAGCGTGCCGAACACGCGCTTGGCCATCACGTATTCGCCGCCCGCGCTGCGGTGTGCGGCGCTGAGCTCCGCGTAGCAGAGCGCGAACGCGAGCGCGAGCACGCCGCCGAGCACGAACGACAGCACCGCGCCGCTCCCGGCCTGCTGGATCGCGAACGGCGCGATCACGAAGATCGAGCTCGCGGGCGTCACGCCCGACACGGTGATCATCACCGCATCGCGCACGCTGAGCGTCTGTGACAACGCGCGCGGCCCGTCTTGCGTGGCAGGCGCCGCTTGCAGCGTGCCCGTCGATTCCGACATCATCGCCATTTCGTTCTCCTGTTGCTTTGCTGCCGTTTTTTGAACGCCCATACTCGGGCCCGAATCATTGCGTGGCAGTCTAGGAAGCCAAATTCAGGACCGCTATTCCCCGTTCGTGTTACGCCCTCCGGTGGTGGTATGGATCGACTCTTCTCCGAAATCGCGATGCATCAGGCGCTCGGCCGCGCGATCGATCATCTCGGCCAGCCGCGCTTTTGGCGCTTCCTGGTGCTGCTGCTCAACGAGATGGTGCCGTTCGACAACGCGCTCGCAACCGCGATCGGCCGCGACGGCGTGCCGCTCGTGCTCGACGAATACGACACGGGCGGCGCCGACTGCGCGTCGCCGGTACCGCTTTACCTCAATGGGTTATATCTGCTCGATCCGTTCCTGCAGGCCGCGCACGACGGGCTCGCCGACGGCTGCTACCGGCTCGAGGAAGTCGCGCCGGACCTGTTCCGGCAGAGCGAGTATTTCCTGAGCTATTTCCGCGATGCGGTCGGCGACGACGAAATCCAGATCCTGCTGCGCCCGACTCCGGACCTGCTGCTGTCGCTATCGCTCGGCGCAGCCACGCGCTTCGACGTCGAGCCGCTCGGCAAGCTCACGGCGGCGATGCCGTGGGTGCTCGCCGCGATGCGCCAGCACTGGCGGCTGATCGGCGACGCCGCGCGCGCGACGCCCGACGACGATCTCGGTGTGCGCGTCGAGCAGGCGCTCGCGCGCTTCGGCGCGGGTGTGCTGACCGATCGCGAAATGGCGATCGCGAGAATGGTGCTGCGCGGCAATTCGTCGAAAGCGATCGCCGAGCGGCTCGCGATTTCACCGGAAACGGTGAAGGTGCACCGGCGGCATCTTTACGCGAAGCTCGGGATCTCGTCGCAGCCGGAGCTGTTCTCGCGATTCATTCGGGCACTCGGCGACGATGCTGCCGGATAGGCGCTGCAATGCCGGCGCGCGTCGTCAGCGCGCCGGTTCGATGAAGCCGCCATCGGGCGCCTGGTGCGGCACGTACCAGCCGAAATACACTTCGGCCTCGACGATCCGCCCGTCGCACACGCGCAGGCGTTCGGCGTTTCGGAAACGCCGGCCGGCGGTCGTCGCGGCTTCGTAGACGACGAACACGTATTCGCCCTGCACCGCGACGTCGACGAATTCGAAGCCGGCGAGCATCGTGCTGTTCGGCCAGCAGCGCGCCAGATACGCATCGCGGTCGAGCCGGTTGTCGAGCGGGCTCGTGAAATGAAAGTCCGGCGCGATCAGCGCTTCGATCGCGTCGCGGTCCTTGTCGACGTACGCACGATAGCTCGCACGCGCGACGTCCCCGGGATCGTCTGGCATCGTCGTTACCTCCGCGAAGTAGCGGCGCGTACGACCCGCCGCTCGCCACATCGCAAGCAATCCACGTGCCGCGCCGCCGGCCCGTCATTGCACGTGCACGTATCGTGCCGGCATGCCGGCCGACGCGCTTCGCGCCGCCATTCGAGTTCGTTGCCCTTCGTGTCGCTCGCCGGGCGTTGGCGACACCGACGCCGCGCGGCACGCATGTGGCGGTTCGTGCAAGTCGGGGCCGGATCTCGCACGCGGCTTCGCAGAGACGCACGCCTGCGTTGCATCGGACATACGGATCGGGCGATACGCCCCCGGTTCGGCTCGCGGCGCTGCCAAAAACCGCCTATGGTGAAAGAAGCGGGGCCGTTGCGCCGCCACCCGACTTCACGTCGCTCGCACCGGCGGCCACGGCGCCGCGTTCCGGCACCATTCCACGCGATCGCGCACGCCCGGCCGTGCATGCAATCGCGCCGCCAACCGGACTATCAGGAGGTCCCATGAAAGCCGCGCTGCTCGTCAGTTCCGCCGTGCTCGCCATGGCGTCGGTTTCGGCCTCGGCTCAAGGCTCGATCACGAAAGCCGAAAACGGCCTGCTCGTCGCCGCGAACGGGATGACCGTCTATTCGTTCGACAAGGACAAGCCCAACGCCGGCACCAGCGCATGCACGGGCCAATGCGAAACCCTGTGGCCGCCGTACAAGGCCAGCGCGACGGACGTTCCGGCCGGCCCTTACACGATCGTCAAGCGCGACGACGGCAGCCCGCAATGGGCATACAAGGGCAAGCCGCTGTATTTCTTCTCGAAGGACATGAAACAGGGCGACCGCAATGGCGACAACTTCAACAACGTGTGGCACGTGGTCACGCCATAGACGTTCGTTCTGCGCGTTCCGCGCGGGCGCCGCCGCAGCCGCCGCGCGCGTAAAAAAACCCGCTCCGGCCGGAGCGGGCCTGCGGCGTTCGTGCAGGCTGGCGCGCGTCGCGCCAACCTGCCGGCCGCGCATCAACGGTTCGACGGGAAGCTGAACACCGCGCCTTCGCGCACGCCGGCCGACGGCCAGCGTTGCGTGATCGTCTTTCGCTTCGTGTAGAAGCGCACCGCATCCGGGCCGTACGCGTGCAGGTCGCCGAACAGCGAGCGCTTCCAGCCGCCGAACGAGTGATACGCGACCGGCACCGGCAACGGCACGTTGATGCCGACCATGCCGATCTGGATGTTGTCGCTGAAATAGCGCGCCGCTTCGCCGTCGCGCGTGAACAGGCACGTGCCGTTCCCGTATTCGTGCGCGTCGATCAGCGCCATCGCGTCGTCGAGCGACTTCAGGCGGATCACGCCGAGCACCGGCCCGAAAATCTCGTGCTGATAGATCGGCATGCCCGGCTTCACGTTGTCGAACAGGCACGGGCCGAGGTAATAGCCGCCGTCGTGGCCGTCGACCTTCACGCCGCGGCCGTCGACCACGAGCGTCGCGCCCGCCGCCACGCCCGCGTCGACGAACCCCGTCACCTTGTCGAAATGCTGCTTCGTGACGAGCGGCCCCATGTCGACGCCCGCACCGTTGCCCGGCCCGACCTTCATCTTCTCGATCTCGGCCTTCAGCCCGGCGACGACCTGGTCGCCCGTTTCGTCGCCGATCGCGACGACCAATGGGATCGCCATGCAGCGCTCGCCGCAAGAGCCGTACGCGGCGCCCATCAACGCGTTCACCGCGTTGCCGATGTCGGCGTCGGGCATCACGACCGCGAAGTTCTTCGCGCCGCCGAGCGCCTGCACGCGCTTGCCGTGCGCGCAGCCCGTCGCGTAGATATATTCGGCGATCGGCGTCGAGCCGACGAAGCTCACGGCCTTCACGCGCGGGTCGGCGAGGATCGTGTCGACCGCTTCCTTGTCGCCGTTCACGACGTTCAGCACGCCTGGCGGCAAGCCGGCCTCGAGCGCGAGTTCGGCCATGCGCAGCGTCGACGACGGCGTGCGCTCGGACGGCTTCAGCACGAACGTGTTGCCGCAGGCGACGGCCATCGGCCACATCCACAGCGGCACCATCACCGGGAAGTTGAACGGCGTGATGCCGGCTGCGACGCCGAGCGCCTGGAATTCGCTCCACGAATCGATCGCGGGGCCGACGTTCTTGCTGTGCTCGCCCTTCAGCAGCTCCGGCACGTACGTCGCGTATTCGACGTTCTCGATCCCGCGCTGCAGCTCGCCCATCGCATCGGCCAGCACCTTGCCGTGCTCGGCGGTGATCAGCGCGCACAGCTCGTCCGCGTGCTCTTCGAGCAGCGTCTTGAAGCGGCTCATCACGCGTGCACGCTTCAGCGGCGGTGTATTGCGCCATGCAGGGAATGCGGCCTGCGCCGACGCGATCGCGGCCTCGACGGTCAGCTTGTCGGCGAGCGCGACGCTCTTGCCCGATTCGCCCGTCGCCGGATCGAACACCGGCTGGACGCGACTGCCGCCGTCGACGCGCTTGCCGTCGATCAGGTGGCCGATGGTGGAAGTAACGTTGCTGTCGTGTTTCATGTATCTGGCTCAGTCGTGAATTCGGTTGTCGCTGGAAACGGGGCGCGGCTCAGTCCACTTCATTCAGCGCATCGGACAGCGCATTCACGAGATTGTCGATCTCGCGCTTCTCGGCGATGAACGGCGGCGCGAGCTGGATCGTGTCGCCGCCGTAGCGCACGTAGAAGCCCTTCGCCCAGCAGCGCATCGCGATCTCGTACGGGCGCCGTGCCGGCTCGCCCGGCAACGCGGCGATCGTCAGGCCGGCCGCCAGCCCGTAGTTGCGGATGTCCGCGATGTGGCGCTGGCCCTTCAGCCCATGCACCGCTGCCTCGAAATGCGGCGCGAGATCGCGCACGCGGGCCACCGCGTCTTCCTTCACGAGCAGGTCGAGCGCCGCGATGCCCGCCGCGCAGGCGACCGGATGCGCCGAGTACGTGTAGCCGTGCGGAAACTCGAGCATGTACTCGGGGCCGCCCGCGGCCATGAACGTGTCGTAGATTTCCTTCGTCGCGACCACGCCGCCGAGCGGCTGCGCGCCGTTCGTGACCTGTTTCGCGAAGTTCATGATGTCCGGCGTCACGCCGAATGCGGCGGCGCCCGTCATTGCGCCGGCTCGGCCGAAGCCCGTGATGACTTCGTCGAAGATCAGCAGGATGTCGTGCGCGGTACAGATGTCGCGCAGTCGCTTCAGATAGCCCTTCGGCGGGATGACCACGCCTGCCGAGCCGGAGAACGGCTCGACGATCACAGCCGCGATGTTCGATGCGTCGTGCAGCGTGATCAGGTCGAGCAGGCGGTCGGCCAGCTCGGCGCCGTTGTCCGGCATCCCGCGCGAGAACCGGTTTTCGGCAAGCTGCGTATGCGGCAGGAAATCGGCTTCCACGCCCTGACCGAACAGCTTGCGGTTCGCGCCGATGCCGCCGACCGAGATGCCGCCGAAGTTCACGCCGTGATAGCCCTTCTCGCGGCCGATCAGGCGCGTCTTCGTGCCCTTGCCCTTCGCCCGCCAGTAAGCGCGGGCCATCTTCAGCGACGTGTCGGCCGCTTCCGAGCCCGAGCCGGTGAAGAACACGTAGTCGAGGCCGGCGGGCGTCAGTTCCTTGATCTTGTTCGCGAGCTCGAACGACTTCGGATGGCCGAACTGGAACGCCGGCGCGTAATCGAGTTGCGCGATCTGGCGGCTCACGGCTTCCGTGATTTCCGCGCGGCCGTGGCCGAGGCCCGTGCACCACAGGCCCGACAGTCCGTCGAAGATCTTGCGGCCTTCGGCGTCCGTGTAATACGCGTCCTTGGCCGACACGATCATGCGCGGGTCGGACTTGAACTGGCGGTTTGCGGTGAACGGCATCCAGTGGGCGTCCAGCCACGCGGCGTCGGTGCGGAGGTTTGTCTCTTCCTGTTGCTTGGCGATAGTCGTATCGGTCATGTCGGTCGGCGCCGCGCGCCCCTCCTTCCTGTATTGATCTTGCGCATTGTCGGTACGCCAATTAGTCTTTTGAATATCGCAATATCAATGTTTACTTGCGCAACTATGCAAGCAAAGAAACCGAAGAGCCGCGCGCTGCTGGGGCAGCTCAGCGACATGGATCTGCGGCTGCTGCGCGTCTTCAAGGGCGTCGTTCAATGCGGCGGGATGGCGGCGGCCGAGCTCGAGCTGAATATCGGCATCTCGACGATCAGCCGGCACGTGAAGGATCTGGAAACGCGTCTGGGCCTGGTGCTGTGCCGCCGCGGCCGCGCGGGTTTCACGCTGACCGCCGAGGGACAGACCGTCTACGAGGAAACCCTGCGGCTGCTGGCCTCGATGGAGGCATTTCGCAGCAGGATCGACGGCATTCACGACAAGATGGGCGGAGAACTGCACGTCGCGGTGTTCGACAAGACGGCCACCAACCCGAACGCGCGGCTTGGCGACGCGATCCGCCAGTTCGCGGACGAGGCGCCCGACGTCGCGCTGAACCTGCACGTCGCGTCGATCAACGAAGTCGAGCGCGGGATCATCGACGGCAGCTATCAGGTCGGAATCATTCCCGCGCACCGCAACTCGGGCAGCCTCGTATATTCGGAACTGTTCGACGAGCGGATGCTGCTGTACTGCGGCCGCCAGCATCCGCTGTTCGACGCGCCGCACGGAAAGCTCACGTGGACGACGATCCGCAACCACGCATTCGCCGGCCTCGGCTTCCACTCGCCGAACATGGAGCTCAGCCATCGTGCGAAGCTCACGCGCAGCGCGACGGCGTCCGACCAGGAATCGATCGCGACGCTGATTCTCTCGGGCCGCTATCTCGGCTTCCTGCCCGACCATTACGCGGAAAGTTTCGAAAACAAGGGGTTGATGCAGCCGATCGCGCCGCACCGGTTCAATTACCGGTGCCGGTTCGTGAGCCTGCTGCGGCGCTCGCCGCGACCGTCGCGCGCGGCGCTGCTGTTCCAGTCGTGCCTGGAGGCCGCGCATTCGGTGGTGCGGCCGGGCGGCAATGGCGGCGACGCCTAGAGCGGTCCGGCTCGGGCTGCGCGGCCGCCGTCTGCGGGTTGCGGCTGGGGCGGCATCCGCCTTGCATCACGAAACAGACGGCGGCCGATGCGGCCGCGAACCCCGGCGCCGCGCCGCTCCCCGCCGGCCGATTTCCGTCTGCGATAATGCGCGCTTCCCGTTTTCCGCTTCGCCTTTCGCCATGACGCAGCCGTCCGCCCCGCTACCCACCGACCTGCCGCCGATCTCTTGCCTGCCCGGCGACGCGCTGCCGTGGCTGCCGATGAGCGCTGACTTGCCGGGGCTCGCGATCAAGTATCTGCATATCAATGCGGCGGAAGACACGTTGACCGCGCTGCTCAAGATGCCGGCCGGCGGCACGCTGCCGCGCCACCGTCACGACGGCGAGGTGTTCGTTCATACGCTGCAGGGCGCATGGCGTTACCGCGAGTACGAGTGGATCGCGCAGGCCGGCTCGACGGTGCTTGAGCCGGCAGGCTCCGTGCATACGCCGGAGACGCTCGGTGCGCCGGGGGAAGACGTGATCACGCTGAACGTGATGCGCGGCGACCTGGTGCTGCTCGACGACGACGGCCGCGAAACCGCGCGCGAGAATTGCCGCGTCGCGCTGCTGCGCCAGCGCAAGCACGCACGCGCGGCGCCGCACGACGCGACGGCGTTCGTCACGCGGCAAGACAAGCAACGGGACATGCGATAAGCCATGCATCCTCGCCGGCTCACCGCGCGCCGTTGCGGCGCTTGTCGCTGGCGTGCGGATGACCGCAATGCAGTGCAGTGCGGGCAGGTCGCGCACTTGCGCCGCCATCCCGTTCGCTAGCGAAAACGCCGGAAAAATCGCCGAATGTCGTCGGCGAGCAGCGCCGGCTCTTCCATCGCCGCGAAATGACCGCCGCGCGGCATGTCGGTCCACTGCACGACATCGAACACGCGCTCGAGCCAGGTGCGCGGCGGCCGGCTGATTTCCTTCGGGAAGCGCGCGAATGCGACGGGCGCCGTCACGCGTTGCCCGGCCTCGAAGCGCATCGGCTGCAGACGGTTTTCCCAATACATCTGCATCGACGAGCCGATGCAGCCGGTGAACCAGTAGAGCGAGATCCCGGTCAGCAGCGTGTCGTGCGAAAAGCGCCGCGCGACGTCGCCGTCGCAGTCGCTCCATGAGCGGAATTTCTCCGCGATCCATGCGGCCAGCCCGGCCGGCGAATTGTTGAGCGCAACGGCCAGCGTCTGCGGCTTCGTCATGTGCACGTGCGCATAGCCGCCTTCGAGCGCCGCCCATTCGCCGCGCTGCGCGACGAACGCCCGCTCATCGTCGGTCAGCGGCGAAGTCGCGTCCGTCGGCGGCTCGTAGCTGCCGGGCAGATAGTTCAGGTGGACGCCATCCACCACGTCCGCATGTCGTGCGCCGAGTGCGATCGACACGGCCGCGCCCAGATCCCCGCCTTGCGCGCCGAAGCGCCGATATCCGAGGCCGGACATCAACGCGGCCCAGCAGTCGGCAACCTGAAACGCCGACATGCCCGACGCCGCTGGAGCGGGCGAAAACAGGAAGCCGGGCAATGACGGCACGACGACGTCGAATGCGTCTTCCGGATCGCCGCCAAACGCCGCCGGGTCGCACAGGCGGTCGAGCAGCGCATCGAATTCGAACACGGACCCCGGCCAGCCATGCGTAATCACGAGCGGATAAGGCGCTCGCCCGGTACCGCGCCGATGGATGAAATGCACGCGCTGGCCGCCTGTGTCCGCGACGAATTGCGGGAGCCGGTTCAATGCGCGCTCGGCCGCGCGCCAGTCGAAGCGCTCTGCCCAATATGCGGTCAGCTCGCGCAGCCACGCGCCGTCGATGCCCTGCTGCCACGGCTCGGCGGGTGTCAGGCGCGGCGAGCGCACGTCGCGCAGGCGACGCCGCAGGTCGTCCAGCGCGTGATCGGATATCGCAATGTCGAACGGCTCGGGCTGCATCGTCGCTCCTGGTCAGGCATGTCGACGCATTCTGCGCGATTTTCGCGGCGCGCGCCGGCGCGCGTCGCGCCGCCCGTATCAGCCCGTTTCCCGTGCATCCGCACGCGCTTCGCGCCGCACCGCCTGCGGCGGCACGCCGAAACCGCGCACGAACGCGTCGCGCAGGTGGCGCCGGTCGCGAAAGCCGTTTTCCTTCGCGATCACGTCGAGCGGATGCCGGCTCTGCTCGATCATCAGCCGCGCGGCTTCGAGCCGCAGCCGCTCGATCGCCTTCGCCGGCGACTGTCCCGTCTCGAGCGTGAACACGCGGCTGAACTGGCGCGGGCTCAGGTGGACCGCGCCAGCCAGCTCGTCGACGGTCAGCGCACGGCCCAGGTTTCGCCGCGCATAGTTCAGCGCGTCCTGGATCCGGTCCGATTTCGGCGCAAGATCCAGCATCTCCGAATGCTGCGACTGCCCGCCCGCACGGCGCTGGTGCATCACCAGCTTGCGTGCGACCGCGCGCGCGACGTCCGCGCCGAGATCCTTTTCCACCATCGCGAGCGCGAGGTCGAGGCCGGCCGTCATCCCGGCCGAGGTCCAGACCGGACCGTCGACGATGTAGATCCGGTCCTCCTCCACGCGAATGTCCGGAAATTGCTTTTGCAGGTCGCGGCCGTACGCCCAGT
The DNA here is from genome assembly GCF_001718795.1 of Burkholderia latens. NCBI lineage: Bacteria > Pseudomonadati > Pseudomonadota > Betaproteobacteria > Burkholderiales > Burkholderiaceae > Burkholderia > Burkholderia latens. The sequence goes on along the minus strand of NZ_CP013438.1, from coordinate 1,036,597 downwards.
GCGTGGTCGCGCGCCGCTGCGCGAGCAGCCCCGCCTGCGCAAGCACGAACGCGCCCGTGCAGATGCCGGCGATGCGCCGCGCACGCGCGTTCGTGCGGCGCAGGAACGCGACGACGTCGGCCGGCGCCGGCGATGCGAGCGGATCGTTGACGCCCGCGACGATCCAGGTATCGACGTCGATGCGCCGACCGCGCAGCGCACGCGTGGCGACCGGCAAGCCGAGAGACGACCGTACGTCGCCGCCGTCGACGGAATAGTTGCTCATCGCGTAGAACGGTTGGCCCGCAGTCAGGTTCGCGTACTCGAACACGGATTGCGCGGCGAGCGCCATGATCTGGAACCCGTCGCTGATCAGAAAGCCGATTCGGTGCATGGATATCTCCGGTGCCGGGCACGCCGGTCGTCGCCGTCGGCCCGATGTCCGAAATCATACCTATCTACGTCATTTGTGTCGCCGCGATTCGAAGCCAGAATGCACTCACGCACTCACCCTTTCCCCGACATGGAGCGACATCATGACTGAAGCACATCGCGGTACCGCCGTCATTACCGGCGCATCGTCCGGCATCGGCGCGATCTACGCCGACCGGCTCGCGCGCCGCGGCTACGACCTGATCCTGGTCGCGCGCAATCGCGACCGGCTCGCCGCCCTCGCCGAGCGCATCACGAACGACACGCAGCGCAGCGTCGAGATCGTCGGCGCAGACCTCAACGACCGCGCGGCGCTCGGCGCCGTCGAAGCGAAGCTGAAGGAGGACGCGAGCATCACCCTGCTCGTGAACAACGCGGGCGTCGGCACGCATGCGCCGCTGCTCGACAGCGACGTCGACGCGATGACGCGCATGATCGACCTGAACGTGACCGCGCTCACGCGCCTGACGTATGCGGCCGTTCCCGGCTTCGTCGCGCGCGGCCGCGGTGCGGTGATCAACATCTCGTCGATCGTCGCGATCTCGCCGGAAACGCTCAACGGCGTGTACGGCGGCAGCAAGGCGTTCGTGCTTGCATTCAGCCAGTCGCTGCATCACGAGCTCGCCGACAAGGGCGTGCAGGTGCAGGCCGTGCTGCCCGGTGCGACCGCGACGGAATTCTGGCAGACCGGCGGCCTGCCGATCGAGCACCTGCCGAAGGAGATCGTGATGTCGGCATCGGAGCTCGTCGACGCGGCGCTGGTCGGCTTCGAGCGCGGCGAACTCGTGACGATTCCGTCGCTGCACGCGGTTGCCGAGTGGGATGCGTACGAGGCCGCGCGGCGCACGATGGCGCCGCATTTGTCGACGAATACGCCGGCGCCGCGCTACGCGGCCGTGCGCTAGTCGGCAGTATTGGCGGCGCCCGGCCCGCGAGTATTTCACCTGACCGAACCCCGGCACTCGGGCCGGACGGCATCGTCCGGCCTGACACGTCGCTGCCTCCACGCGAAGGCCGATCAACGCCGCGCGTGCGCCGTCTCGCGCGAAGTCGCGCGCACTCCCATCAGCATCGCGACCGCACACGCGGCCAGCAATCCGGCGATCATCAGCATCGCGGAATCCATGTTGCCGGTGCGCGTGCGGATCACGCCGACGATCCACGGCGTGATCATTCCGCTCGACACGCCGATGCTGCTGATCAGCGCGATCCCGCCCGCCGCGCCGGCTCCCGAGAAATACGCGGACGGCACGGCCCAGAACACCGGATGCGCGGCAAAGATCAGCATTGCCGCGATCGACAGCAGCGCCATCATCGCGACGATGCTCGGCAGGTGCAGCGTCAGCAGCGCGAGCGCCGCCGCGCCACCGAATGCGCACGCGGCGAAATGCCAGCGACGTTCGCGCTTGCGGTCCGAGCGCCGCGCGATCGCGATCAGGCCGGCTGCGCCGATCGCGTTCGGTACGATCGACAGCAGGCTGATGTGGACCACATCGTGAATGCCGAACTCGCGAATCATCAGCGGCATCCAGAACAGCAGCATCAGCAGCGCGGTCGTCAGCGAGAAATAGATGAACGCGAACAAATACGTGCGAGGCTCGGCCATCACCTGCCGCAGCGAAGACGCCGGGTGCGCGCGTGCATCCGAGCGATCGGCGGCCAGGTCGGCCGCAAGCCGCTGCCGGTCGTCGTCGGACAGCCAGCGTGCATGTTCGGGGCGGTCGCACAGCCAGAACCACGCGATCACGCCGAGCAGGATCGCGGGCGCGCCCTCGATCGCGAACATCCATTGCCAGCCGTGCAGCCCGAGCACGCCGGCCATCCCGCGCATCAGCCATCCGGACAGCAGCCCGCCGACCATTCCCGCCACTGCGACGCCCGCGTAGAAGATCGACAGCACCGATGCGCGCCGACGCGCCGGATACCAGTACGTCAAATAGAACACCACACCGGGGAAAAAGCCGGCTTCGAACAGCCCGAGCAGGAAGCGCAGCACGTAGAAGTGCGTCGCGCTGTCGACGGTGATCATCGCGACCGACACCGCTCCCCACAGAACCATGATCCGCGCGAACGTGCGGCGCGCGCCGAAGCGGCGCAGCAACGCGTTGCTCGGCACCTCGAACAGCACGTAGCCGACGAAAAACAGAACCGCGCCGAGGCTGTACATCGCGTCGGTCAGCCCGAGGTCCTGACGCATCTGCAACTGTGCGAAGCCGATATTGCTGCGGTCGAGAATCGACACGATGTAGCAGATGAACAGGAACGGCACGATGCGCATGCCGATGCGGCGATACAGCGCGTCGTCGCCGGACGCACGGGAACCGGACGCTTCCGCTTGAACGGCGTCCGCTTGCACAGGGATCGACATCGATCGTCTCCTCGATGGAATGCGAATATGACGGGCGCGCGGGAAACCCGACGCCGGCCGCCGCCGCCCGCTCGCGGAGGCCGGCCATGTTCACGCGCGTCGCGCGGCTTCGCCCTTCACGCCGAGCATCAACGCGGCGCCGCTCAGCGCGAGCAGCGCGGCCAGCAGGTACACGGCGAGATCCATGCTGCCGGTGCGTGTGCGGATCAACCCGATCGCCCAGGGGCTGACGATCCCGCTCGTGATCCCGATGCTGCTGATCAGCGCGATCCCGGCCGCGGCCGCGTTGCCCGACAGATAACGGGTCGGCACTGCCCAGAAGATCGGCAGCGCCGCGAAGATCAGCGTCGCGGCAACCGACAGGCACGCAAGCATCGCGGCGAAGCTGTGCAGGTGCAGCGTCAGCGCCGCGAGCGCGAGCCCGCCGCCGATCGTGCAGCACGCGAAGTGCTTGCGACGCTCGCCGGTGCGATCGGAGCGGCGCGCGATCAGGATCAGCCCGATCGCGCCGACCGCGTTCGGCACGACCGTGTAAAGGCTCACGGCCAGGACGTCGGTCACGCCGAAGTCGCGGATCATCAGCGGCATCCAGAAGTTGAGCGTCAGCGACGCGCAGGTCAGCGAGAAGTAGATGAACGCGAACAGATAGACGCGCGGGTTCGCGAGCGCGGCCGCCACGCTGCGCTTGTCATGCGCGCCATGCGCGCGGCCATCGGCGCACAGTGCGGCCACGCGCGCTTTTTCGTCGGATGTGAGCCACGCGGCATCCTGCGGCCGGTCGACCAGATACGTGAACGCGAAAAACGCGAGCACGATCGCGGGCGCGCCTTCGATCGCGAACATCCACTGCCAGCCGTGCAGCCCGAGCACGCCGCTCATGTCGCGCATGATCCAGCCCGAAATCAGGCCGCCGAGCACGCCCGCAACCGCGACGCCCGCGAAGAACACCGAGATCGCTGCCGCACGGCGGTTCGCCGGAAACCAGTAGGTCAGGTACAGCACGATGCCGGGGAAAAAGCCGGCCTCGAACACGCCGAGCAGGAAGCGCAGCACATAGAAATGCGACGGCTGCGACACGAACATCATCCCGGTCGACGCGACGCCCCACAGCAGCATGATCCGCGTGAACGTGCGGCGTGCGCCGAAGCGCGCAAGCAACAGGTTGCTCGGCACCTCGCAGAACACGTAGCCGACGTAGAACACCGCGGCACCGACGCCGTACATCGCATCGCTGAAGCCGAGGTCGTGCTTCATCTGCAGCTGTGCGAAGCCGATGTTGATGCGGTCGAGGAACGACACCACGTAGCAGAGGAACAGGAACGGCACGATGCGCCACGCGATCTTGCGGAACAGCAGCGCGTCGCCGGCATCATCGGCGGATGCGGATGCGGATGCGGAAGCCGGCGCCGCGACGCTCGCGTGCGCGACCGCTGCTTCGGCGGGAAGCGATTGGGGCATGTCTGTCTCCAAACGGGCCGCGCGATGCGAGCGCGCAGCAGTCTCCGAGGGCGTGCGTGCGCCCTGCTTTCTTGTGAGATCGGAATTCGGCTCCCCGGACGGCTGCGCAATACCGTCAGCGCCCGGAGAGCCTTCAGGAAAACGGCGGAACGTGCGCCCGCCGCAACCCGGTCAGTCCTGCAGCGCGTCCCACATTTCCTTGTCGCGCTGCGCGGTCCAGATGCGCGGATGCGTGATCCCGCTCGCCTCGTCGAACGCGCGCGACACGTCGAACGGCAGACAGTGCTCGTAGATGAACACGTGGCCGAACTTCGGATCCATCGCTTCGCGCGTGAGCGCCATCGACGCCTTCAGGTCGAGCTTGCGCTCGACGGCCTTGCGGCCCTGCTCGAGCAGCGTCGTCACGAAATCCTTCGTGTAGTCGAGGCCCTTGTTCACGTCGGCCGGATTCAGCAACGCGGGGCCGCGGCCGGGCACGAGCTTTTCGGCGCCGAGCGCGCGCAGCGCTTCGAGCGTGGCCGGCCACTGCTCGAGCTGTGCGTCGCCGCAATAGCAGGCCGCGTCGTATTCGACGAGGTCGCCCGAGAACAGCACCTTTTGCGACGGCAACCACACGATCGTGTCGCCCTTCGTGTGACCGGAGCCGACGTGCATGATCTTCACTTCGAGCTTGCCGAGGAACAGCGTGATCTCGCGCTCGAACACGAGCGTCGGCCACGTCAGTCCCGGTACCGTCTCGACGCCCGCGAACAGTCGCGGGAAGCGCTCGATCTCCGACTTCATGTCGGCCTCGCCGCGCTCGACGATCATCTCGTAGGTGCCGCGGCTCGCGATCACGTGCTGCGCGCCTTCGGCGAAATACGCGGACGCGCCGAGCACGCGCACCGCGTGGTAATGCGACAGCACGACGTGCTTGATCGGCTTGTCGGTCACGCTGCGGATCTTCGCGATCAGGTCCTGCGCCATCGCCGGCGTCGCCGTCGTATCGACGATCAGCACGCTGTCGTCGCCGACGATCACGCCCGAGTTCGGGTCGCCTTCGGCGGTGTATGCGTACGCATTCTCGGACAGCTGCGTCCAGGTGATTTTCTTCTCTTCCAGATCGGCTTGGGAGGCGAATGCTTTGGCCATTGTGCGTTCCGTGGCTGCGAGCCATGTGTTGAGGGGAATGCACCGATCATCGGCTCGCATCGATAATTTGTCAATGCCAAAGTCACTTGCTATTTTCTAATACGGGTAAACCTCCGGGCTGGCGCGTGAAATGGCGTCGGATACCATGCGGGGTTTCGTCAACGGAACACTCATCGCGTGCAGAACCACGAAGTCAGCGCAGACGACGCGCCAGCCAAAGCGCAGCGCGGGATCCAGAGCGTCGAGGTCGGCGGCCGGCTGCTGGAGGCGCTCGCGCGCCGGCGCAAGCCGCTCGGGCTGTCGGAGCTGGCGGCCGCGGCCGACCTGTCGACCGCGCAGGCACACACTTATCTCGTCAGCCTCACGCGGCTCGCGCTCGTGAAGCGCGACGCGCTCACCGGCAACTACGAACCGGGGCCGCTGGCGCTGCGGCTCGGGCTGATGTCGATCGAACGGCAGCCCGCGTATCGCGCCGCGCTGCCACACGCGGCGCGGCTCGCGGAAACGGTCGGGCTCAGCGTCGCGCTGTCGGTGCCCGGCGTGCTCGGGCCGACGATCGTGCGGATCGAGCACGGCGGCTATCCGCTGCACGTGAACCTGCACGTCGGCTCGGTGATGTCGCTCGACACGACGGCCACCGGCCGCGTGTTCCGCGCGTTCGGCGAGCCCGCGCAGATCGACGCGATGGCGGCGAGCCAGGCCGGCGCCGGCGGTACGCTCGCGGGCGCCGACAGCGATCGGCCGGCATCCGATGCCGATGCGTGGCGGGCCGAACTCGACGCGATCCGTGCACGCGGGATAGAGCGCGGCGTCGATCGGCCAAGCCCGGGCGTGAGCGCGATGAGCGTGCCGGTGCTGGATGCGCACGGACGGCTGCAGCTCGCGCTGACGGTCATTGGTTCGACCGGCTCGATCGACGTCGGCTGGGACGGCCCGATCGCGACGGCGTTGCGCGATGCGGCGCGGCAGGCGACCGCGTCCCTCTATGCCGAACGTGACGCCTCGACGCTTGTGCCGGCGCCGGCGTCGCCGTCGGCTGGCCAGCGCATGCCGCCCGCGCTCGCCGACGACACGAAGACGCAACGCGGCATCAACGCGCTCGACAGCACGGGCGAACTGCTGCTCGCGCTCGTATCGACGGGCCGTGCGCTGCCGCTGCGCGACCTCGCGGCGGCGGCCGGCATGCCGGCCGCGAAGGCGTTTCCGCATCTGGTGAGCCTGCAGAAGATCGGCTTGCTGAGCCGCGATGACGCCGGCTGCTTCGGCGGCGGCCCGCTCGGCCAGGCACTCGGGCTGATCGCGATGCAACGCGTATCGCCGACGCGCGACGCGGAGGCGGAAATCGTCGCGCTGGCCGCAGCGACCGACATGAGCGTGGCCGCCGCGACGCTCGGGCCGCTCGGCCCGACCGTGATCCGGCTCGAGGAATCTTCGCGGCCGCAGCACGTGAGCCTGCAGGTCGGCACGGTGATGTCGCTCGTGAATACGGCGATCGGGCGAATCTTCGCGTCCGGCATGTCCGACGACGTGCTCGCCGGCCTGCTCGCGGACGAACCGGTGCGCCTCGCGGGCGTCGCGACGCAGATCGACGACGCGTTCCGCGCCCGGCTCGCGGCGATTCGCGCGGATGAACTCGATTTCGCGTTCGATGCCCCGGTGCCCGGCATCGGCACGATCGCTGCGCCCGTGTTCGACCACACCGGCAGCATCCGGCTCGTGATCGCGATCATCGGCTCGTCGCGCGGCTTTCCGCGCGGGCCGGACAGCCCGCTCGCGCACACGCTGCGCGCCGCCGCGCGCCGCCTGTCATGGCGGTTCGGGTGGATCGGCGGGTAATCGCCGTCCCCCGCCGCCGCGCACATTCGACGGCTTCATTCCGGTTTTCCAGCCCTGTTGCTCGTCAATGCGCGGCCCGTGCACACCCGCACGGGCCTCGCCACGCCTGGCGCGTCCTGCGGACGGCCGTCCTCACGGCCGTTGCGCGCCAGCAACATCAATCGTCAGAAATTCTCATATAACGAAATCGCATTTCACAAAGCGGTGACGTTCCTCTATGATTAGGGTTATCCCTAACTCACCACCTACATGGGGCTTCGTCATGCAAACGTCTAATGTCTCCGATCGTTCCACCCAATCCGCTGGCTGGCTCGCACGCATTGGCGAGCTGCTCGCAGAAGCATGGGCGCTGCACCTCGAGAACTGCGAAGTCATCGCTGAAGCACACGCACGCCTGCCGCGCTAAGCGCACCGACTGGCCGCCGCCGGCGGCACGATATCCGGCTCACCCGCCGCCGGGACGCGCGCCGAAAGGCCGTCGCGTCCGGCATCGGCGCATCTGACGGCTGCAAGCAAGAAGGCTGAATGGCGCTGACCTGAAGCGCTCGCGCGACGTGAGCGCTGAGCGGCAATTGCGGGGGCTGCCCAGCGTATGTCGGCACGATGCAAGCCGCCGGGTTGCCGGATTGTCCGGCTTCGCGCGTGAGCAGCGCGCCAGCGCCGCGTCGCGCCGCGTCCTCGTCGTGACGGAAGAATCATCCGTCTTTCTGCCCCCGCTGACGCGTTCATCGCGTGTCGTGCGCCAGGGTTGGCCCACCGGTCGCTACAGCCCGATTACGCACACTTCCGCCCCTCGCCGCGAACCGGTACTCCACGACGCTGCGCCGCTTTCCACCGCCGACGTCAAACCTGAATCGACGGCACGTCCTTCATGCAGCGCAGCGCGAACATCGACCGGCTGTGACGAATGCTCGAAATCTTGTACAGCTTCTCGCGCAGAAAGCGCTCATAGCCCGCCGTCCCGTCCACCGCGACCTTGATCCAGTAGTCGTACTCTCCCGACACCAGATACGCCTCCAGCACCTCGGGCAGCGCCGCGAGCTCCGCGCCGAAACGCGCAAGCGCGTCGTCTTCGTGGCGATCCAGCGTGACCTCGAGGATCACGATGTCCGCATAGCCGAGCATGCGCTGGTTGACGAGCGCGACGTAGCCGTCGATGTAGCCGTCAAGCTCGAGCTGCCGCGTGCGGTTCCAGCATGCGGTGGTCGACATGCCGATCTGCTCGGCGAGTTCGGCGTTCGACAGGCGCGCGTTTTTTTGCAGCGCAGCGAGGATCTTGCGGTCCTGGTTGTCGAGGGTTTTCGGCGCGCGTTCGCGGGTTGCCATGATAGAAAGAATCTTCTACTGAAAATCGGCATTCTATCTGAACGGCATTCCGGTTTCGGCGCAGTTTTGCTGGAAAACAGGAAGCCTTTTAACCGGGCTGCTTGATACATTTTCTCCATGCCTGTCGTCCGGCACGCTCCCCGCGACAACCCCTTCGCCCGGGACGCCCGGCCGCAATCACGAGTTGCGGCGCCGGACACGCAGGCATGCATTGTCCCGCCATCCGCGCGCCTATCCGGTTGCACGGACCGGCGCCTGATACTCCGTTTTTCGCACCTCCGTCATGTCGTTCAGGCTTTATCTGTCGTTCCTCGCCGCATCCGCCGTCCTTATCTACGCCCCCGGCCCCGTCAACCTCCTCACGATGAACCATGCGTTGCGCGCCGGCTGGCGTCGCGCGCTGCCGTGCGTGTGGGGCGGCACACTCGCCGTGCTGCTGCAGCTCGCGCTGACCGCGCTGTGCCTGAATTCGCTGGTCCACCTCGACGAACACGCGCTCACCGTGCTGCGCTGGACCGGCGCCGCTTATCTCGTCTGGCTGGGCTGCAAGCAATGGCTCAGCCGCGCGCCGGCCGCTGCCGCCAACGCACCGGCGGAAACCGGCGCTACGGCCGCCGGCGGCACCGACACGGGGCGCGCATTGTTCTGGCGCGGCGTCGCGACGTCCGGCCTGAACCCGAAGACGCTGCTGTTCTTCCCGTCGTTCTTCCCGCAGTTCATCGTTGCCGACGCCGACTGGAGCCTGAACGCGCAATTCCTGCTGCTCGCGGCGACGTTCGCGGTGCTGTTTGCCGGCGGCGTCGCATCGATGGCGCTGTTCTCGCACCGGCTGAGCCGCGCATTGCAGCGTCCGGCGCGGATGCGCGCGATGAATCGCGTGACGGGCGGGCTGCTGGTCGGGATGGGCGCGATCATGGCCGGCTGGAACTGAACGGCCGCGCGCGGCCGCCCGGACGATGTCGTCGGGCGCCGCCACCGTGCGTCGCGCCATCCGGGGCGGCACGCGCCGGTACAATCGCGCGATGTCCGAATTGCTCACCTACGGCGGCCTGTTCGCCGTGTCGATGGTCGCCGCGACCTTGTTCCCGCTCCAGTCCGAAGCCGTGCTCGCCAGCCTGCTGCTTGCCGGCCGCGAGCCCGTATGGGCGCTGGTGCTCGTCGCGAGCGTCGGCAACGTCGCGGGCTCGGCAATCAATTGGGGGCTCGGCCGCGGCATCGAGCGCTTTCGCGACCGTCGCTGGTTTCCGGTGAAGCCTGCCGCGCTCGCACGTGCCGAAGGCTGGTACAGGCGCTACGGCCGCTGGTCGCTGCTGCTCAGCTGGGCGCCGGTGATCGGCGATCCGCTGACGGTGATCGCCGGCGTGCTGCGCGAACCGCTGCCGACCTTCATCGCGATCGTCACGCTCGCGAAGGTCGGGCGGTATCTCGCCGTCGCGTGGCTCGTCACGTCCTGACGCTGCCCGCGCCGACACTGCTTCCTCCATCGCTGGTTCACGTCGGCACTTCGGATCGCGCCTTCGTGTCGCCCCTTCGCCTCACCACTTCGCCTCACCCCATCGTCGCGCCCCATCGTCTTGCCCTTCGTCTTGCCCCTTCGTCTTGCCCCTTCGCATCGCCCCTTCGCCTCGCCGCGGTCGCCTCGCCGGCCGCATCGCACCGCTAAAGATTTCGCCGAAGCTGCCGTATTCCTTACAGTAGTGCGGTGACGCGTGCGTTCCGCCTCTCTCCCTCCCCACTCAGGATGCCGCATGAGATTGAAACAATTGGGCCGGGCGAGCGTCGGCGCGCGCCTGGCGGCACTCGCGTGTGTGCTCGTCGCGCTGCTGTTCACCGTCTTCTCATGGGCGCTCGCCCATTTCGCCGGTCAGCAACTCGCCGATGAGGCCCACGCCCGCATCGCCGACAAGGAGCAGTCGATCCGCGCAATGGTCGAGGTGTTCGACAAGGCGCTGTCCGCCGAAGCCAGCCGCGCGATGTCGCTGTTCGCGAGCTTCCTGCCGGCCGATTTCGCACTCGATGCGACGCGCACCGTCGACATCGGCGGCGTTGCCGCGCCCGTGCTGTCCGCGGGCGGCCAGCCGCTGAACCTCGATTACGCGATTCCCGACCAGTTCCTGAAGAAGAGCGGCGCGATCGCGACGATCTTCGCGCGCGACGGCGACGATTTCTTGCGCGTCACGACGTCGCTGAAGAAACAGGACGGCACGCGCGCGGTGGGCACGCGCCTCGACCGCGCCGGGCCCGCGTACGCGCCGCTCATGGCCGGACGCAGCTACACGGGGCTTGCGAAACTGTTCGGCCGGCCGTACATCACGCAGTACAAGCCCGTCACCGACGCGACGGGGCGCGTGATCGGCGCGCTGTTCGTCGGCCTCGACGTCGGCGCCGAACTGCAGGCCGTCCAGGACGGCATCCGCGCGCTGAAGATCGGCGACAACGGCTACTACTTCGTGCTCGATGCGTCGCAGGGCGCGGCGCGCGGCACGTTCGTCGTGCATCCGGACGCGGCCGGCCAGCGCGCCGACGACACCCGTGCGCCCTACGCGCAGATGCTCGCGGCCGGCGAAGGCCGGCTCGCGTACACGTCGGCCGATCCGGCCGCTCACGACACGCGGCCCACCGCGAAATTCGTATCGTTCACGACGATTCCGCAATGGCAGTGGCTCGTCGGCGGCATTGCGCTCGACGACGAACTGCTGGCCGACATGCGCACCACCCGCAACCGTTTTCTGCTGATCGCGGCCGTGCTCGTCGCCGCGTTCGCTGCGCTGTTCGTCATCGTCGTGCGACGCGTCGTGAGCCAGCCGCTCGACGCAGCCGCCCGCGCATCGGAACGTTATGCCGCGGGCGACCTCAGCATCCGGATCCGCGACGGTTCACGCGTTCGCGGCACCGCGGGCAACGACGAAATCGGGCGGCTCGTGCAGGCGGTCGACGGCATCGGCGACGGCCTCGCGCGGATCGTCGCGCAGGTGCGCAGCGGCGCGTCGGACATCGCGCGCGGCACCGTCGGCATCGCGGCGGGCAGCGGCGACATCGCCGCGCGGATCGCGACGCAGGCGAGCAGCGTCGAACAGACGGCCGCGAGCATGGAGCAGATCACGGCCGCCGTGCAGCAGAATGCCGAGCACGCGGCGCAGGCGAACGCGCTGGTCGCGGACGCATCGGCCGCCGCGACCGACGGCGACACGGCGGTGCAACGCGTGGTCGCGACGATGGACGACATCGGCCGTGCGACGCGCCGGATCGCCGAAATCACGAGCACGATCGAAGGCATCGCGTTCCAGACCAACATTCTCGCGCTGAATGCGGCCGTCGAAGCCGCACGCGCGGGCGAGCATGGCCGGGGCTTCGCGGTGGTCGCGGCCGAGGTGCGCGCGCTCGCTCAACGCAGCGCGGCCGCGGTCAAGGAAATCGACGCGCTGAGCGCCGAATCGTCGACGACCGTCGAACAGGGTTACCAGATCGCGGACGCCGCGCGCGGCACGATGCGCGACATCGTCCAGCGCGTCGAGCAAGTCAGCACGCTGATCGGCGAGATCAGCGCCGCGTCGCGCGAGCAGTCGACCGGCATCGAGCAGGTGAACCACGCGATCACGCAGATCGGCGAGGCGACGCAGCAGAACGCGACGTTGATCACCGACGCGGAGCGCGCGGCCGTCGCGTTACGCGACCAGGCCGCACAACTGGCGGAAGCCGTCAGCGTGTTCAGGCTCGAGCGCGCCGCTTGACAGGCGGCGAACGGCCGGGCCGCCGCCCGGCCCGCGCGTCACTGTCACTTCTTGTCGCCGGCGAGGTCGATCGCCTTGTCCGAACCGACCGCGTTGCGCAACTGGAATTTCTGGATCTTGCCGGTCGACGTCTTCGGCAGTTCGCCGAAACGCACGGCCTTAGGCACCTTGAACCCCGCGAGCAACTGCCTGCAGTGCGCGACGATCTCCTCCTCGGTCGCACTCGCGCCATCGCGCAGCTCGACGAACGCGCACGGCACCTCGCCCCACTTCGGGTCCGGCATCGCGACGACCGCCGCGACCGCGACGGCCGGATGCCGGTACAGCGCATCCTCGACCTCGATGCTCGAGATGTTCTCGCCGCCGGAAATGATGATGTCCTTGCGGCGATCCTTGATGCGGATATAGCCGTCCGGCGTCAGCACGCCGAGATCGCCCGTATGGAACCAGCCGCCATGGAACGCTTCGTCGGTCGCCTTCGGATTCTTCAGATACCCCTTCATGCAGATGTTCCCGCGGAACATGATCTCGCCGAGCGTCTCGCCGTCGGCCGGCACCGGCGCCATCGTGTCCGGGTCGAGCACCGTCGCCCCCGCTTCCAGGTGATAGCGCACGCCCTGACGCGCATTGAGCCGCGCGCGTTCGTCGTCCGGCAAGTCGTCCCAGTGCGCCTGCTTCGCGCAGACGGTGGCCGGCCCGTAGACCTCGGTCAGCCCGTACACGTGCAGCAGGTCGAAGCCGATCTCTTTCATCTTCGCGATCACGGCCGGCGCCGGCGCAGCCCCGGCGACCATCGCGTGCACCGTGTGATCGATCCCTTCACGCAGCTCGGCCGGCGCGTTCGCAATCGCGCTCTGCACGATCGGCGCGCCGCAGTAGTGCGTGACGCGTTCGCGGCGAATCAGGTCGAACACGGTTTTCGCGTCGAACTTGCGCAGGCACACGTTCACGCCCGCGCGCGCCGCGACCGCCCACGGGAAGCACCAGCCGTTGCAGTGGAACATCGGCAGCGTCCACAGATACACCGCGTGCTTCGGCATGTCCCATTCGAGGATGTTGCTGATCGCCGCGAGATACGCGCCACGGTGGTGATAGACGACGCCCTTCGGGTCGCCCGTCGTGCCGGACGTGTAGTTCAGCGCGATCGCGTCCCACTCGTCGGCGGGCAGCGTCCATGCGTGGTCGGGATCCCCGCCGGCAACGAACGCTTCGTAATCGGTCGCACCCGCGAAGCGGGCGGGGTCGGCGGGCATCGCGTCGGCGACGCTGACGATCTTGAGCCCCGGCACTTCGAGCGCCGCGCGCTGCGCGAGATCCGCGTATTCGGTATCGACGATCAGCACCTTCGCCTCGCCGTGACGCAGCATGAACAGCACCGACGCAATGTCGAGCCGCGTATTGATCGTATTGAGCACCGCGCCGGCCATCGGCACGCCGAAGTGCGCCTCGACCATCGCCGGAATGTTCGGCAGCAGCGCCGCGACCGTGTCGCCGCGCGCGACGCCGGCCTGCGCGAGCGCGCTCGCGAGTTGTCGGGCACGCGTGTACGTTTCGGCCCACGTGCGGCGTACGTCGCCGTGCACGATCGCGAGGCGCTCGCCGTAGACTTCGGCCGCGCGGACCAGAAAATCGATCGGCGTGACCGGCACGTAGTTGGCATCGCGGCGGCCGAGTCCGGCCTCGAACATCTGCGTCATGATCCTGTCTCCCGGTTTCTGTCGACCGGCGTGCACGCACCCCGGATCGTTTTGATGTGGTTCAATTGGCGACAGCCTAACGGGCGCTATTGTGAGCCGTCTGTCATCGAAACGACAGAGTGCGCGCCAAGCGCTGCGCGTTATCCCTATCCTCGCAAACCCGCATCCATGCACGACCGCTCCGTTGCGCCGCCCGACGCGGCCGCCCTCGCTTCCAGCCCGGCCGACATACCGCCCGAAGCGGGGCCGCTGCCACCGCTGTCCGCGCTGTTCGGCCAATGCGCGTGGTTCCGCGCGCTCGCGCCGGAACACCAGGCGCTCGTGCTCGCGCAGTCGCGCGCCGAGCAGCGCGAGGCCGGCGACGTGATCGCGCAGCGGCTCGCGCCGTCCGAATACTGGATCGGCGTGCATCGCGGGCTGTTGAAGCTCGCGATCTTCAATGCATCGGGCCGCGGCTGCACGTTTTCCGGCGTGCCGTCGGGCGGCTGGTTCGGCGAAGGCAGCGTGATCAAGCGCGAGCTGCGCAAATACGAAGTGGTCGCGGTCCAGCGCTCGACCGTGCTGTTCGTGCCGGTCGACACGTTCCACGCGCTGCTCGACACGAGCCTGCCGTTCACGCGCTTCGTGATCCACCAGCTGAACAACCGGATGGGCGAATTCATCGCGTCGATCCAGAACAGCCGGCTGCTCGACGTCGACGCGCGTGTCGCGCAGGCGCTCGCACAGCTGTTCAACCCCGCGCTGTACCCGGACACCGGCCCGTCGCTCGCGATCTCGCAAGAGGAACTGGGGATGCTCGTCGGCGTGTCGCGGCAGCGGATCAACCAGGCGCTGCAGCAGCTCGAGAAACTCGGCGTGCTGCGGCTCGCGTACAACCAGATCGACGTGGTCGACCTCGCCGCGCTCGCGCGGGTCGGGATGGAGCAGATCTGAGCGGCGCGCGGTGAACCGAATCGTCTATGCGGGGGATTGGCCGGCCGGTGCGACAGCGACGCGCCGGAGGGTGCATACGCGCGCATTTGATCCGATGAATCGGCCGGCCGTCGACGCATCCCAATCTGACAATCCCGCCAGTTTCGCGCCAGTAACCCGATCCGCCCCGACGCCTATCATTCGGGTTCCCTTCACCGCCGCCTGAACACCGCCTGTCCCGCCGCCTCCATGTGGATCGTCAATCTCGCGCTCAGGCGCCCCTACACGTTCATCGTGATGGCCATCATGATCGTGCTGGCCACGCCGCTCGCGCTGATGCGCACGCCCGTCGACGTGCTGCCCGCGGTCAATATCCCCGTCATCAGCGTGATCTGGAATTACAACGGCTTCTCCGCATCGGAGATGACCAACCGGATCACGGCCGTCCATGAGCGCGTGCTGACGACCACCGTCAGCAACATCCAGCACATCGAGTCGACGTCGCTGCCGGGCATCGCGGTCGTGAAGGTGTTCCTGCAGCCAGGCGCGAACGTGCAGACCGCGATCGCGCAGACGGTGTCGTCCGCGCAGGCGATCGTGCGGCAGATGCCGCAGGGCGCGACGCCGCCGCTCGTCATCACGTACTCGGCGTCGAGCATCCCGGTGATCCAGCTCGGGCTGTCGAGCAAGACGCTCAGCGAACAGTCGCTCGCCGACATCGCGCTCAACTTCCTGCGCCCGCAGCTGATCACGATTCCCGGCGCGCAGATCCCGTTCCCGTACGGCGGCCGCACGCGGGTCGTCGCGATCGATCTCGATCCGCAGGCGCTGCTCGCGAAAGGCTTGACGCCCGCCGACATCGTCAACGCGGTCAACGCGCAGAACCTCGTGCTGCCGACCGGCACCGCGAAGATGGGCCGGACCGAATACCGGATCGACACGAACGCGTCGGCCGACACGATCGCCGACATCGGCAACCTGCCGGTGCTGACCGTCGGCGGCGCGACGACCTATTTGCGCGAAATTGCGTCGGTGCGCGACGGCTTCGCGCCGCAGACGAACGTGGTGCGTCAGAACGGCCAGCGCGGCGTGCTGATGTCGATCCTGAAGACCGGCGACGCATCGACGCTGAAGGTCGTGTCGGACCTGAAGGCGCTGCTTCCGAAGGTGATCCCGACGCTGCCCGAAGGGCTCACGATCACGCCGCTGTTCGACCAGTCGGTGTTCGTCAACGCCGCCGTGCAGGGCGTGATCCACGAGGCGCTGATCGCCGCCGTGCTAACGGCGATGATGATCCTGCTGTTCCTCGGCAACTGGCGCAGTACGCTGATCATCGCGATCTCGATTCCGCTGTCGATTTTCACGTCGCTGATCGCGCTGTCCGCACTCGGCGAGACCATCAATATCATGACGCTCGGCGGCCTCGCGCTTGCGGTCGGGATTCTCGTCGACGATGCGACGGTCACGATCGAAAACATCGAGCGGCACCTGCATCTCGGCACGAACCTGCACGATGCGATTCTCGAAGGCGCGGGAGAAATCGCGGTGCCGGCATTCGTGTCGACGCTGTGCATCTGCATCGTCTTCGTACCGATGTTCTTCCTGACGGGCGTCGCGCGCTACCTGTTCGTGCCGCTCGCCGAAGCCGTGGTGTTCGCGATGCTCGCGTCGTATGTGCTGTCGCGCACGCTCGTGCCGACGCTTGCGATGCTGCTGTTCCGCCCGCAGCAGGCGAGCGCCGGCCCGCACCATTCGACGTCGCGTTTCGCGCGCGTCCATCACGCGTTCAACGACGCGTTCGAGCGGCTGCGCGCGTGGTATATCGTGCTGCTCAGCATGCTGCTGGTGCGGCGCCGCTTTTACGCGACATGCTTCCTCGGCTTCTGCGTGCTGTCGACCGGGCTCGTGTTCGTGCTCGGCCGCGACTTCTTCCCAAACGCCGATTCCGGCAACATCCGGCTGCACATGCGCGCACCGACCGGCTACCGGATCGAGGAAACCGCGCGCCTCGCCGACCAGGTCGAACGCACGATCCGCGAAGCGGTGCCGCCCGACGAGCTCGGCGCGATCGTCGACAACCTCGGGCTGCCGGTGAGCGGGATCAACCTGTCGTACAGCAACAGCGGCACGATCGGCACGCTCGACGGCGAACTCATGATCGCGCTGAAGCCGGGCCACCGATCGACGCAGCACTACGTGCAGACACTGCGCACGCTGCTGCCGCAGCGCTTCCCGGGCGTCGAGTTCTTCTTCCAGCCGTCGGACATCATCACGCAGATCCTCAACTTCGGTCAGCCGGCCGCGATCGACCTGCAAGTGCTCGGCAACGATCTCGCGAGTAACATGGCTATCGCGGGCAGCCTGATGAAAAAGATCAGGCAAATCCCCGGCGCCGTCGACGTGCACGTACTGCAGCGCAACGACGAACCGACACTGGTGGCCGACATGGACCGTACGCGCATGCAGCAGCTCAGCCTGTCCGCGCAGAACGTCGCGCAGAACATGCTGATCTCGCTGTCCGGCAGTTCCCAGACGACGCCGTCGTTCTGGATCAATCCGCGCACCGGCGTCCAGTACCCGCTGCAGATCCAGACCCCGCAATACGACATCGCGTCGATCGACGACCTGCTCGGCACGCCGGTGTCCGCGGCTGGCCGCACGGGCACGCCGCTGCAACTGCTCGGCAACCTCGTGCAGATCCATCCGGTTGCGAACCCGGCCGTGGTCACGCACTACAACATCCGCCCGGCGATCGACCTGTACGTCAGCGTTGAGGGCCGCGATCTCGGCTCGGTCGCGGGCGAGATCGACCGGATCGTGTCCGATGCGCGCGCGAAGCTGCCGCGCGGCACCGACCTGTCGATCCCCGGCCAGGTCGAAACGATGCGGACGTCGTACGTCGGTCTCGGCGCGGGCGTCGCGATGGCGATCGTGCTCGTCTACCTGCTGATCGTCGTGAATTTTCAGTCGTGGCTCGATCCGCTGATCATCATCAGCGCGATGCCGGCCGCGCTCGCCGGCATCGCATGGATGCTGTTCGTCACCGGCACGCACCTGAGCGTGCCGGCGCTGACCGGCGCGATCATGACGGTCGGCGTCGCGACCGCGAACAGCATTCTCGTCGTATCGTTCGCGCGCCAGCGCATCGCCGCCGGCGCGCCGCCGCTCACGGCCGCGCTCGAGGCCGGCGCGACGCGAATCCGCCCGGTGCTGATGACGGCGCTGGCGATGATCATCGGGATGGTGCCGATGGCGCTCGGTCTCGGCGAAGGTGCGGAGCAGAACGCGCCGCTCGGCCGCGCGGTGATCGGCGGGCTCCTGTTCGCCACCGTTTCGACGCTGCTGTTCGTGCCGCTCGTGTTCGGCGGCGTGCATGCGCGGCTGGCCCGCCGGCGCGCGCGCCAGGCCGGACGCTGATTTTCGCCCTACTACCCGGTTGAATTGGTTGAATTCATGGAAGAGAAACATCACAGCTCCGTCGGCATCCAGGTGAACGAACACGGCATGCACCTGCCGACGCGCACGTCGGTGTCGCGGCGCGGGCGGCTCGTCCTGATCGTGATCGGCGTGCTGCTGGCCGCCGGCGCGGCGCGCACGATCGTCGTCAACGTGCTCAACCGCCATCACCTCGACGCGGTCGCCGAGCAGAACACGCGCCAGTACGTGAGCGTCGCGCATCCGGTCGATGCGGCAACCGGCGGCAAGCTGACGCTGCCCGGCACGCTGCGCGGCTTCGTCGAGGCGCCGATTTATGCGCGTGCCAGCGGCTACGTACTGCGCTGGCAGGCCGACATCGGCGCGCACGTGAAACAGGGGCAGGTGCTCGCCGAGCTCGATACGCCCGAGCTGAACCAGGAACTCGCGCAGGCCACCGCGCAGCGCCAGCAGGCGCAGGCCGCGCTCGCGCTCGCGAAGACGTCGTTCGAGCGAGCGCAGCAGTTGCGCCAGCGCGATGCGGTGTCGCAGCAGGAGTTCGACGACCGGCAAGGCGCGTTCAACCAGGGCACGGCGACGCTCGCGGCGGCCGACGCGAACATGCGCCGGCTCACCGAGCTGAAGGGCTTCCAGCGCATCGTCGCGCCGATCGACGGGATCGTCACGCAGCGCAACGTCGACGTCGGCGATCTCGTCAGTTCCGGCAACGCGGGCCGCTCGCTGTTCACGGTCGTGCAGGCCGACCGGCTGCGCCTTTACGTGCAGGTGCCGCAGGCCTATGCGCAGCAGATCAAGGTCGGCCAGCACGTGAGCGTCGCGCAGGCCGAGCTGCCCGGTCAGACCTTCGACGGCACGATTACCCGCACGTCGCAGGCGATCGACGTCGCGACCCGTTCGCTGCAGATCGAGATCACGCTGCCGAACCCGGACGGACGGCTGCTGCCCGGCGCGTACGTGCAGGCGACGCTGCCGATGACGCCGGTCGGCCGCCTGCAGATTCCGGCCAATACGTTGCTGTTCCGCGGCGAAGGGCCGACGGTCGCGACCGTCGACGCGAACGGCCGCGTGCATCTGAAAGCCGTGACCGTCGTGCGAACGATCGGGCAGACGCTCGAAGTCGACGGCCCGCTGACGCCGAACGACCGCCTCGTCGAAAACCCGGGCGACGCGCTTGCGAACGGCGACACGGTCGTCGTGCAGGCCGCGCCGCCGGCAAAACCGGCGTCCGCGGTTGCCGGAGCGAAGTCGTGAGCGCGATGCGCGCCCGCCTGCGCTCCGCCGCGATCGGCGCCGTCGCGCTCGGCGCGGCCGCGGCGCTGGCCGGCTGCATGGTCGGCCCCGACTACCGGCGCCCCGCCGTCGACACGCCGGCCACGTGGCGGCTCGATCCGGCCGACGCGTATTGGCACCCGGCCGCGCCGGCCCGCGCGCCGCTCGACCCGGCCTGGTGGACCGCATTCGGCGACGCACAGCTCGATGCGCTCGAAGCCGACGCGCTGCGCAACAACCAGAACCTGAAGGCCGTCGCCGCGCGTTACGAGCAGGCAAAGGCGACACTCGCGTCGGTTGCGTCCGCGCAATATCCGGCCGTCGGGCTGAACGCGAGCGGCCAGCGCTTCAAGATCTCCGGCGACCGGCCGCAGACCAACTACGCGACGAAAAGCATGTCGACCGTGCAGAACGAGATCCAGGTCGGCGCGAGCGTCAGCTACGAGCTCGACCTGTTCGGCCGCGTGCAGCGCAACCTCGAAGCCGCGCAGGCCAGCTCCGAGCAGGCGCGCGACGATTTTGCGAACGCGCGCCTGGTGCTGACGGCCGACCTCGCATCGAGCTATTTCGCGTTGCGCGAGCTCGACGCCGAGATCGACGTCGTCAGGCGTTCGATCGACCTGCAGCAGAAGGCGCTCGACTACGTGAGCGCGCGCCACGATCTCGGCGCCGTGTCCGGCCTCGACCTGCTACAGCAACGCGCACAGCTCGATGCGACGCGCACGCAGGCGCAGTTGCTGATTCAGCAGCGCGCACAGGTCGAAACGGCGATCGCGACGCTGGTCGGCACGCCGGCCCCCGCATTCTCGCTGCCGCCGCGCGTCGTGCCGATCAACGCGCCGGCGCTGCCGACCGGCATGCCGAGCGACCTGCTGCAGCGGCGGCCCGATGTCGCGTCGGCCGAGCGCGCGATGGCCGCTGCGAATGCGCAGATCGGCGTCGCGCGCGCCGCGTATTTCCCGCGCATCGCACTGTCGCCGGACATCGGCTGGGATGCGACGCGCTTCTCCGCGCTGTTCACCGTGCCGGCGCTGCTGTGGTCGGTCGGCGCGTCGGTAAGCCAACCGCTGTTTCAGGGCGGCAAGCTGAAGGCCGGCGTCGACTTCGCGCAGGCCGGCTACGTGGCCGCGCAGGCCGGTTACCGGCAGACGGTGCTCACCGCGTTCCAGGAGGTGCAGAATGCGGTGACGGGGCTGTCGGTGCTCGCGCAGGCGGCGCAACAGGCATCGGCGGCCGTCGACGACGCGCGCAAGCTGGTCTCGCTCGCGCAGGACCGCTACGCCGGCGGCCTGACGCCGTTCATCGACGTGCTGACGGCCCAGCAGCAGTTGCTGACGAGCGAACGCCAGGCCGTGCAGATCCAGGGCCAGCGCGCGGCGCTCGTCGTGTTTCTCGCGAAGGCGCTCGGCGGCGGCTGGGACGGCGCCGCCGCATCGACCGACGTCGCGGCGGCCGGCCCGCAGCCCGCCGCGAGCGTCGGCCCCTAACCCGGTTACGCAAATACGCCCATGAAAGTCCTGATCGTCGAAGACGAACCGAAAGTCGTCGAATACCTGAAGAGCGGCCTGACCGAGGAAGGCTGGGTCGTCGATACCGCGCTCGACGGCGAGGACGGCGCATGGAAGGCCGTCGAATTCGATTACGACGTCGTCGTGCTCGACGTGATGCTGCCGAAGCTCGACGGCTTCGGCGTGCTGCGCGCGTTGCGCGCACAGAAGCAGACGCCGGTGATCATGCTGACCGCGCGCGACCGCGTCGACGATCGCGTGCGCGGGTTGCGCGGCGGCGCCGACGATTATCTGACCAAGCCGTTCTCGTTTCTCGAACTGATCGAGCGGCTGCGCGCGCTGACCCGCCGTGCACGCGTGCAGGAATCGACGCTGATCTCGATCGGCGACCTGCGCGTCGACCTGATCGGCCGCCGCGCGACCCGCGACGGCACGCGCCTCGATCTGACCGCACAGGAATTCCAGCTGCTCGGCGTGCTCGCGCGGCGCAGCGGCGAAGTGCTGTCGAAGACGACGATCGCCGAACTCGTGTGGGACGTGAACTTCGACAGCAACGCGAACGTCGTCGAAACCGCGATCAAGCGCCTGCGCGCGAAGCTCGACGGCCCGTTCGCGGAGAAGCTGCTGCACACGATCCGCGGGATGGGCTACGTGCTGGAGGCGCGCGACGAAGGCGACGCGGAGCGGCACGCATGAAACGCTCGATCACCCTGCGCCTGTCGGCGATGTTCGGCATCGTGTCGCTGCTCGTGTTCACGCTGGTCGGCTGCGGGCTGTTCGTGATGATGGAGCGCCAGTTGCTCGCCGAGCTGCGCGCAACGATCGACACGCGTGCGAAGGTCGCGCAGATGATCGTGTCGCACGCGACGACGGCCGTGCGCGGCCGGCTGATGCAGGAAAAGCTTGCCGACCTGGAACCGCCCGACGGGTCGACGCGCTACCACGTCGACAGCCCCGACGCCGATTTCCGCTACGGCCATCCGGTCGACGGCGTGCCCGTCGGCCGACCTTTCGGTGCATTCCAGCAGTACGCGCTCAACAACAGCAGCTACGACGTGATGACGAAGACCGTCGCGATCGCAGGCAGCGGCGAGCGTCCGGACGTGAAGCTGATCGTTGCGTCGTCGTGCGAGCGCACGCAGCGGATGCTGCGCCGTTTCGCGTGGACGCTCGCGGCGCTGATTGCGACGGCGACCGTGCTCACGCTGCTGCTGAGCCGCGCGGTTGCCCGCTTCGGGCTCGCGCCGCTCGAGCGGCTGTCGCAGGATGCCGCGGCGATCAGCGCGACCAATCGCCGCCAGCGGCTGCACACCGACGCGCTGCCGACCGAGCTGCGCGATCTCGCGGCGTCGTTCAACGGTGCGCTCGAGCGCATCCAGCAGACTTATGCGCGGCTCGAGGCGTTCAATGCCGACGTCGCGCACGAGTTGCGCACGCCGATCAGCATCCTGATCGGCCAGACCCAGGTCGCGCTGACGAGCCGCGACCGCTCGGTCGACCGGATGCGCCAGACGCTGCAGTCGAACCTCGAGGAATTCGAACGGCTGCGCGTGATCATCAATGACATGCTGTTTCTGTCGCGCAGCGATCGCGGCGAACGCGCGACCGATCTGAAGCAAGTGTCGCTCGCCGACGAAGTGCGGCGCATGCTCGATTTCCTCGAGATCCCGCTCGACGAGGCGCAACTGCGTGCCGAACTGCATGGCGACGCGCGTGCGGCCGTCGATCCTTCGCTGTTCCGCCGCGCGATGACGAACCTGCTGATCAACGCGATCCAGCATTCGGCGCCCGGCTCGACGCTGACCGTGACGATCACGCGGCACGACTCGCTCGTCGACGTGTCGGTCGCGAATCCGGGCGAGCCGATCGACCCCGTGCAACGCTCGCACGTGTTCGAGCGCTTCTACCGCCTCGAAGAGGCGCGCGCGAACAGCAAGGAGAATCACGGGCTCGGGCTGTCGATCGTCAAGGCCGTCGCGGAAATGCATGGCGGCAGCGTGTTCGTCGCATGCTCGGGCGGGATCAATACGTTTGGTTTCTCGGTGTCGACACAACCGGGCGGCGGCCCGATGCGCACGAACGACGCCGACGATCCGCAACCGCTGCGCCCGGCGCCCGCGCCGCGCGCATTGCATTGACGGCGGCGGCGCGCCGAGGGCAGTTTTCTTCAATACCGGCGCGCTCGGCTTCTTTAGTCTCGATGCGACTTTGACTATCGCATGGAGGCATTTGATGAGCATGCTGGTTTCGATGGCCGCGTTCGCGCTGGCGTCGTCGATCACGCCCGGTCCCGTCAACATCGTCGCGCTCAGCGCGGGCGCGCGCCACGGTCTGGGCGCGAGCCTGCGGTATGCGGCCGGCGCGACGCTCGGCTTCGTCGCGCTGTTTCTGCTGATCGGCCTCGGGCTGCACGCGGTGCTCGCGCGCTGGCCGATGCTAACCACCGCGATCCAGTGGTCCGGGATCGCGTTCCTGCTGTACCTTGCGCTGCGGCTCGCGCTCGATGACGGCCGGTTGCCCACCGATGACGACGCGCGGAATACGGCCGGCCCGTCAGCGGCGGCCGGCGCGGCGATGCAATGGCTGAATCCGAAAGCGTGGCTCGCGTGCGTGGCCGCGATGGGCGCGTATGCGGCCGACGGCGATCGCGCGCAGGTGTGGCAGTTCGCGGCGCTGTACCTGGTGATCTGTTTCGCGTCGATCGCGTGCTGGGCGTATGCGGGAGCGTCGCTGCGGCATCGGCTCGCCAATGCGCGGCGCATGCGCTTGTTCAACCGCGCGATGGCGTTGCTGCTGGCAGGCAGCGCACTTTATCTGCTCGACGTTTAGGATCGTCGCGGCGGATGTCGTTGTCGCAGGTTGCACAGTTGCGCAGGTGCCGCCGGCGAATGACGATGTAACGCGTCGCCCGACGTGGCGCATGCGGTCTGCGGTGTGCGATCTGCATGCCGCATCGGCCCGCCGTTTCCGCCGCTCAGTTTGCCGCGCTTCGATACTGCCCCGGCGTCGCGGCCGCGATGCGCCGGAACGCGCGCTGGAAGTGCGCCTGGTCCGCGAAGCCCGCATCGAGCGCGACGTCGGCGATCGGCCGGCCGCGGCGCAATTCGGCGCGGCCGTATTGCACGCGCCGATCGATCAGGAAAGCATGCGGCGTCATCCCGTAACGTGCGTTGAACGCCCGGATCAGGTACGACGGCGACAGGTCGGCCGCCGCGCAGATCGCATCCAGCGTGACGGCGTCGCGGCAATGCGACGCAATGTAGTCGGCCGCGCGCGCGAGCTTCGCGTTGTCGGTTCCGCGGCGCGCGTCGTTCGGCAACGTGCGGTCGAGCGCGCCGTGCAGCTGCGTGAAGAATTCAACGGCCGCGCTTTCCTTGCCGAGCGGATCGATGCCCGGCGCGACGAGCGTACGGTAAAAACGGCCGAACTGCGCGAACAGATCGCGGCGCTCCGTCAACTTCGGCGAAAACCCGTGAAAATCGCGATTCGGGTCGTGTCCCAGCGAATGCTGAAGCCGTGCGAGCCACGGCACGTCCACGTAGACCATTCGGTACGCCCACGCGTCCGGGCCATACGGATTGCACGCATGCACCTGCTCCGGATCGATGATCACGAGCACGCCGCGCCCGACGTGTTCCTTCGTCGCGCCGTTCAGATAGGTGCTCGTGCCGCCGACGATCGCGCCGACCGAAAACGTGTCGTGCGTGTGCTTCGCGTAGCAGATCGCGCGCCCGTCGTCGACGGTGCGCACCTCGATGAACGGCAACGCGGCGTCCCGCCAGAACGGCGACGGCACGGTAACGGTATGGGCGGAACGGCTCACGCGACGGACTCCCGGATCGGACGGCGAACGCACACCGTACAAGAGCGCGCGGCGCGATGCAACCGCGAGCCGACAATTCGCCGCCGAATCGCCTAAGCTTCGAATTCCGGCCCCGCGGCACGCGCGGCGGGTTTCGTTCCCTCTTCAACCGGTACGCTCATGCACATCGATCTGAAAGGCAAGACCGCGGTCGTCACCGCTTCCACCGCCGGCATCGGGCTGGCAATCGCAGAAGGGCTCGCGCGCGCGGGCGCACGCGTCGTCGTGAACGGACGCAGCGACAAATCGGTCGAGTCCGCACGCGCACAGCTGCGCGCCGCGGTGCCCGACGCGGACGTCGACGGCGTCGCCGCCGACCTGTCCGATGCCGCCGGCGCCGCACGCATCGCGCAGCACACGCCGGACGCGGACATCCTCGTCAACAATGCGGGCATCTACGGGCTGAAGGCGTTCTTCGACATCGACGACGCCGAGTGGGAGCATTACTTCCAGATGAACGTGATGTCCGGCGTGCGGCTCGCGCGGCATTACCTGAAGGGCATGCTCGCGCGCAATACGGGGCGCATCGTGTTCATTTCATCCGAATCGGGCCTGAACATCCCGGTCGACATGATTCACTATGGCTTCACGAAAACCGCGCAGCTGTCGATCGCGCGCGGCCTCGCAAAGCTCGCGGCCGGCACGAACGTGACGGTCAATTCGGTGTTGCCGGGGCCGACGATGTCGGAAGGCGTGCGCGAGATGCTGAAGGCGCAGGCCGACGAAACGGGCCGTAGCATCGACGACATCGCGGTGGAGTTCGTGCGCAGCGAGCGTTCGAGCTCGATCATCCGGCGGCCGGCGACGACGGAGGAAGTTGCGAACCTGGTCGTGTACGTATGCTCGCCGCAGGCATCCGCAACGACGGGCGCGGCGTTGCGGGTGGACGGCGGCGTGGTCGACACGATCGCGTGACGGCAACATGACACGCTAGCGCAGCGCGTTGCCGCCGTGCTATCGCGACGCGCTCTTGCGCGACTGAAGCGCGCCCTTGCGGTCTGCGTCCATGCACGTATCGAAGCCGTGTTGCGTGACGGCGCCGGCGTTGTCGAATACGACGAAGAAAGCACGGTGATCGTTGCCGTGCTCGATAAAGTAGTTGTAGCAGACGCCGCTGCCGTTGCGCACCATCCAGACGCTGCGCGGGTTGCCCCCCGCACGGACGACGTCGGCGCGCGTCGCGCCGTGCCTCGACGCGGCCCTCGCCAGCGGCGTGCGCGAATACGAGAACGGCAGCCACGAGTCGAACCATGCGCAGCCATGCAGCATCAGGCAACTGGCGGCCACGGACAGCGCGGCTGCGGGACGGGACATCGGAATCAATCGCATGCTTGGGGAAATCTGCTGCGCCACGGCGTGATCGAAAGCCCCATGCTACTAGACCTTTGGGTCCGGATCGAAAAGAAATGTAGAGACTTGTGTCCGATGTGCCGCAGTCCGCGGGCCGGTGCGTGCGCAATCGTCACGAACCGTTGCGGTGCCGCGGCGGTCCGCGCACGCGTTCGCACCGCCCAGCCGATGCGGAGAATCGGCGCGGCCGGGCGCATCGTCATGCGACCCATTCGGCCCACAGCATCGTCAACACGGTCATCAGCGCGGGACCCACGAACAGCCCGATCAGCCCGAACGTTTCGGCGCCGCCGAGGATGCCGAACAGCACGAGCAGAAACGGCAAGCGGGTCGAACTGCCGATCAGCACCGGCCGCACGAAATGCTCGGCAACGAACACGACCACGACGCCAACCGTCAGCACCACCACGGCCCACATCGTCGCGCCTTGCACGAACAGCCAGAGTGCCGCGCCGCAAAACACGATCGGCGCGCAGAACGGCAGCATCGCCGCGACGGCGGTGACGAGGCCGAGCAGCGCCGCATGCGGCACGCCGGCCAGCGCATACGCGACGCCGAGAATCGCGCCTTCGCCGATCCCGACGACGACGAGCCCCGTTACAGTGCCGTACACGGCTGCAACCATTCGCTCGATCAGTTCGCCGCCGCCGGCGCCGAACGCGCGCCGCACACCGTGCTGCAATGCGCCGGACAACTTGTGGCCGGCCCGCATGATCACGAACAGCGTGACCAGCATGAAGCCGAATTCGAACAGCGCATGCGCGAGCTTCGATCCGAACTGCCGACCGAACGCAATGACCTTCTCGCCGCTCGCGCCATGCATCGCCGCGCCGGCGTGCAGCGGATGACCGAGATTGGCCTGCCACCATTCGGTGATCTGCGCGGCGCCGTATGGCAGGCGGCTGATCACGTCGGGCAGCGCGATCCCGTTGTCCTGGATCGACTGCAGCCAGATGCGCAGGTCGTGCGCCTGCGCGATCGCCTGCCCGAGCGCGATCGCGACCGGCAGCACGATGAGGAGCGAAACGCCGGCGGTGATCACGGTCGCGATCAGGGTCGGCCGGTTGCGGAACCAGCGATCCGATTCGAAGCGTTTCAGCAGCGGCCACAGCGCGATCGCGATCACGCAGGCCCATGCGATTGCCGGAAGAAAATCGCGGATCACCCACAGCGCGAGCACCAGCAGCGCCGCGTACAGCACGGCGCGGGCGACCTGCTGAACGCGCGGCCGTGCGGCGGAATCGGAAGACGGCGGGACGTGTGCGCCCATGGCACCTCTGTCGAATTGAAAAATGACGGTTCGCGCAGGCTGGAAGCCTGATCGAACCGCCATTCTATCCATCGATCCCGCAATCGCATGCGCGCGGCATGCCAAGCATTGTCAAATGCGCGCCGCCGACGCGGCGGCGTCGCGCGGCGCGAGCGGCGCTCAGGCCGCCTTGTCGGCGACGCGGTAGCGCTCGAGCCAGTGCGCGTACGGCGCAGGCAACGTCCACGACGGACGTTCGACGCCGAGCTGCTTGGCCGCGTAGTACGGCCAGTGCGGGTCGGCCAGATGCGCGCGGCCGACCATCACCAGGTCGAGCTGCTGTTCGGCCACGACGCGATTGGCGAGTTGCGGCGTGTCGATTCCCCATGCGGACGACACCGGCAGGCCGGCCTCGCGCCGCACGCGCTCGGCGATCGGCGCGAGGAACGCCGGTCCCCACGGAATCTGCGCATCGGGCGTCGAGAAGCCGACCGACACGCTGAGCATGTCGAGCCCCTCCTCCTTCATCCGTCGCGTGAGCGCGATCGATTCGGCGAGCGTCTCTTCATCGCGGCCGTCGTATTCGATCACGCCGAGACGCGCAGTCAGCGGCAGGTGCTCCGGCCACACCTGACGAACGGCCTTCAGCGTGTCCACGAGGAAACGGCCGCGGTTCTCGGCCGAACCGCCGTACTCGTCGTCGCGCCGGTTCGAGTGCACCGAGAAGAAGCTCTGGCCGAGATAGCCGTGCGCGAAGTGCAGCTCGAGCCATTCGAAACCGAG
Source organism: Burkholderia latens (assembly GCF_001718795.1). Lineage (NCBI taxonomy): Bacteria > Pseudomonadati > Pseudomonadota > Betaproteobacteria > Burkholderiales > Burkholderiaceae > Burkholderia > Burkholderia latens. The sequence continues at coordinate 1,008,271 of NZ_CP013438.1, read as the reverse complement.
GTCGCGGGCGCGCTTCGCCGACGCGACGAAGTCGGCCTGAACACGGGCGATGTCGTCGTGCGTCATCGCGCGCGGCGTCTTCGGCAGGTGCGCGCCGAACGGGATCGCCGACGGGGCGATGGTCTGCCAGCCGCGCGGATCCCCTTCAGGAATATGATCGTCGCCTTCCCACGGACGGTTCGCGCTCGCCTTGCGGCCCGCGTGCGCGATCTGGATGCCGGGCACCGCGCCGGCCGCCTTGATCGCCGCGACGGACGGCGCGAATGCGTCGGCCTGCGCATCGGTCCACAGACCGGCGCAGCCCGGCGTGATGCGGCCTTCCGGCGACACGGCCGTCGCCTCGGCGATCACGAGGCCCGCACCGCCGCGCGCGATGCCGGCCAGATGCACGTGATGCCAGTCGTTGACGACGCCGTCTTCGGCGACGTACTGGCACATCGGCGGCACCGCGATGCGGTTGCGCAGCGTAACGTCCTTGAGTTTGAACGGTTCGAACAGGGCAGACATCCACCACTCCTTTGATTGGTTCTGCGAAACGACTGGATGAGCCGCCGCGCAGTACGCACGACGGAACGATTCGGGCCGCCGCGGGGTGAATCGAGCCCGGCGGCGGAAACGGCCTGACGCCGGCGGCGCCGGCGCCGCGGCCGGCTTACGGGCGGCCGAGCTTCGCGAGCAGCGCCTCGGCCGCGGGCGCCGACGATGCGGGGTTCTGCCCCGTGATCAGCAGCCCGTCGGTGACGACATGCGGCGCCCAGTCGGCGCTGCGCTCGAACTGCGCGCCGTTGGTCTTCAGCATGTCCTCGACGAGAAACGGTACGACTTCCGTCAGCTCGACGGCCGCTTCCTCGCTGTTGGTGAAGCCGGTCACGCGCTTGCCGCGCACGACCGACTCGCCGGTTTTCGGGTCTTTCACGTGGCGCAGCACGCCGGGCGCATGACACACGGTCGCGACCGGCTTGCCGGCCGTCAACGCACGCTCGATCAGGCCGATCGAGTGCAGATCTTCGGCGAGATCCCACAATGGGCCGTGCCCGCCCGGGTAGAACACCGCGTCGTAATCGTCAATCGACACGTCGGCCAGCTTGCGCGTCGCGGCGAGCTCGGCCTTGGCAGCCGCATCCGCGTCGAAGCGGCGCGTCGCGTCGGTTTGCGCGGCCGGATCGCTGCTTTTCGGGTCGAGCGGCGGCTGGCCGCCCTTCGGCGACGCCAGCGTGAGTTCGACTCCGGCATCCTTGAACGCGTAGTACGGCGCGGCCAGTTCCTCGAGCCAGAAGCCGGTTTTCTTGCCGGTATCGCCGAGCGTGTCATGCGATGTCAGAACAACCAGAATCTTCATGATCGGACACTCCTTCGAAATGGGAGAACGGGGCCGCGTCGCTGCGGCAGCGCAGCGCATCCGGCGTGCCCGCCGCGACGGCGGCCTCGCCTGCCGGTTAGGCTGCGCGCATGCGCCAACGTGCGACGCGTCTGCCGAAAAATTTGAACCGCCTATTAGACCAGTCGTCTAGAAACGGACCAGAAAAAACGAGGGCGGGATGCGATCGGCGGCGGCAATGCACTGCATTGTCGCGCCACAACTGCATGCTGGAGGAGCAGCCTCGCGTTCACGAGAACGGATGATAGCCTCGGATTAGACCGGTCGTCTAGAAACATCCCTGCGTTCGATATGGCTTTGGCGGCCGGCGGACTCGTAAGCAGCGGCTCGCGGGCGCGCGCGCCGCGCGCCTCGCCCCGCCGCCGCCCCGGTCAGCCGTGCGGCGGCCCGTCCGTATCGCCCGCCTCGATTACCGGCGTCTCCAACCGCTCGCCATGAACGCCCTGCGTGAGCAGCCCGAGCATCAGTTCCGCCAACGCACGCCCCGTCGCGTGGCCGGTTGGCTGCACGACCGCCGTTACGCGATGCGGATACGCGACGTCCGCCGGCACGCCGTCATAGACGATCAGCGACATGTCCGTTCCCGGGCGCACGCCGCTGTCGAGCAGCGCCCGAAACGCGCCGCCGCCCGCGATGTTGTTGTCGACGAGCAGCGCGGTCGGGCGTTCCGCCAATGCGAGCAGCGCGTGCGCGCCCTGCTGCCCGCCGTCCCGCGTGAACGCGCATTCGACGAGGAGCGCCGGATCGGGCGCGATGCCGGCTTCGCGCAGCGCCGCGAGATAGCCCGCGCGACGCTGCATCGCGAAGTTCAGCGACAGCGGCGCACTGATCATCGCGATCCGTCGATGACCGAACCCGATCAGCCGCCGCACCGCATCGCGCGCGCCCGCCTCGTTGTCGAAGTCGAACCACGCATACGGCTCGGCGGTCTGCGTGCGGCCATACGCGACGTACGGAAACGCGTTCGCCCGCAGGTACGCGAGCCGCGGATCGTCGACAAGCGTGCGCGCAACGATCAGCCCGTCGACCAGCTTGCCGTCGACGAGCCGCCGATACGTATCCAGTTCGGCGTTCGGCCGCGCCGCTGCGATGATGAAGTCGAGATTGCGTTCGGCGAGCCGCTCGGTAATGCCCGCGACGACTTCGCCAAAGCGCGGATCGCCGAGATCGCCTGCGCCGAACGGATAAATGATGCCGATCGTATCGGCACGCCCCGTTGCGAGCCGGCGCGCGGTCGGATCGGCGACATAGCCGAGCTCGCGCGCCACCTTCATCACGCGCGCGCGCGTCACCTCGCTCACGTCGTCATAGCCGTTCAGCGCGCGGCTGACTGTCGTGCGGGACAGGCCGAGCGCGTCCGACAGCGCCTTCAGATTCACCTTCACGTCGCTCCTCGCGTTGTGCATCCCATCCGGCCGAATACCGTCGAATCGGCAATTATTTCCTGGATGGCAGTTATTACCGTCAAATATTTATCTTTTGACGTCCAAACCGGTTTGAAATAGCATCCAAACCGGTTTGGGCATCAATGCCGCCGCAGCCATTCCCATTCACCGTCAACGTAAGACAACGCCGACATGACTTACTTCCCCTTTTGCCGCGCGACTGCGGCCAAACGTTTGCTGTTCGCCGGCACCGCAATGGTCGCCTTCGCGTCGGTCGCGCACGCGCAGACCGCCGGCGCTCCCGCGCCGACGCCGCATACGCAGCAGGCCTACGATCCCGAAAGCAACTTCACGATGCGCTGGACCCGCGCCGACATTCGCCAGATCGTCGCGCAGTCGCACACCGCCGGCGCGGACCGCAACTCGCTGCCGCAAGCGCTGACGATGCCGGACATCCCGCAGGATTTCCCGCTGATCAACCCGAACGTCTGGGTGTGGGATACGTGGCCGCTGGCCGACCTCCGCGCGAACCAGCTCAGCTACAAAGGCTGGGAAGTGATCTTCTCGCTGACCGCCGACCCACACGCGGGCTACACGTTCGACGATCGCCACGTTCATGCACGCATCGGCTTCTTCTATCGCCGTGCCGGCGTGCCCGCGTCGCAACGGCCCGCAAACGGCGGCTGGACCTGGGGCGGCCACCTGTTCCCGGACGGCGCGAGCGTGAAGGTGTTCGGCACGTCGCCGATGACCAACAACGCCGAATGGTCGGGTTCCGCGCGCCTCACGCACGGCGATAACGTGAGCCTCTACTACACCGCGACGTCGTTCAACCGCTCCGCGCCCGGCGGCGCCGACATCACCCCGCCGCAGGCGATCATCACGCGCGCCGACGGACACATCCACGCCGACGACAAGCACGTGTGGTTCACCGGCTTCGACGATCACAAGGCGCTGCTGCAGCCGGACGGCAATTACTACCAGACGGGTCAGCAGAACACCTACTTCTCGTTCCGCGATCCGTTCGTGTTCACCGATCCCGCACATCCGGGCAAGACCTACATGGTGTTCGAAGGCAATACCGGCGGCCAGCGCGGCGCGCGCACCTGCACCGAGGCCGACCTCGGCTATGCGCCGAACGATCCGTCCAGGGAGGATCTCAACGCGGTGATGAACTCGGGCGCAGTGTATCAAAAGGCCAATGTCGGCCTGGCCGTCGCGACCAACCCGCAACTGACCGAATGGAAGTTCCTGCCGCCGATCCTGTCGGCGAACTGCGTCGACGACCAGACCGAGCGGCCGCAGATCTATCTGAAGGACGGCAAGTACTACCTGTTCACGATCAGCCACCGCACGACGATGGCCGCGGGCGTCGACGGGCCGGACGGCGTCTACGGCTTCGTCGGCAACGGCATCCGCAGCGACTTCCAGCCGCTGAACGGCGGCAGCGGGCTCGTGCTCGGCAATCCGACCGACTTCTCCGCGCCGGCCGGCGCGCCGTATGCGCAGGATCCGAACCAGAACCCGCGCGAATTCCAGTCGTATTCGCACTACGTGATGCCGGGCGGGCTCGTCGAGTCGTTCATCGATGCGATCGGACCGCGCCGCGGCGGTACGCTCGCGCCGACGGTGAAGGTCAACATCAACGGCACGTCGACGGCGGTCGACCGCTTCTACGGCCGCGGCGGCCTCGGCGGCTACGGCGACATTCCGTCGAACCTGCCGGCAACCGGCGCCGGTCACAACGACGGCGGCCCTGGCACGCGGCCGTAACGATCGCGGCTGCATAGTCCAGCCCGTTGCGCAGGTGCGCATCGCGCGTGTCGCGTGTGCGCCTGCTTTTTTTCGATTCGCGAGCGCGGATGTCGCCGGTTCCGGCTGCATCCGCGCGTCGCTCCGTTCGCGCGAGGAGCTGCACGATTTGCGCACGACATCGACGTTTTTCCGCTTTTCATTCCGGCTCGCCAAACTGGCGCTGCTGTGTGCCGCCGGCATGCAGACTGCGCACGCGGCATGCGCGGCGCCGCCCGCGGCCGCCACGCCGCAATGGCGGCCCGCGCTGCACTACACGCCGCAACGCAACTGGATGAACGATCCGAACGGCCTCGTCTACGAACACGGCCGCTATCACCTGTTCTACCAGTACAACCCCTCCGGCCACGACTGGGGCAACATGTCGTGGGGTCACGCGACCAGCACCGATCTCGTCCATTGGCGCGAGCAGCCGGTCGCAATGCGCGCGAACGCGACGGAAGAAATTTTCTCCGGCTCGATCGTCGCCGATACGCGCAACACGTCCGGTCTCGGCGCGCCGGGCAGCACGCCGCTCGTCGCGCTTTACACGAGCGTCTACACGGCCGGTTCCGGCCACGCACCGGGCACGCAGGCGCAATCGCTCGCGTACAGTCTCGACCACGGCGCGACGTGGCAGCCGTATGCGCACAACCCCGTGCTCACGCTCGATCCCGAATCGAAGCAGTTCCGCGACCCGAAGGTGTCGTGGTACGCGCCCGGACGCTACTGGCTGATGACGACGGTCGTCGCCGACGCGCAGGTCGTGAAGCTCTACCGCTCCGACGATCTGATCCACTGGTCGTTCCTCAGCGACTTCACGCTGCCGGACGTGCCGCACGCCGGCGCGCTGTGGGAAATGCCCGACCTCGTGCCGCTGCCCGTCGACGACGATCCGCGGCGCATCAAATGGGTGATGATCGTGAACGTCAATCCATGGTCGATCGCGGGCGGGTCCGGCGCGATGTACTTCGTCGGGGACTTCGACGGCCGCACGTTCGTCCCGGACCGCGTCGCACCCGCCGGATCCGATCCCGCGCAG